>JANPIL010000299.1:0-2600 GCA_031424975.1 Sphingobacteriales bacterium
GCCCCACCCCAGCCCTCCCCGAAGCTGAAAGCCACGACTCGGCGTGGGAGAGGGAGAAAAAAATAGTATCTTTTTCAATTGCCAAACCCGCCTTTTTGAAAATTCCCTCCTTCGGGGGATTTAGGGGAGGCCGCCCCCTCCTTCGGAGGGGGTTGGGGGAGGCTTCATCCGTCATTTCCATGTCTTTCCAAAATAAAGTCGCCCTCATCACCGGAGCCGCTTCGGGCATCGGCAAGCTGGCCGCCGGGGAATTTGCCCGGCACGGTGCGGCGGTTATACTATCAGACGTGAATGAAAGTGCCGGAGCCGAAGTGGCCGAAAGCATCCGGTGTGGCGGCGGACGGAGCCTGTTTGTGCGGTGCGACGTGAGCCGGGCCGCGCAAGTGGAGGCAATGGTGGAGGCGGGAATGCGCGAATACGGCCAGTTGGATTTTTGCCTCAACAATGCCGGGATTTCTGGCGGAACCATGAAAACGGTGACGCACTTGTATGAGGAGGAAACCTGGGACAACGTGCTGGACATCAATGCCAAAGGTGTCTGGCTGTGTATGAAATACGAGTTGCCGCACTTGGTGCGGCAAAAAAGCGGTGTGATTGTGAATGTGGCTTCCGTGGCCGGCCTCGCCGCCGTGCCGGGCAACATTGCCTACGCCGCCAGCAAGCACGCTGTGGTGGGCATGACCAAGACCGCCGCCCTGGAATACGTGCGGCACAACATCCGGGTCAATGCCGTGTGCCCGGTTTTCACGGATACGCCCATGGTGCAGGATTCGATCATGACCGACCCGGACTATGCCGAAAAACTCATCAAATCCATCCCGATGCGCCGCTTGGCAACGCCGCTCGAAATCGTGAATGTCATTCTTTTCCTGTGTTCCGAGCAATCTTCTTTCATGACCGGCAAAGCCATTCCCATTGATGGCGGAATGCTATGAACCGGCCTTGACAGGGTTTACGAACGCAACAAAATAATCCGTGGAACCTGACAGCCTGCAAGCCAAGACGGATGCCACAAAATAGTATCTTCCAAAAACACGAAACCCCCCGCTTTTCTGCGGACTGTCGTCCGTGGACTGTTGGCTTTCCCATCCAGAAACCATGACCGCTCCTGTTTTTGACCTGACCGATAAAATCGCCATCGTTACCGGAGCCAGCAAGGGCATCGGCGAAGGCATCGTGCATTTTTTGGCCGCCGCCGGAGCCAAGGTGGTGGTGAGCAGCCGCAAGCAGGAAGCCGTGGACGAAGTGGCGCAGGCCATTAAACTGGCGGGCGGCGAGGCCACGGGCGTGGCCGCCAATGCCGGCGATATGGCGCATCTGAAACATCTTTTTGACGAAACCATGCGCGTGTACGGTGGCGTGGACATTATCGTGAACAATGCCGCCGCCAACCCGGTGTTCGGGCCTGTGCAGGATTGCGGTGAAGCGGCGTTTGACAAGATCATGCAGGTGAACGTGAAGGCTCCGTTTGAACTCGCAAAACTGGCCTACCCGGTCATGAAGCAGCGTGGCGGCGGTTCGGTAATCAACATCAGCAGCGTGGAAGGCTTGCATCCGTCGGTGGGGCTGGGCATTTACAGCGTCAGCAAGTCGGCGTTGCTGATGCTGACGAAAGTGATGGCCAAGGAGTGGGGCGGCGACAACATCCGCGTGAACGCGATTTGTCCGGGGCTGATAAAAACCAAGTTCAGCCAGACCTTGTGGGAAAACGAGAAGATGCTGGCACACTTCATGCGCATGACCCCGCTGGCCCGCATGGGCACCACCGATGAAATTGCGTCGCTGGCCTTGTTTTTGGCCTCCGACTTGTCGGCGTATTGCACCGGGGCGGTTTTCACGGCCGATGGCGGCCTCACGGTTTGAACCTGCCCGTTTCATGGCGGTTGGCTTTTCGTGATCGGTCAATGGAAACGCTCCTGCGCGGCCGTTTCGAAAAATAGTATCCCCGCTAAAGACGGGGCTTTCAGCTTTCGGAAAGCCCAAACCCGTTCACGCTTGACAATAACTTTGGCATCGCAATCGCGTATAAAAGCGCACAACCGCTGGTTTGGTCTTGCCGGTTGGCGTAAAACCCCAAGTTGAACATGAAGCATATCCGGACAATCCTTATTTTTCCATTCCTGTTTCCGCTTTCCGTGTGGGCACAAGCCAATCGCCCGCCCGTAGTGGACGCGGGCGAACCGTCTATCCTTGTCCTGGAAAGTTCGGTGACGCTGCGGGGAACCGTGACCGACCCGGACGGCACAACGGATATTGTCAGGACTGAGTGGAAGCAGAAATCCGGCCCGTCTCAGGCCACGCTCACCAATGCTAACCAGTTGCAGGTAACGCTGTCGGGCTTGCGGAACGGCGTTTACGTGTTTACATTTACCGCCGCCGACCGGCAAACCGCCGTCTCAGACGACATCCGGGTGGAGGTGCGCGAAGTACCCGAAGTGCCCGGCAATGAGATTGCGCTGCTGCCCAAGAAATTCTTCTCGCCCAACGGCGACGGGGCCAACGACACGTGGGATATCAAAAATATCAGCCTTTCTCCGGCCTACACCGTGCTGGTGATGGATGCGAACGGCAAGAAACTGTTTGAAAAAAGCGGCTTCACA
>JANPIL010000300.1:0-2940 GCA_031424975.1 Sphingobacteriales bacterium
ATGTGGATGCGGTTCAGTTCGTCGCGCACCATCAGGGCTTTGTTTTCCTTGTCTATCAGCGACGACAGCACATCCAAGGTATTGTCCATGCCCACGAATTTGAACGGCGCGTCCATCAGTTCGCCAACAAGCCGGTCTTTGATTTCGGGCTTTTCAATCAATTGGCTCAGGATTTTCGAGTCCGTCAGGCTGCCCACGATGCTGTCGTTTTCGGTCACCGGAATCTGCGAAATGCCCTCCTTTGTCAGCATCCGCACCGCCTCGCTTATTTTCATGGATTTGTCCACCGTCACCAAATGGTCCGCC
Source organism: Sphingobacteriales bacterium (assembly GCA_031424975.1). Lineage (GTDB taxonomy): Bacteria > Bacteroidota > Bacteroidia > Cytophagales > 172606-1 > Xanthocytophaga. Next base: position 307 of record JANPIL010000300.1, read on the forward strand.
CCATTCTTGGCACGGATAATGTCGCGGGCGGTGGCAAAGTCGCGCAGTTCCAAGAAGCCCCGGTCTTTCATCCACGTGTCGTTGTAGATTTTGTTCAGGTAGCGCGTGCCGTGGTCGGGCAGCACCACCACCATCACATCGCCGTCCTTGAGGTTTTCGCGGGCATATTCCAGCGCACCGAAAGCCGCCGAACCGCACGACCAGCCCAGAAACAGCCCTTCCTCGCGGGCCAGCCGCCGGGTCATGATAGCCGAATCCTTATCGGTCACCTTCACGAAGTGGTCAATCACGTTGAAATCCACGTTTTTGGGCAATATATCCTCGCCGATGCCTTCGGTCAGGTACGGGTAAATCTCGTTTTCGTCGAAGATGCCCGTTTCCTTGTACTTTTTAAATACCGAGCCGTAGGTGTCAATGCCCACCGTAACCACGCCCGGCTTCTGTTCCTTCAGAAACTTTCCGGCTCCGCAAAGCGTGCCGCCCGTGCCCACGCCACAGGCATAATGCGTGATTTCGCCCTCGGTCTGCCGCCATATTTCGGGGCCGGTGGTTTCGTAGTGCGCCGCCGCATTCGACGGGTTGTCGTATTGGTTTGGGTAGAACGAGTTGGGAATCTCGCGGTTCAGCCGCCGGGCTATCGAGTAGTAGCTGCGCGGATCTTCGGGAGCCACGTTGGTCGGGCACACGATTACTTCGGCACCCATCGCCCGCAAAACGCTGATTTTCTCCTGCGACTGCTTGTCCGATACCGTGAAAATGCACTTGTAACCCTTCGTGATTGCCGCCAGCGCCAAGCCCATGCCCGTATTGCCCGAGGTGCCTTCGATGATGGTACCGCCCGGCTTGAGGATTCCGGCCTTTTCAGCATCCTCGATCATTTTAATGCCGATGCGGTCCTTGACCGAGTTGCCGGGGTTGAAATATTTGACCTTGACCAGTATCGTGCCTTTGATCCCTTGGTTCACGCGGTTCAGCCTGACCAGCGGCGTGTTGCCGATTGTATCTACGATGGAATTGTAATAGTGCATGGGTAGAAAAAACAGGGTTGATAACCAAAAACTTAGCCCTCCAAAGCTAAGAAGATAAACACGGATTGGAAAAACAATTGGCGTTTTGTGAACCGTGGCAACCACTGGCGCGAGATTCTTATCTCGTGCCGCCCATGTTCCGAGATTCCTATCTCGGCGGCGGTGATGGATTTTCGGCTCCGGCACACTTGGACACCGGGACATCCCAACTTAAAACAGTATCCTTTCAAAACACCAAACCCGCCCGTTCCTGTGCGCCGTTCCGCTGGACTTGAAAAGTCCAACTACCTTTACCAAAATAGTATCTCGCAAAAAGCCCAAACCTCCCGTTTTAATCGGTTCGCCCGTTGGAACATAAAAAAACCATCTTCCAAAAACACGGGTGCTTTCGGAAGATGGTGAGGAATGCGGCAACTTTCAATCGTTTATTCGGCAAACTGAACCCAGAGGGTTATTTCCCGCCTGCCCACCAAAGTTTTACGCTTTGTCCGCCGCCGCCCATGCGCGTTTCAGCCGCCGCGAGTCCGGTGGTGTTGAAGCTGCGCATTTGGTCGGTATAAGGGATGCGCTGGATGAATTCGCCGGGTTTCACGTCAGAAGACGGGTCGTAGTTGGCCGGTGCGTAGAGTTTCGGGAATCCGGTGCGCCTAAATTCCGACCAGCCTTCAAAACCGTCAGGATACACAGCCAGCCATCTCTGGATGCTTATTTGCTCGCGTTGTTCGGCCGCTGTCTCGGAAAAAGCAACCGGCAACTCGGCAACTGGCCGGTCCAAGCCGGCCGGAACCTTGGGCAAAGCCGTACCAGCCAAGTAGGCGGTTATGCGGGCATTGTCCGTGACTCCAAATTGCTGAATCGAGGCAGTGATTCCCTTCTCATACCATTCTTTGGCGGTGCCGGTCACTGCCCATCCGTTCAGGGCGGCTTCGGCCAGCAGGAAACAGGTTTCGGCGTAAGTCAGTACGATTCTGGAGTTGGTAGCCATGGTGGTTCTTGAAAAACGCATTCCAACGTTTGAATTGTTGGCGTTCGTGTTTTCAGGCAACGCAAGTTCAGTGGCCGTCAGTCCGTTGCGCAGTCCGTTGTACGCGCCGGTATAGGGTGCGTTGGCACCGCTTCCGCCCACGGCCGGACTGAAATATTCGGGCAGTCGCGGATCATTGTAGCCCAGCAACAGACTTTCGCTGGTGGCACTCATGCGAAACTCATTGAAACCGGTTATTTCATTGAGGGCGTTGCGTTGGAAATCGCTGACTTTGGCCAATGCGTTGTTGTCATTGGATGTAAAAGTGCCGCTGGTTACCGCAGCCAGAAATTCGGTGCGGGCACGGGCAGGGTCAACTTTGGATATGCGCATGGCCAGCCGCATCCTGAGTGCATTGGCAAACGCCTTCCAGCGGGCGGTGTTGCCAGCATAAATCACATCCTTATTGTCGAACGAGTTGGTGACAGTCAAGTCCAAACCATCGGCGGCGGCTTTCAATTCCTTGAAGAAGTCATCGTATATGGCTTGCTGGCTGTCGTATTTTTCCGGTTCGTTGGGCTTGGCGGCGTTGAAATACGGAATGTCGCCGTACATATCCACCATCCGGTGAAAAAGGAAAAC
>JANPIL010000301.1:0-3391 GCA_031424975.1 Sphingobacteriales bacterium
GATTTGAGCCGCATTGCCTTGAAATTCATTGACAATCCGCACGCCATCGAACTGATTTCGCGCCTGTATTGGTACACCATCGAATTCGGCCTGATCCGCGAAAACGGGGCGTTGCGCATTTATGGCGCGGGCATCCTCTCATCAAAAGGCGAAACGCATTACGCCCTGCAAAGCGATGTGCCGCAGCGCGTACCGTACAATGTGCGCGAAATTGCCGCCACGCCATATATCAAAGAGCATTTCCAGGAGAAATACTTTATCATTGATTCGTATGAGCAGCTCTATGTATCAGTACACGAGATAGAAGCAGTGATTGCAGAATCAAAATTAATCCTGAATGATGACGTGGGAGAATGAGCAAATGGGAAATGCGGATTTCGGCATGGAGAACTGAAAACCCTGTTCATCCTGAAACCATGTCTTGAAAATAGTATCTTTCCAAAAGGCAAAACCCGTCTGACTGAAGATGCAGGCGAATTTTTTAATCCGAAATTATTCATGACTGTCGCACTCATTAAATACAATGCCGGAAACGTGCAGTCGGTTATGTACGCGCTGCAACGGCTGGGCATAGAGCCGGTTTATACGGACGACGAGGAAACGCTGCGCAAAGCCGACAAAGTGATTTTCCCCGGTGTGGGCGAGGCCAGCTCCACGATGAAATACCTGCGAGCCACGGGTTTGGACAGGATTATCCCGACGCTGAAACAGCCGTTTTTGGGCACTTGCATCGGTATGCAACTCATGTGCCGCCATTCGGAAGAAAACGACACGGCGTGCCTCGGCATTTTCGACATTGACGTGAAACGCTTCCAATCAGGCACGCACAAAGTGCCGCACGTGGGCTGGAACACGATTTCGGGTTTCAACGATCCGCTTCTGGCTGGCATTCCCGACCAAGCGTATGTGTATTACGTACACAGCTACTACGCCGAACTTGGCCCGTACACCCTTGCGCAAACCGACTACGCGCAGCCGTTCAGCGCGGTCTTGCGGAAGGACAATTTCTACGCCGCCCAATTCCACGCCGAAATCAGCGGCAAGGTTGGCTCGCAGATGCTGGCGAATTTCTTAGGGCTGGATTGATACGGCGTGGTTCTGTTGGAAACGCCGGAAAAACGCTGCCAATAATCCCCGAAGACCTGCAAGGCAGCTATGTGACTGTGTCCACGTGTTCCTTTTCCGGCAGGATAAAATAGTATCCCTGTCTGCCGACAGGCAGGTTTCAAAAAGCCCAAACCTCCCAGCCAATACCGTTGCGCAAGCATCCGTCCGGCACAAAAGCCGCCTCCTTGCCCATCCGGCAGGCTTCGGTGTCGCTGTTTTTTGCGCCGCTTTTCCTATATTTGTTCGGAACCAATTTCTGATGGCCATGGCAAATGCGGCAACTGACACAAAGCACTGTTCGGTCGGGGAATATTTTGAACTGGAGGAATACAGCGAAGTCCGCCACGAATTCTACCACGGCGAACTGTTCCGCATGGACGGCACAACCATCCGGCACAACTTCATCATTGATAATGTAAAGGATGTGCTGCGTACAATTTTCAAACCCAAAGGCTGCCTTGTGGTTTCCGAAACCGTTCGGCTGGAAGTGGTGAAAGACAAATATTATTCGTATCCGGATATTGCTTTTTCCTGTGACAATTCAAATCACGATAACGAAGTGACAATCCGGTATCCGAGCCTGATTGTGGAAGTGCTGTCAGAATCCACTGCCGCCAACGACCGGGGATTCAAGTGGCACCATTACAAAAACATTCCGTCGTTGCAGCATTATCTGTTGGTTTCGCAACACGAATGTCTGGCTGAACTGTACAGCCGCACTGAAAAGCTGGAAATATGGCTCTACCAGTCATTCGCGCAACTGAGCGATGTGGTTGATTTCAAGCATCTCGGCTTTCAACTGGCGGTTGCAAAAATCTACGACGGTATTTCCTTTGATCCGCAGGAAACTGTTGGAATCTCTGGTGAGGCATAATTGAAATAATTCTGCCGATTTACTTTCACCGAAAGCAAACAAACAGTTAAACCACCGGAATTACTGTAAATCAGCGGTCAAAAATAGTATCTTTCAAAAACCCCAAACCTCCCATAACCAAACAAACATGAAGAAAGTATTTGTACTGCTGGCCTTACTGACGGGCAGCGTTGCCGTGGCGCAACGCTTTGAGGAAAACCGCTCCAAATTCGAGCAACTGGGTTCGGTGCTGCCCACGCCCAACACCTACCGTACGGCTTCGGGTGCGCCGGGCCGCGACTACTGGCAGCAACGCGCCGACTACGATATGCAAATAGAACTGAACGACGAGAAGCAACAGGTGACCGGCACGGAAACAATCACGTACCACAACAATTCGCCCGACGAGCTGGGATACCTGTGGCTGCAACTGGAACAGAACATCTTTGACAAGAACTCGGCGGGCAACCTGACCGACAACCAGAAAATAGAGGACAAGCTGACGCTGAACCAGATGGATTTCATGATTCCCGAGCAGTTTGACGGCGGCTACAAGATAAAATACGTGAAAGACAAGGCCGGCAACCCGCTGAAATACACCGTAAATGGCACCATGATGCGCGTGGAATTGCCCCGCGCCATGAAAACCAAATCGTCGTTCAGCTTTGTCATCGGTTGGAGCTATAATGTGCAGGACCACAACAAGTTTGCCGGGCTGCCGGGCAACGGACGCATGGGCTACGAGTTTTTTCCAAAAGACGGCAATTACCTGTACGAAATCGCGCAGTTTTTCCCGCGCATGGCCGTCTATGACGATGTGTACGGCTGGCAGCACAAGCAGTTTCTGGGCAATGGTGAGTTTACGCTGCCGTTCGGCAATTACAAGGTCGCCATCACTGTGCCCGCCGACCATGTTTTGGGCGCGACGGGCACGTTGCAAAACCCCGGCGAAGTGCTGACCGCCACGCAACAGGCACGGCTGGCAAAAGCAAAAAACGCCAAAAGCCCGGTGGTGGTGGTGACGCAAGAGGAAGCCGCCGAAAACGAAAAGGACCAATCGAAAACCAAGAAAACCTGGCGTTTTGCCGCCCAAAACGTGCGCGATTTCGCGTTTGCCACCTCGCGCAAGTTCATCTGGGATGCCATGCAAATCATGGAGGGCGGCAGGCCGGTCATGTGCATGAGTTATTATCCGAAAGAAGGAAACCCGCTGTGGGGCAAGTACTCGACGCAAGCCGTGGCGCACACCATCCGCACGTATTCCAAACGCACGGTTTCGTATCCGTATCCGGTGGCCATTTCAGTACACGGGCCGGTGGGCGGCATGGAATACCCGATGATCTGCTTCAACGGCTACCGGCCCGAAACGGATGGAACTTACTCCGAACGAACCAAATACGGCCTGATTTCGGTGATTATCCACGAAGTGGG
>JANPIL010000302.1:0-19992 GCA_031424975.1 Sphingobacteriales bacterium
GTTACCGACGATGCGCGGGTAATCGGGATGCTCGACATCCAGGATATGGCCAAGTGGGATTTGATGTGATGCCGCACCGATACTGAAACAAAAAGCGCGGCGTTCTGTGTGAACGCCGCGCTATTTGTTTGTGGCAAAATAGTATCTTTCAAAAAGCCCAAACCCCACAAGCTGGAACCTCGCCTACCGGCCAAGTTCGAGCCAAGATGCTTGAACTTGAGTTGATTATTGGTGAGAACACCACCAACGGAAACAGTATCTTGTGCGAATCTCAAGTTGCAGTAAAGACCAAAAGGGCCAACGCGGCGCAGCATGATTCGCGGTTGAAGACAAACTCACTTTCCAAACGGCGAATCCTTTTCCTTGGCCATCACATTGTACACCACCGCGTCCATCCAGCCGGGAAACCACTTGTTCAGGAACACCGTCAGCTTGCCTTGGGTGGTCAATACCAGCACTTTGCGGCGCTTGCGCACGGCTTGCAGAATGTGCTGGGCGCACTGCTCGGCACTCATCATGTTGTCTTCGTCGCGCGGGGATTCGCCTTGCACCGAGCCATCTTTGGTAAGGGCGGCATTGCGGATGTTGGAGGCCGTGAAGCCGGGGCTGGCCGTGAGCACGTGTACGCCCCGGTGCAGCATTTCGGTGCGCAACACTTCCAGAAAGCCGTTCACCGCAAACTTGGAGGCCGAGTAGCCCGCCCGCGCGGGCAAGCCCCGGAAGCCCGCAATGGACGAAATGCCCACCACCGAACCTTTGGTTTGCAGCAAGTGCGGCAGGCAGTATTTGGTGGCATACACGGTTCCGTAAAAGTTGATGTCCATCACTTTCCTGATCACCGCCAAGTCGGCATCCTCAAACAACGCCCGCATCGTAATGCCGGCATTGTTGATAAGCACGTCAATCCGGCCGTATCTTTCAAGCGTGGCCTCCACCATTTTGCGGTTGTCTTCCTCAATGCTTACATCGGCCGTAACGGGCAGGTTGTCAATGCCTTGCGCGGTCAGTTGGTGCGAGGTTTCCCGCAGGTTGGCTTCATTGCGCCCGGTAATGACAATTTTGGCATTGGCCTTGCCAAAGGCTTCGGCCAATGCCTTGCCAATGCCCGACGAAGCTCCGGTAATGATGACAACCTTGTCTTTCATGCGGTGGAAAAAGTTAAGAGATCTCCCCCCTGTCTGCCGACAGGCAGGCAACCCCCTCCGAAAGAGGGGGCTAAAAAATAGTATCTTTTCAAAACGACAAACCGAACAATGACTGGCGCGAGATTCCTATCTCGTGCCGCCACGCCGCCGAGATTCCTATCTCGGCGGCGTAAATGAATGTGTTGCTGCGGCAGATAAGAATCTGCCCGAAAGGGCGGCACGAGATAGGAATCTCGCGCCAATGTGGGGGTGAGGTCTTTCAGTTCAACCCGCTCCGTTCGAGCAGTGCCTTGGGCGAGGGTTCCTGCCCACGGAATCGTTTGTAGAGCGTCATGGGCGGTTCGCTGCCGCCCTTGGACAACACATTGTCGTTGAAAGACTGCGCAACTTCCCTATCGAAAATGCCGCGTTCGCGGAAATACGCAAACGCATCGGCATCCAGCACTTCGGCCCACTTGTAGCTGTAATAGCCCGCCGAATAACCGCCCGCAAAGATGTGCGAGAATGCCACGCTGCTGTTAATTCCGTCCGTGTCCGGAAACAGGCTGGTGCGCTGCATGATGGCTTTTTCAAACGCGGCTACGTCTGTAATCTCTTCATCATTAGCGTGATAAGCCATGTCCAGCAAGCCAAAGCTGAGTTGGCGCATGGTCATGTAGCCTTCCATGAAGTTGGCACTGGCTTTGATCTTGTCAATCAGTTCCTGCGGAATCGGCTCGTTGGTCTGGTAGTGGCGGGCAAACAAATCCAACGCTTCCTTTTCGTAGCACCAGTTTTCCATGATTTGCGAGGGCAGCTCCACAAAATCCCAGAATACACTCGTGCCCGACGTGCCGCCGTACTGGCACCGCGACAGCATACCGTGCAGCGCGTGGCCGAATTCGTGGAAAAGCGTGGTTACCTCATCAAAGGTGAGCAGCGAGGGTTTGGTTTCGGTGGGTTTGGTAAAATTGCAGACATTGGAAATGTGCGGCCTCACGTCCGTGCCGCCGGTTATCCGCTGGTCGCGGTAGCCGGTCATCCATGCGCCGTTCTGCTTGCTTTCGCGCGGGAAAAAATCGGCGTAGAACACGGCGACAAAATTTCCTTTCTCATCCGTCACCTCATAAGCCGTCACCTCCGGGTGATACACCTGAATCCGGTTGTTTTCCTTGAAATGCAGGCCGTAGAGTTTGCCCGCCACCGTAAAAACGCCGTTCACCACGTTCTCAAGTTTAAAATACGGCTTCAGCATTTCGCTGTCAATCGCGTATTTCTCCTTTTTCAGCTTTTCCGAATAGAAGGCGTAATCCCAGCGTTCCAACCTGTCATCTTCAAATCCGTTTTTCTTGGCATATTCGGTCAGTTCCCGCATCTGCTTTTCGGCCACCGGCTTGGCGTGGCCCAGCATTTCTTCCAGGAATCCGGTCACCTTGTCCGGCGATTCGGCCATGCGCTCTTCCAGCACAAAATGCGCGTGCGATGCGTATCCGAGCAGTCTGGCCCGCTCATGGCGCAAGGCCACGATTTGCTTCACGTTGGCTTGGTTGTCGTTCTTGTCGCCGTGAAACGAACGCGAATTGAATGCCAACGCCAGTTTTTTGCGCAATTCGCGGTTTTCGCTGTACGTCATGAACGGCAGGTAGCTCGGAGCCTGCAATGTGAAAACCCAGCCTTGCTTGCTTTTTTCCTTGGCTGTCATTCGGGCGGCCTCCCGCACAAAATCGGGTAGCCCGGCCAAGTCTTTTTCACCGGCTATTTCCAACACGTATTCATTGGTGGCATTGAGTACATTTTCGCCGAACTGCACACCCAATTGCGAAAGCTGCTTGTCTATTTCGCGCAGTTTTTCTTTGTCCGCCGCGTTCAAATTGGCTCCATTGCGCGAAAACCCCTTGTATGTTTTTTCCAGCAATGTGCGGCTTTCCGCGTCCAGTTCCAGCGTTTCCCGGCCTTCATACACCTGTTTGATGCGTCGGAACAGTTGTTCGTTCAGCCGGATATCGTTGCCGTATTCCGAAAGCATCGGCGAGGCTTCCTTCACTATTTTCTGTAATTCAGGGTTGGTTTCGGCGGCGTTCAGGTTAAACATCACCGTCGAAACACGGTCGGCCAGTGCGCCACTCGCGTCCAACGCCACAATCGTGTTTTCAAAAGTCGGCTCTGTGGCGGCATTGGCAATGGCATCCACTTCCTTTTTGCCCGCCGCAATGGCTTCGTGCAGCGCGGGCAGCAAATGCTCGTTTTTGATTTTGCCAAACGGGAAAGTTTCGTGCGGCGTGTCGAATTTTTGCAGCAACGGATTGTGTGTTGCGGCCATTATCGGTTTTTGTTCCGGCATATCTGGATTGTAAAAGGTTGCGGATGAACGGGTTGTGTGTGTTGGCGTGACCGGCAAAAACTGCCAATGGATAAGGCACTTGGCTGCCAACCCACCCACTGATGGAAACGGCGACGGGACAAAGATAGTTTTGGAAAGTGAAAAAGTGCCCGCCAATGAAAATAGTATCTTTTTCAACCGCGAAACCCGCCCATGCTGGTTTACCAATTGGCATCCGCAAACACTAATGCCGGTGGCGGGCAGGTTTTGTCCGGCGCAAACGCGGGCTTGTACCAATCAGGACTCCGGCCGGAATAGTATCTTTTGAAAAGCCCAAACCCAAGGCCTCCCCCAACCCCCTCCGAAAGAGGGGGCTTTCAAAACTCTCCCTTCGGGGGCTGGGGGGCCCAAACAGTAGGTCTCAAAAAGCCCAAACCCGCCTTTGTCACCGCCAACGCCCGTGTACCTTTTCCGCGCAATTTTCATTAGTTTTGGCAACCCTTACAAAACTCCCGAAATATGAATAGAAAATATACAGCCTTACTCTCAGTCGTATCCATACTGGTTTCGATCACCCGTCCGCTGCTGGCCGAAGTGCGCCTGCCCAAACTGGTGGGCGACAACATGATTATGCAGCGCGATGCCCGGGTGAATATCTTTGGCACTGCCCTGCGCGTGGAACGGGTGACAGTGGTTTTCCTGAACAAAGTGTATGCTGCCCTGCCCGACGAACATGGCGAATGGCTTGTGGCCTTGCCCGCGCTGCCCGCCGGTGGCCCGTACGAAATGGAAATCTTCGGCAAGAACACGCTCAAAATCAGGAATATTCTCATTGGCGACGTGTGGCTGGCCTCCGGACAATCGAACATGGAATGGACGCTGGCCGACACGGTGACCAACTACAAAGCCGAAATCGCCAACGCCAGTTTTCCGCAAATCCGTTTCATTGATGTTGAAAACGCCATTGCCGCCCAGCCACAGCGCGATTTCAAGTCGGCGGGCTGGCAGGATTGCACACCGCGAACGGCAGGTAGGTTTTCGGCGGCGGCCTATTTTTTTGCCCGCCAGTTGCACCAACAATACAACGTTCCGGTGGGCATAATCCAGTCGGCGTGGGGTGGCACGCCTGCCGAAGCATGGGTGAGTGCCGCCACGCTGAAACAGTTTCCCGAATTCAAGCCGCTGGTGGAGAAAACGGAAAAAAGTACGGCCAACCTGAACGAACTGCGCATGGAATACGCCAAAAAGCTGGAAGCTTGGCAACTGGCAACGCCTAAAAACGACCGTGGATACGATGCCGACAAGCCGTGGTACGGCAAAAAACTCAAGGACAAGGATTGGCCGGTGATGCAACTGCCCTGCTACTGGGAATCGGCCCGGCTTTACGGCTACAATGGCGCGGTCTGGTTCCGGCGCGAAATAGACGTGCCGCGCGCTGAGGCGGGCCAGCCGCTAACGCTGCACCTCGGCAAGATTGATGACGAAGATATTACGTGGTTCAACGGCGTGCAAGTGGGCCAGACCAAAGGCAACGGCAAGCTGCGCAAATACACGGTTCCCGGAAACCTGGTGAAGCGGGGCAGGAACGTGATTGCCATTCGCGCCAACGACACCTACGGCAACGGCGGCATCTGGGGCGACCCGAAAGATTTGCGCGTGCAATCGTCGTTTTTTTCAACTTCACTGGCCGGTGAATGGAAATTCCGTACTGCCGTGAATGTGAGCCAGTTGCCCAAGCCACCCGCCGAACTGCGCGACGAAAATGCGCCGGGCGTACTGTTCAACGGCATGGTTGCGCCGGTAATCCCTTACACACTCAAGGGCGTGATTTGGTACCAGGGCGAAGCCAATGCCGGGCGTGCCTACCAGTACCGCAACCTTTTTCCGGCCCTCATCCGCGATTGGCGGGCGGCGTGGAAACAGAAGGATGAATTTGCGTTCCTGTTCGTGCAACTGGCCAATTTTAAGCCTGCCGAACCCCAACCCACTGACAGCGAGTGGGCGGAACTGCGCGAAGCCCAACTGTTTGCCCTCAACGAACCCAAAACCGGCATGGCCGTTGCCATGGACATCGGCGAGGCGGCCAATATCCATCCGAAAAACAAGTTGGAAGTGGGCAGGCGGCTGGCATTGGCAGCCCGCAAAATAGCGTATCAGGATACGGCGGCCGGGGAGTGTTCCGGGCCGGTTTACAAGGCCATGTCCGTTGAGTCCAACCGGGTGCGGTTACTTTTCGATTACGTTGCCGAAGGTTTGACGGCCAAAAATGGCGCGTTACGGCAGTTTGCCATTGCCGGGGCCGACAAGAAATTTGTGTGGGCCAATGCGCATATCGAGCAGAATACGGTGGTGGTCTGGTCGCCGGAGGTGCCTAAGCCGGTGGCCGTCCGCTATGCTTGGGCCGATAACCCGGAGGGCTGCAACCTCTACAACAGTGCGGGCCTGCCTGCCTCGCCTTTCCGCACCGACCAGTGGCCGGGTCTCACGTTCAATGTCAAGTAGGCCGGGAAAATCGTTCTGCCAAAATGCTAGATACGTAAGCACTAATTTAAATTCGATTTGCACTATTTCGACAATGTTTGACCCCAACGGGGTCAAACATTGTCGAAATAGTTATCTAAGTTTTGCGTAAATCATAGTAAAATAATTTCAGACTGATTTTAGATTTCGATCAATCCATTTATATTCGCATGAGTTAACTCAATTTTGGGATCAGTTCACCCAAGCCGAATGGCAGGATGCAGGCTTTTCAATCAGGTTCTGGATGCATCCTGTGGAGTGCGGAACCTAAGAAATCCATTGAAATAATCAATTAGCTTGAAAGTTAATTGATTATTTCAATTCTTCGGTATGGTTTCATTTGCATTGGCAGGCTTTTTTTTGATAATCCCTTTCGAACGCTATTTTTTCTGATGAAATGTTCATGTTCAGCTCTGTTGTCCGTTACAATCATGATAAGTCAGTTGCGACTTTGTCATTACCGTGAATTTGAATAGTATGTTGCACAAAAAAGCGTTAAGTATTTACCTGCTCGTATTCCTGCTTTTACACGTAGGTAGTCGTATTTCATTATTGGCTCAGCACGATTTAGGTATTTCTGATTATTACTTGCCCACTGCATTATCCTTGGTGCTGATCCACTGGATCGGACCTAAATATGTGATACCGATGCTGTATGTAAATGCAGTTTGTACATCTTATTTATGGGGTAATCCTTTGGAAAGATGGCCACTCTGGTTTTTGTTTGCCATTCCCGAAACATTTTTTGCTTTCTTTTCCTGGTTTCTTTTTAGGGTAGTCTATCGGGGTAAGTATTGGCTTCCTGACATTCACAACACGTCTTTGTTCTTGGCAACTGGTATTTTTATCCCGGCGATCATTGAAGCATTTTTACTCCAATCCATGCTCATCTGGGCAGGTCATCAAGCCATCGGTACTTTTTGGGCATACGTTGGCAGCAACCTCTTAAGCGAAGTTACCACCTCTCTGTCACTTACTTTGCCGGCGCTATATTACTTAACGCCTTTCGTGCAAAAAAAAAGGGTATCTCTATTCTGTACATTCGGAAATCACGGTTCCAAGTTTGCTGAATAAGCGGAAATTAATCGAATTGATAATCATATTTGCATGCGTGTTAGCTCTGGTATTTTTACTTAAATTTGTCTCGTTCTGGTATATCTACGGATGTTTCTCCCTGTTTGTAGCCATCCGATACGGGTTTGGTCCCGCCATTGTGACCAATTTTTATATCCTGCTCACCAGTTACGTACTGCCTAAGCTTTTTGGTAATTTTGGAAAAAACTATGTGGGCGACTACATTGATGTGAATAACCTGTTTCTCGGGGCAAATTTCTTATTTGTTTTTGCCATTGTTACCGGTAAAGTTATCAGTGACCTAAAAGATGCCGAAGCGAAACTGACCAGACAAAATCAGGAACTTAAGCAGATCAACGAAGAACTTGATCGTTTTGTGTATAGCGTTTCGCACGATCTGAGCGCCCCTCTTAAATCCATACTGGGTTTGGTAAACATAAGCCGAATAAGCGACAACCTGTGCGAGCAGAAAAACTATTTGGACAAGATTGAGACAAGTGTGCAAAAGGCTGAAAAATTTATTACGGAAATTCTCGATTACTCCCGGAACAAACGCCAAGACATAGTTGCCGAAAGGATTGAACTTAAACCATTATGTGATGAGATTCTCAATAACCTTCATACCAACATATTTAACGAGATACGAATTGATTTTGACTTATTAGAGCCAGAAATGTGGCAGGACAAAAGTAGAATAAAGATTATTCTGAATAATATATTGTCGAATGCTGTAAACTTTCAAAAAAAACATCCTGGCCATCAACCTTACATAAAAATTACTTCCAGAAGAACCAGTGAACATTTTCTGATTCAAATTGAAGACAATGGCGAAGGAATCAAATCAGAACAGCTACACCGGATATTCAATATGTTCTACCGGGGGCATGAAAAATCAACTGGCTCTGGCTTGGGGTTATACATTGCAAGAGAAGCTGCCTTGAAGATTAATGGCACTCTCTCGGTAAAATCCGAATATGGTAAAGGGTCAGTATTTGAAGTCCAGTTGAAAGATTTAAAATACATGTAGGGCAAGTCTTGAAAACTTGGTTAGCTTACTTACTGGCCTTTTGCCTGAATTAATTATGGTGGCCATACTGCGTTTTGTATATTAAAAACTCCGGATAAAGTGATTCCTGACACATAAATCCGATTCGAAACAGTATGTTTTCAAAACGCCAAATCCCCGCCTTCGTATTCACGGCCATTCGGCTGGTTTGCGGCTTGGCGGTTTTGTCCGGCTGGTCTTTTGTGGCCACCAGAAAAGACGATTTCAAAACCGCGCAGTTGAAATTTGAACGCGTGAAGGCTGCCTACGATGAAAAGGAAGCGGCCATCAAAAAAATATTCTCGGACAAAGGTTTGAATGCCAGCCGGTCGGCCATTTTGGTGCGCGTTTTCAAGCAGGAAATGGAACTGGAATTGTGGGCCAGGCCCGTGAAAGGCAGCCAATTCCAACTGCTCAAAACCTACCGCATCTGCTCGGCCTCGGGCGGGGCGGGGCCCAAACGGCGCATGGGCGACAACCAAGTGCCCGAAGGCTTTTACACAATCAACCGCTGGAACCCGCAAAGCAGTTTCCATTTGTCGCTGGGCATCAATTATCCCAATGCATCGGATAGGGTTTTGTCGGACAGGAAAAATCCGGGCGGCGATATTTTCATCCACGGCGATTGTGTGAGCATCGGCTGCATGGCCATGACCGACGACCCGATCAAGGAAATCTACATCGCCTTCGTGGAGGCGAAAACTGCCGGGCAGGCGCGGATTCCGGTACACATATTTCCGGCGCGGCCCGAAAGCCTGACTTGGGAAAAACTGCGCATCCTGCACCGCAAGGATGCCGGAATACTTGCCTTCTGGCAAAACCTGAAAACCGGCCACGATGCTTTCGGAAAATCGCACACGCTGCCGCGCATCACCGTGGATGCCAAGGGTTTGTACTTGTTTGAATGAACGGGCGGGTTTGGCCTTTTTGAAAGATACTATTTCGGGAAGGTTTGAAACGCAGGTCAGACACTGTGTGTCAGACCGGTATCGCGCATCGGCCTCCAAGACAAGAGGCGGGTTTGGGGTTTTGAAAACATACTATTCCTCACGGGCTGCTTACCACAAAAAAGCCTTTCCGAACGTTCGGAAAGGCTTTTTTCGTTGGATTGTTGCGTTTAGTTGCTGGGGTTGTTGCGGTCGCGGTTCTTACGGTCGCCGAGCTTGAAATACAAGCCCACGTCGAAGTTCCAGAACTTGGTGACCGGCTTGGTTTCAATGGAAGAGCCTGCCGTTGCGCCCGGAATCACAATGTTGTTGCGGTCGCCCGAGCCGAACAGGGCATTGTACTGCACCTGGCCGAAAATGCCCACCGGCCCCACTTCCAATTCCAGGCCCACTTTGGGAGCCGCGCCGAAATACCATTTCTTGTTGCCCGAATCCGTACGGTCGTAGTTTTGCGACGGACTGTTGTAGCGCACAATGTCGCGGGTGTTGTACATGCCCACATCCACGCCGATGTACGGACGCACGGTTTCGCCAAAGCGGTAATCAAACGTGACCAATGCCGGAATAATCACATTACCGTACGACACATTGTACTCTTGGCCGCCAATGTTTTGCACAGTGGCCTTGCTGAAACTCTGCGGATACGCTTTGACGTTGATACCCGCCGCAAAACGGTCGCCGATGAGGGCTTTGGCAAAAATGCCGCCGCCCCACTTGCCTTGCTCGGCATTGTTGAGGCGCGAGGCGTGCGCGCCAATCAGGAATTGGGCGTTTGCCTGGGAGGCGGCGCAGATGAACGCGGCCAGAATGATGAATTTTTTCATGGTGTGGTTCTCAAAGTTTTGGGAAATAATAAAGTACACGAACCCAAAAAGAGCAAGAACCGAACCACCGCCAAAGCCGCCATTCCAAGCGTTGGACGTTTGTGGAACGGGTATTTTTTTGCCCGTTTCCGCCACCATCCGTTTCAGGAATTGCCTCGGACGGAAACCGTCCGCAAAACGGATTTGGTTTGTACGGCGGGTTTTGGCTTTCTTTGGGATACTATTTTCCGCCATCCGGGGTTCGGGGTCTTTTCCTGCGATTCCTTTTCCCGTAACCGTACCTTACTCATGACCGAAACCCCGAAAACATTGTTCTCCCTCCAAGGAAAAACCGCCGTCATTACCGGTGGCGGCAGTGGCATTGGCCAATCCGTTGCCCGCACATTCGCCCTGCAAGGTGCCGAAATCGTGATCTTAGACCTGAACGAAACCGGAGCCAGCCAGACGGTGGCCGAAATAATCAAGAATGGCGGCAAGGCGGTTTTTTACCGTTGCGACGTATCAGACCAAGCGGAAACCGGCCGGGTTTTCAATATGGTTCCGAAGGTCAGTATCTTGGTCAATAGTGCCGGGGTTTCGCACATCGGCAAGATTGAAAACACGTCCGAAGCCGATTTCGACCGCATTTTCCGGGTCAATGTCAAGGGCGTGTACAACTGTATGCTGCCCGCCATCGCCAACATGAAGCAGCACGGCGGCGGCGTAATACTCAACTTGGCTTCCGTGGTTTCATCGGTGGGCATTGCCGATCGGTTTGCCTATTCCATGAGCAAGGGAGCCGTGCTCACCATGTCGCTTTCGGTGGCACGCGACTACCTTGACCAGCACATCCGTTGCAACTGCATTTCGCCGGGCCGCGTCCACACGCCTTTCGTGGACGATTTCCTACAGAAAAACTATCCCGGCCAGGAAAAGGAAATGTTCGACAAGCTGGCCAAAGCCCAACCCATCGGACGCATGGGCACACCCGACGAGATGGCTTCGCTGGCCCTGTATTTATGCTCGGACGAGGCCAGCTTCGTGACCGGAGCCAACTACCCCATTGACGGCGGCTTTATCTCGCTCAAGTAACGGCGGGTTTGGCCCCCGCTAAAGACGGGGCTTTCAGCTTTTTGAAACATACTATTTTGGGGAGGCTGAAACGCAGGTCAGACACTGTGTGTCAGACCGGTATCGCGCATCGGCTTGCGGGCAAACCGGCGGGTTTGGGCTTTCTTGAACATACTATTTTTCACTCCTCCAATTCGTCCAAAAATTGCTGGTGGGCGGCTTGCAGTTCGCGGTGTGCGTGGCGGTTGTTGGCGGCCAAGCTCACTTCCAAGCCCTTTTTGAACGTCCGTTCGGCTTCGGCGTGGTTGCCCAGTTCGGCATGGAGTTTGGCGGCGTGGTAGTAGGTGGGCACGTAGCCCGGATGCTGGATCAGCAGTTTTTGGTAATAGGCCAGGGCCTGCGCCGTATCGGTTTTCTGGTATTCGGTGGCGATGGCATACAGCGTGAAAGCATCGTTGGGGTCTTCTTTTAGGAAATTCAGCAACTGTTCCAAACGGTTCATGGCTTTCGGGCGGGGTGAATAATCTGTTTCCGTAAAATAGTATCCCTGCCTGTCCGGCAGGCAGGTTTCCAAAAGGCAAAACCCGCCAGCCGAACTGGTTTTGTATTTTCCGGGTAGGTTTTTGTCTTTTTCAAAACCCATTCGCCTATATTTGTACGGCTTGTTGCGGACGGCTTCCGAAAAGTAAGGAAACGCCCGGAACTTCCGCGCATTTTTACCGCTTCCCGATTCAGAACCCAAACCCGAAAACGAGCATGAAAATACTGGTTTGCATCACCCACGTTCCCGACACCACCACGCGCATCGCGTTTACCGACAACGATACCCAACTGAACAAGAACGGCGTGCAGTTCATTACCGGGCCTTACGATGACTACGCCCTGTCGCGGGCTGTGGATTTGAAAGCCGAAACCGGCGGCACAGTCACCGTAATCAACGTGGGTGGGGTCGAAACCGAGCCTACCATCCGCAAGGCGCTGGCCGTGGGTGCCGACGACGCGATCCGCATCAACGCCGAACCCACCGACGCGTACTTTGTGGCCGAGCAGATTGCCGCCATCGCCAAGCAAAATAACTACGATCTGATACTCATGGGCCGCGAATCCATTGACTTCAATGGCGGGCAGGTTCACGGAATCGTGGGCGAAATGCTGGGCATCCCGTCGGTATCGCCGGTGATGAAACTCGAAATAGCGGGCGGCATCGCCAAGCTGGACCGTGAAATAGAAGGCGGCAAGGAACACGTGGAAGTACCGCTGCCGTTGGTGGCGGGCTGCCAGGAACCGATTGCCGAGTGGAAAATCCCGAATATGCGCGGCATTATGTCGGCCCGCACTAAGCCGCTGCAAGTGCTGCTGCCCACCAGCGGCGATACGTTGACTTCGGTGGCCAAATTCCAGTTGCCGCCGCCCAAGGGAGCCGTGAAAATGATTGCCGCCGAAAACGCCGAAGAACTGATTGCGCTGCTGCGCAACGAGGCCAAAGTGCTGTGACGGTAACGGGCAGTATGTTTTCGGATCTCCGGAAATAGTATGTTTCCGACAGGCGAAACCCGTGCTTCACAACCAACAGGAACACTTCACCCTTAATCCATCCATCCCATGAAAAAAATCTGTTTGGCAGCCTTGTTTCTGATTGTTTCCACCGCATCCGTTTTTGCGCAGGCTCCCGTAGTAGCCAAATACGAGTATATGCAGGTCACCAGCATCGAGTCGCTGATTCCGGGCGGTGGCGGCCGTTCGCGGATGCTCGTGACCGACCCCAACGGCAATGCGCAGGAATTGCAGATGAGCAATTTGTTCAGCCTCGGCGGCATCAACATGGGAAACATCAAGGACAATGAAAAAATGCTGGTGTTGAAAATGAAGGAACTCAGCGAGCAGGGCTGGGAACTGGCCGAAACCGTGAACGGAACCAATGAGGCCATTTTCATGACCCGCTATTTGTTCAAAAGAACCAAAAGATGAGTTCCCATTAATGTCCGCCGGAAACGGCGGGCAGTAGCACACGCTTCAGCTTGTGCCAAAACCGCAGGTTTTGCCTTTTCAAAAGATACTATTCCGCCGGAGTTGCTTGGGCAGCCACAAGGGCCGCCCTTACGGTTTCATTCACTTTAAATCCTGATTCCATGTCCGTTCTCGTATTCATAGAAACCGACGAAGGCGCGGTGAAAAAATCATCGCTCGAAGCTGTCGGCTACGCGGCCGAAGTTGCCAAGATGACTGGCACTACCGCCACCGCCGTGGCCATCGGCCCGATTGCCACCGATGCGCTGGCAATTGCGGGCAGCGTGGGAGCCGGAAAAATACTGCACGCTACCGACGAACGCCTCAATACGGTGAGCAGCCAAGCCTTCGCCAGCGTGTTGGCGCAAGCCGCCGCCCAGGAAAACGCCGACATTGTGATTCTGGCCAAGTCGGCATTGGGCGATGCGGTGGCCGCACGGCTGGCCGCCAAACTCAAGGCAGGGTTGGCAGCCAACGTGGTCGAACTGCCCGATCTGGGCGGCGGCTTCAAGGTAAAACGCAGCATCTACACCGGCAAGGCTTTTGCCATCACCGAAATGACTTCGGCAAAGAAAATTCTGGCCATCAAGAAAAACGTGTACACACCGCAGGAAACCGGCAACGTGGCTCCCGTGGAAACCTTTGCGCCGACACTGACCGATGCTGACTTTGCCGCCAAAATTACCGGCACCGAAAAGGCATCGGGCGAGGTGTCGCTGACCGAAGCCGACATTGTGGTGTCGGGCGGACGCGGTTTGAAAGGCCCCGAAAACTGGAAGATTGTGGAGGATCTGGCCCACGCGCTGCACGCGGCTACGGGCTGCTCCAAGCCGGTTTCGGATTTGGGCTGGCGGCCACACCACGAACACGTCGGGCAGACGGGCATCAAGGTAAGCCCCAACCTATACGTGGCAGTGGGCATTTCGGGAGCCATCCAGCATCTGGCCGGAGTCAATTCGTCCAAGGTGATCGTGGTGATAAATAAAGACCCGGAGGCCCCGTTTTTCAAGTCCGCTGATTACGGCATTGTGGGCGATGCGTTTGACGTGCTGCCGCGCCTGACCAAGGCATTGGCGGGGTAGATAGCCGCATTAAATGCCGGTACAATTTTTTCTTGTCTGCAAAAAACCATAAACTTGCGGCTTCAAAGCCGTTACCGGGCAAAACACCATTCAAGTGGACAAAATTAAGTTAGAGATATTAGGGTTGTCGTCGAGTCAGTCGCAGTCGGGATCGTTTGCGTTGGTGTTGGGCGAGGAGCGGGGCAACCGGCGTTTGCCCATCATCATTGGCATGTTTGAGGCCCAGGCCATTGCCATTGAAATCGAGAAGATTGTTCCCAACCGCCCGATGACCCACGATTTGTTCAAGTCATTTGCGCAATCGTTCAAGTTTTCGATTCTGGAAATCGTGATTTCAGACCTGCGCGAAGGTGTTTTCTACGCCAAAATCATGTGCAGCGACGGCGTGAAAATGACGGAAGTGGATGCCCGCCCGTCGGATGCGATTGCCATCGGCCTGCGTTTTGGCGTGCCGATATATACGTTTGAGCCGATATTGTCGGAGGCGGGCATTGTACTTACCGAGCCTGATGAGGAGGAAACGCTGGTGAGCAAGGAGGAACCCCGGAAATCAACGAAGAAAACGCCCGAGCAGCTCAAGGATGTATCCAACGACCAGCTCCAGGTCATGCTTGACGAAGCCTTGGAAAAGGAGGATTATGAACGCGCCGCCAAAATCCGCGATGAAATGAACAAGCGGAACTGAGAGCGTAAGCAAACGACAGCATAGCAAAAAGCCCTTGACACGCAACGCCAAGGGCTTTTTCATGTCCTTCCGTTCTTGCCATTCCGACGAAAGAGGAATGACAAGAACGCTTTTCTGGGGACTGGTGTCCGTGGACTGTGGACTGAAAATAGTATCTTTTTCAACACCCAAACCTACGCGGCTTTTTCCCGCTTTTTCGTCCCGGCTTTCACAAGGTAGTAAATCGGGATGCCAAGCAGCACGATTCCCAGGCCGGGCAGGGTGTATTCGGTCTTGTAAAACAGCAGGCTCACGCAGAAACCCGTGGCCAGCACAATGTACAGCACCGGCAAAAACGGGTAGCCGACAACGCGGTAGGGGCGGGGCGCGTGGGGCAGGCGGCGGCGCAAGATGAACACGCCGATAATGGTGAGGATGTAGAAGAATATCACCGCAAACATCACGTAGTTGAGCAAACTGCCATACGAGCCGCTCAATGCCAGTCCGCACGCCCACACGCACTGAAACACCAGCGCGTTGGCGGGCACGCCGTTGCGGTTGAGGCGGGCGGCCTGCCTGAAAAACAGCCCGTCCGTTGCCATGGCGTAGTAAACCCTGCCGCCCGCCAAAATCAGTCCGTTGATGCAGCCGAACGTGGAAACCATGACCATGGCGGCAATGAAATACGCCCCCGACGTGCCAATCAGCTTTTCCATGAGGGTTGTGGCAACGCGTTCGTTGGGGGCGTTCTGGATTTCGGCCAGCGACAGGTTGCTCACATACACCAAGTTGATGAAAATATAGATCAGGCTCACCGCCGCCGTACCCATGAACAGCGACAGCGGCAGGTTGCGCTGCGGGTTCTTGACTTCACCGGCCGTGAAAGTGATGTTGTTCCACGCGTCAGACGAGAACAGCGAGCCAACCATCGCCGAAAACAAAAGGCCCGTCAAGGCCAGCGGCGTGAGGTCAGGGCGGCTGAACTGCCAGTCAATGGCAACGGATTGAGGGCGGTTGAAGAGGGCGTAAACGCCCAGCCCGATGAGCAGCAACAACGAGCCGATTTTGGCAAACGTGAACAGGTTCTGTACCAAGGCCCCGGTCTTGATGCTCCGGAAATTGAGTGCGGTCAGCAATAGTATGCAGGAAATTGCCAAAACCTGCTGCGTGGAAATTTTCAGGAATCCCACTGAAATCAGGTAATTATCGGCGGCGATGGCCGGGAAAAAGAAGCCCGTGAACTTGGCGAACGCCACGCCCACCGCCGCAATGGTGCCCGTCTGGATGACGGCAAACAGCGTCCAGCCGTACATGAACGCCACCAGCGGGTTGTAGGCTTCTTTCAGGTACACGTATTGTCCGCCCGCCTGCGGCATCATCGCGGCCAACTCGCCGTAGCACAAGGCTCCCGAAACGGTGATGATACCCGACAGCACCCAGGCCAGCATCAGCAATCCCGGCGACTCCAGCTCGCGGGCCATGCCCGCCGCCACAATGAAAATGCCCGAACCAATCATGGAACCCATGATGAGCATCGTGGAATCCAGCAGGTTGAGCGATTTCTTGGGCGTTTCGGGCATATGGCAATTTAGAATGTTGAATGATGGAATGAGTGAATTGGGCCACTGACCTCGGTTTTGAGCGTAAAGCGTAGCGGGACTTTCCAAGTCCAGCGGGATGGGCGGCGGTCGGTACGCAAGAATCTCCGTTTCGGCATATTCAAAACCTGCGGTTTTGGCACAAGCTGAAGCGTGTGCTACCGCTTACGGGAATTTCGGGAATTTCTTGAAATCGGGTTTGCGCTTTTCCACGTAGGCGTTGCGGCCTTCCTTGGCTTCCTCGCTCAGGTAATAAAGCAGCGTGGCGTTGCCCGCCAGTTCTTGGATGCCCGCCTGCCCGTCCAGTTCGGCATTAAACGACGACTTGATCATCCGCAGCGCAATCGGGCTTTTCTCCAGTATTTTGCGGCACCATTCCACCGTGGTTTCCTCCAGTTTGTCCAGCGGCACCACCTTGTTTACCAAGCCCATCGCCAAGGCTTCCTGCGCGTCGTATTTATCGCACAAGTACCAGATTTCGCGGGCTTTTTTCTGGCCTACCACCCGCGCCAGATACGACGCGCCGAAGCCACCGTCAAAACTGCCCACCACCGGGCCGGTCTGCCCAAACTGGGCATTGTCGGCGGCGATGGAAAGGTCACAAACCACGTGCAGCACGTGTCCGCCGCCAATGGCGTAGCCCGCCACCATCGCAATCACGGGTTTCGGTATCGAACGTATTTGCCGCTGCAAATCCAGCACGTTGAGACGCGGAACCTGGTCTTCGCCCACGTAGCCGCCGTGGCCGCGCACACTCTGGTCGCCGCCGCTGCAAAACGCATGGGGGCCTTCGCCGGTCAGCACCACCACACCAATGGCCGTGTTGTCGCGGCAGTGGTTCATGGCCTCAATCATTTCCTGCACGGTCAGCGGCGTGAAGGCGTTGCGTTTGTGCGGCCGGTTGATGGTGATTTTGGCGATGCCTTCAAAAAAATCAAATTTGATTTCGCGGTATTCCTTGATGGTTTCCCAAGCGTAAGTCATGGACAGGAGGTTTGAGGTTTTGGAAAGATACTATTTTGCCTTGAATCGCCTGCCTGTACGGATGCCACAGATTGCACGGATGCTTTTTTTATCCGCGTAATCGATGCCATCCGCGAATATCAGCGATTCAGACAAAGACGGGTTTGGGCATTTCAAAAGATACTATTTTCATTTCCGCGTTCCCGGCGTTCAGTCGTGGCCAAAATTAACTGCCTGTCCGCGATTTGCAAGCGCGTTGTTGCTCGTGGATGCGGCTTTATACCCGCAAATGAATTTTTTTTATTTTTTATTTTTGATACAAGTATCTGATAATCAGTATTTTAAAACTGAAATCCGGTTTCATTTTCCATAGCTTGCCTCAGTTTTCATTCCGCAACAAATCCGTTTCCCGCCGGGTGCGCGTAGGTATGCCAAAGACGCGCGTTTCAAGTTTGCCTTTGGCACACGAACGGGTAGTCAAATTTCCAACCAAATTCAATTAAAACCATGTCAAAAATCATTGTTCCTGAACTCAAGGAGAAAAATCCTGACAGCGGAATGCTTGTGCCCATGGGGCGTACCGCATTCCTGAAGTACCTCGGCGTTTCGGCGGCGGTGACCGCCCTGACTATCACGGGCTGCAAAGAAGACGACCCAAATCCCTCCATGCAGGGCGTTGACCTGGGCAGCGGCGACTTTGGCATTCTTAATTATGCTTACGCATTGGAACAATTGGAAGCCGCGTTCTACTTGCAGGTCATTGCCACCAAATACTCGGGCATGAATGCCGCAGAGGAGAAAATACTGACCGAAATCCGCGACCATGAAGTGTTGCACCGCGATTTCCTGAAGGCTGCCTTGGGCACCAACGCCATCCCCGCCTTGGAAGTGGACTTCAGTTCAATCAACTTCGGCAACCGCGCCAGTGTGCTGGGTACTGCCAAAGTGTTTGAAGATTTGGGTGTTGCGGCATATAATGGAGCCGGACAATTGATTGCCGATGCAAACTACCTGCTTATCGCCGGCAAGATTGTTTCGGTGGAGGCTCGCCACGCGGCTGCTATCCGCGACTTGCTCAACCCGTTCTCCGTTGATTTCTCCGGCGATGACGTGGTAGTGCCCGCCAATGGTTTGGACGGTGCCAAAAGCCCCGCCGATGTATTGATGGCTGCCAAGACGTTCATTAAAACCGCCATCAACTTCAGTAATCTCCCAAAAAACTAATATACACGCAAGAACCAACATAAACACCTAAAATCATGAACATATTCAAGCTTGTGCGGGACATTGAAAAAATAGATCCCGAAGTGTATGACCGTCTGGATTCCCGGCGTGCAATGTTTAAAGGAGCCGGTAAGGTCGGTTTGAAAATAGCCGCCGCCGCCGTGCCGTTTGCCATGGGCGGTATGTTCAGCAAGGCATACGGACAATCGGCCAGCGGCATTGCCGATGTGCTCAACTTCGCCCTGACGCTGGAATATCTGGAAGATGACTTCTACACCAAGGGCTTGGCTGCTGCCGGCCTGATTCCCGCCGACCGTAGGGCGATTTTCCAGCAAATCAGCAAGCACGAAACGGCTCACGTGAAGTTTCTGCAAGACACGCTGAAAGCCTTGAACGCAACTGCCGTTGCCAAGCCGATGTTTGATTTTACGGCGGGCGGCGCGTTTGCCGATGTATTTAGCAACTACACAACCTTTCTGGCACTTTCGCAGGCGTTTGAAGACACCGGCGTGCGGGCTTACAAAGGCCAGGCAGGCAACCTGATCAGCAACAATGCGGTGCTGACGGCGGCCTTGCAAATCCACTCGGTTGAGGCACGCCACGCCTCCATGGTGCGCCGCTTGCGTGCGCAGCAGGGTTGGGTGAACCTCAATGAGGCCAGCGGACTACCCGCCGCCATTTATGCCGGTGAGGAAAACACGACGCAGGGCGGCGTGAATGTGACCACGCTCGGTGCGTCGGCGGCCATTGCCAGCCAAGCATTCGACGAGGCCCTGACCAAAGACCAAGTGCTGGCCATTGCCACGCCATTCATCAAGGCGTAAGTTTGTTTTGGTTACCATGCAAAACCCCGCTGACTTTACAGGTCAGCGGGGTTTTTTGTTTTGGTGGGATACTGTTTCTCAAATGTTTTCTTGGCAAAGACGGTCTTCCCTATTTTGTTTACTGTTGCCAAGGATAATGAATGGATATTTCTCGTACCAACAAGATAAAACCCCGGAATTCGAAATGATGGGGTTTCATGATTTTAAAAGATAGTATTTTTCCAAGCGGTTTTAAACCGCACCTTCATGTTGCCCCCGAATAGCTTCTTTGGCTCAGGGCATGAAGTGGGGATTATGAGCCAACGAACAGGGCCTGGCGTTGTTGGGGGATTTGAAAAACGTCTGCCCGGAACCGCTGCTGATTGAAAATATGTAGTTGAAGTTATTTACAAAAGTTCAGCGATGTACGTGCTGCCCGAACAAAAGCTGAACAGAATTACAAATGCTCATTATTATTCCGTCTGCCCAACTTGCACAAAACCCAATGTTAGTGGTTCGTTGCTTTTTCTCACAATTAGTTTTCAAGTCGAATGTTTTTTGTGTCCTTTCAAGTGCAAAAATGTTGCAATAAGAAAGCCAATCCCTGCAATTAAAGTTACATAGGGTAACAACTTTTTACCTTCTTGAAAGTAAACATAGGTTGTCAAGAATAAAGCGATACTCTCGAAGAGATGTATAATTAATTCTAACAATAAATGTGGCTTATTTGAGATTTTTATAAAAATA
>JANPIL010000303.1:0-4849 GCA_031424975.1 Sphingobacteriales bacterium
TGGAGGAATTGGAGGCAAACAAAGACAAAATCGTGGAAACGCTGGGGCACTACGGCATCGGCATCGCCTCGATCAAGGCCACCATCGGCCCGACGGTGACGCTCTACGAAATCATCCCGGAGGCGGGCGTGCGGATTTCCAAAATCAAAAGCCTTGAAGACGATATTGCGCTGAGTTTGGCGGCATTGGGCATCCGCATCATTGCGCCGATACCGGGCAAAGGCACGATTGGCATTGAAGTGCCGAACAAAAAGCGCGAAATGGTGAGCATCCGTTCGGTAATCATGTCGCCCGCGTTCCAGAAAAACGATAAGGATTTGCCGGTGGTGCTGGGAAAAACCATCTCCAACGAAGTGTACGTGACCGACCTTGCCAAGATGCCGCACCTGCTCATGGCCGGTGCCACCGGACAGGGAAAATCGGTGGGGCTGAACGTGATTTTGACTTCGCTGATCTACAAGAAACACCCGGCTGAGTTGAAATTCGTGCTCGTGGATCCGAAAAAGGTGGAACTCACGCTTTTCAACAAGATCGAGCGGCATTTTCTGGCCAAGCTTCCCGGCGATGAGGATGCGATTATCACGGACACCAAAAAGGTGGTCTACACGCTCAATTCGCTTTGCTTGGAAATGGATTTGCGCTACGACCTGCTTAAGGATGCCGAATGCCGCAACATCAAGGAATACAACCAGAAATTCATCAGCCGCCGCCTGAATCCCGAAAAGGGCCACCGTTTTTTACCTTACATTGTGCTGGTGGTGGACGAACTGGCCGATTTGATGATGACGGCGGGTAAGGAAGTGGAGCAGCCCATTGCGCGGCTGGCGCAGTTGGCGCGGGCCACGGGTATCCACTTAGTGGTGGCCACGCAGCGGCCCTCGGTAAACGTGATCACGGGCATCATCAAAGCCAACTTTCCGGCGCGGCTGTCGTTTAAGGTCACATCCAAGATTGATTCGCGCACCATCCTGGACACGGGCGGGGCCGACCAGTTGGTGGGCCACGGCGATATGCTGCTCATGATGGGTTCGGAAATCATCCGGTTGCAATGCCCGTTTGTGAAGACCGAGGAAGTGGAACGCATTTGCGAGTACGTGGGTGCGCAGCGCGGCTACGCCAATGCCTACCTGCTGCCCGAATACGAGGGCGACGACGGGGCCAGCAAGGAAAGCGTGGACTTGGCCAACCGCGACCCGATGTTTGAGGAAGCCGCCCGCATTATCGTGCAGCACCAGCAGGGCAGCACTTCGCTGCTGCAACGCCGCATGAAACTGGGCTACAACCGCGCCGGACGGCTGATTGACCAACTTGAAGCCGCCGGAATCGTCGGCCCGTTTGAAGGCAGCAAGGCCCGCGACGTGCTCATCGGTGATGAATATTCGCTCGAGCAATTGCTGAACCGCATCAATGGCAACAACGAGTGATGTTGGTTTTAACCCGCCGGGCCCAACCGAATCCGAGAGCCGGAAACTCTTGCGAAAGGTTGGTACAATTATTGGACTGCCCAACAAACGGGTGGGTTTCGCGGTTGTGAAACATACTATTTTCCGTACCAACTTGAACCCGGTGAACCTATCTTCCATCCATATCCTTTATCTGTCACCACATAAACTCCCCCTTCCAATGAAACGAATACTGTTTTTCCTTGCGGGTGCGTCCCTGAGCCTGACCGCCGCCCAAGCCCAAGCCGATGCCACCAAAGCGGGCGACATCCTTGAATCCATGAGCAGCAAGTACAAGTCGGTGAATGCCTTCAAGGCCCAGTTTGCCTACGCCATGGAAAGCCCCGGCAGCGGCATCAAGGAAAACGCCACCGGCGACATTACCGTGAAAGGCAACAAGTTCCATTTGAAACTCGGCGACCAGGAAGTGATCAACAACGGCTCCACGGTATGGACGTACCTGAAAGATGCCAACGAGGTGACCATAACCGATTACGAGCCGAGCGACGACGACATCACGCCTTCCAACATCTACACGGTGTACAAGAAGGGCTATAAATACACGCTGGTGGCCAAGGAAAGCAATAAGTCGGACGATGTGATAGACCTGACCCCCGACAACAAGAACAGCCAGATTTCCAAAATCCGCATCACCATCAACAAAAAAGACAAGAGCATCAAGAGCTTCCGCACGTTTGAACGCAACGGCAACAAATACAACTACACCATCTCCAAGTTCACCCCGGTAGAAGTAGACGACAAGGCGTTTGTGTTTGACAAGGCCAAATACAAGGGCGTGGAAGTCGAAGACTTGCGCAACTGATTTCCAAGCATCCGGGTTTGGGGTTTTTGAAAGATACTATTTTGGAGAGTCCGGTTTTTTGCCGGACTCTCTTTGTTATAGGGGTTCACCCTGCCTTTGTGGCTTTCGCCGTTTCAGGGCTTGGTGGGCGGGTTTTGGCTTTCTGGAAGATACTATTTTACCATAAAATCTCATCACCATGTTCACTTGGTTAGTGCAAATGGCTTGGCGCGACAGCCGCCGGAGCCGGCGGCGGTTGCTGCTGTTCATGTCGGCGATTGTGCTGGGCATTGCGGCATTGGTGGCCATCCAGTCTTTTTCCGACAACCTGTCGGCCAGCATTGACGGGCAGGCCAAGGAACTGCTCGGTGCCGATTTGGTGCTGACCTCTAACAAGCCCTTTGCCGACTCAACGGCAAAATACCTGCAAAAACTCGGAAACCGCCGTTCGGAAGAAGTCGGTTTTGCCTCCATGGTGCTGTTTCCGCGCAACAGCGGCACGCGGCTGGTGCAAGTGAAGGCGATTTCCGGCGACTTTCCGTATTACGGCACCATTGAAACCACGCCTGCCGCCGCCGCCAACACCCTCAAGATTGCCAACCAACAAAACCTGCGCCGCGCCTTGGTTGATGACGCGCTGCTGGTACAATTCGGCGTGCAGCCCGGCGACTCGGTCAAGGTCGGCGAAGTGACCTTCTACATTGCGGGCCGTGTGAACAAAATGCCCGGCCAAAGCGCCATCACCACCACCATTGCTCCGACGGTTTACTTGCCGAAGGTGTTTTTGGAGCAGACGAATTTGCTGCAACGCGGCAGCCGTGTCAGTTACAAGTTTTATTATCAGCTTGCCAGTCAGGCGGTTGTGGATGGAATAATCAAAAAGCAGGAAACGCGGTTCAACAGGGAAGGCATCAATTTTGAGACCGTCGCCACGCGCAAGGCCAATACGGGTAAGGCATTTGAAAACCTGACCAAGTTCCTGAACCTAGTTGGTTTTGTGGCGTTGTTGTTGGGTTGCGTGGGCGTTGCCAGCGCGGTGCACCTGTACATCAAGGAGAAAATCCCGTCCGTGGCAGTGCTGCGTTGCCTGGGCGTGAAAGGCTGGCAGGCATTCCTGATTTTCCTGATCCAAACGTCGGTGATGGGTTTGCTCGGAGCCGTGCTTGGAGCTGCGCTGGGTTCGGCAATCCAGTTTGTGCTGCCGCAGGTCATGGGCGATTTCCTGCCCGTTGAGGTGGACATACACCTTTCATTGCCAGCCATTTTGCAGGGAATCGGAATCGGATTGACGATAGCCGTCTTGTTTGCGTTGTTGCCGCTGCTGGTGGTCAGGCGCATTTCGCCATTGCGTACGCTGCGCACCTCGTATGATGAAGACACGGCCGCCCGCGACCCGTGGCGGTGGGTTTTGTACGTTGCAATCATACTATTTGTCGCCTCGTTTTCGTATTTGCAAAGCCGCGACTGGATGTTGGCCGCCGGCTTTACGGGTGGGTTATTGACGGCGTTTGCGGTGCTGGCATTGCTCGGCAACGGCCTGATGTGGGCGGTGCGGCGGTTTTTTCCGGTTTCGTGGAGTTACGCCTGGCGGCAAGGCTTGGCCAACCTGTACCGCCCCCAGAACCAGACGCTGGTGCTGGTCATGTCCATCGGGTTGGGCACGTTCCTGATTGCAACGCTGTATTTGACCCAAACCCAACTGCTCAGCCAGATTTCCATGTCGGGCAGTGGCGGCCAGCCCAACATGGTGCTGTTTGATATTCAGCCGCAGCAGAAAGATGCCGTAAACCGGTTGGTCAGCAAATACAAGTTTCCCGTAATCCAGCAAGTGCCCGTGGTCACGATGCGGCTGTCGGAAATCAACGGACGGACGATTGATGCCATCCAAAAAGACTCCGCCGCCGACATTCCCGAATGGGCACTGACCCGCGAATACCGCGTCACGTACCGCGACTCGGTGATTGCCTCCGAGAAAATAGTATCCGGGAAAATGGCCAAACCCGCCTCTTCAAGCGATACGATTTTTGTTTCGCTGGAAGAGCCGTTTGCCAAGCGGTTAAAACTCAAAATCGGCGACGCGCTGACGTTCAATGTGCAGGGAGCCGTGATGAACACCATCGTGGGCAGCACGCGTGAAGTGGATTGGAACCGGGTGCAGACGAATTTTCTGGTCATCTTTCCGAGTGGCGTGCTGGAGCAAGCCCCGCAATTCAACGTTTTGGTCACCCGCACGCCCAACACCCGCACGGCAGCGGCGTTCCAAGGCGAGTTGGTGGGGCAATTTCCCAATGTTTCGGCCATTGATCTGGGCCTAATCCTGAAAACACTGGACGAGATTATCGGCAAAATCTCGTTTGTCATCCGTTTCATGGCCTTGTTCAGCATCCTGACGGGCTTGCTGGTGCTGGCCAGTTCGGTGATTATCAGCAAGTACCAGCGTATCCGCGAAAGTGTGTTGCTGCGTACGCTCGGGGCCAACCGGCGGCAGATTTTATTGATTACCGGCATTGAATATTTGTTTTTGGGCTTGCTGGCGGCATTGGCGGGCATTATCCTGTCGCTGGTGAGCACATGGGCACTGGCAAGGTTCGTGTTCAAAACGCCG
>JANPIL010000304.1:0-6018 GCA_031424975.1 Sphingobacteriales bacterium
TGCCAAATCAGCTTCGTGGTGGTGGCGCACGTAGATCTCAACAATGGCTTGGCTGGTGTACCGGATGCGGGTGTGCTGGTGTTTCTTGTATTCGTACTGGTATTCGTAGCGGCTGGCCGAAATATCCGAAAGCACGGCCGCTCCGGTGGGGTGGCCGCCCGCGCCCTTGCCCATGAAAAACTGCTTGTCGGCAAATGCGGCCTCCACGGTCACGCCGTTGTATTCGTTTTCCACGTTGTACAGGTAGTCGGTAGCGGGTACGAATTGCGGCATCACCGATGCCATGATGGTGTTGTCGGTGAGTTTGCCAGTCTGGGCCACGAGTTTGATTTTCAGTCCTTTCTCCTTGGCAAACCGCACATCGTGTTTGGAAAGCGATCCGATGCCGTAATTAAAAACCTGTTCGGGTTTCACAAAAATGCCGTAGGCGTGCGTGATCAGGATGCACAGCTTGTTCAGCGCGTCAAAACCGCCCACGTCGGCGGTGGGGTCGGTTTCGGCAAAACCGGCTTCCTGCGCCTGATGCAGCGCGGTGGCGTAATCAAGGTTTTCTTGGAAAATCTTGGAAAGGATATAATTGGAAGTG
This sequence comes from Sphingobacteriales bacterium, assembly GCA_031424975.1. Classification (GTDB taxonomy): domain Bacteria; phylum Bacteroidota; class Bacteroidia; order Cytophagales; family 172606-1; genus Xanthocytophaga. Next base: position 587 of record JANPIL010000304.1, read on the forward strand.
CCGTTGACAATGCCGCTCACCGAATATAGCAGTTCATTGTCGTAATATTCCTCCAGGTTGCGGATGATCGGGATGCTGCCGCAAACCGAGGCTTCATAAAGCAGGGGGGTCTGGTGTTTCTCCTGCAAGGACACGAGATTTTCCAGGTTTTCGGCCAGCATCTTTTTACTCGCCGACACCACGGTTTTCCCGTTTTCAAGCGCGGTTTGCACAATCTGGTACGCGTCTTGGGTATTGTTGATCATCTCCACAACCAGGTTGATTGTCGGATCACGGAGAATCTCATTCCTGTCAAGGGTGAAATGGTGCGCCGCCAGCGGACGCGGCTTATGCGGGTCTTTGACGCATATCTTCACGATTTCGGCATCGAAATCCTCCGTCTGCGTGAAAATGTCGTACAATCCTTGGCCCACCACGCCAAAGCCGAATAACCCGATGCGTAGTTTCTTGTGCATGTAATACCTTGGTTTTTATGGCCGGATTGAGGGATGAACCGGAATCCGGCCGGAAAATAGTATCTTCCAAAAAGGCCAAACCCACCATGTCCGGTAGAGACGTTGCAATGCAACGTCTCCCGCGCAATGTCTGCGGCGGCAACATCCGGGATTGCAACATGCGGGTTGAAAACGCTTTCACTGGAAACGGAGACGTTGCGGTGCAACGTCTCTACCCGAACCCTGCCGCCCACCTCTATTTCCAAGCCGTAAAATAGTATGTTTCAAAAAGGCCAAACCCGCCTGTTGTCCGGGATTTGAAATCCGAGAAAGCGGAAACCCACTTCGCCGGACTTGGAAAGTCCGGCCACATTTAAAATAGTATCTTTTTGAAACGCCAAACCCGCCTCATGTTTTCATCCCCGGTTATTTTTTTGCGGGCCAAGTTTCATAGAACCCCCGCAAAATCTGGTTTAAATCATCGTATTCAATCAAAAAACCGTCGTGACCGTAAATGGAACCCATTTCGGCGTACATGGCATCCGGAATGTGCGCCGCCAGAAACCTCTGCTCAACTACCGGAAAAAGCAAATCGGTGGTAATGCCCAGCACCAGCGTTTTGGCGCGGATTTGCCGCAGCGCCGTTTCCGCGCCGCCGCGTCCGCGCCCTACGTTGTGCGAGTCCATGGCCTTTGATAACGTCCAGTAACTGAATGCATTGAACCGTTTCGCCAGCTTCTCGCCTTGGTAGCGCTGGTAAGACGAAGCCGGAAAATCGTCGTGCCGGTTGTGGTCGGGCGAGGTTTGCTTTTGCGTGTAAATATCGTAGTGCCGGTATGAAAGCAAGGCGATGGAGCGGGCGGTTTTCATACCGTTGATGCCCGCATCGGGGCGGCTTTCGGGCCAAGTCGGGTCGGTGGCAATCGCCATCCGTTGCGATTCGTTGAAGGCGATGCCCCAAGCCGAGTGTTGCGCATTGGTAGCCATCAGCACGAGGTTTTCAATCAGGCCGGGCTGCATTATGGCCCATTCCAAGGCTTGCTGCCCGCCCAACGAACCGCCGATACAAGTATGTATGCCATTGATTTTCAAGTGTTTGCGCAATAATTCCATGGCATTCACCATGTCGCGGATGGTGATGAACGGAAAATCGTGGTAATAGCGGTCATTGGTGTGTGGATTGAGCGAAAACGGCCCCGTGGAGCCGTAGTGCGAACCCAGGATGTTGGCGCAGACAATAAAATGCTCACCCGGATTGTAGAACCTGCCTTCGCCCACCAATCCGCCCCACCACTCGGTCGGGTCGGCGTTGCCGGTCAGGGCGTGGCAAACCCAAACCACGTTGTTGGCGGCGGCGTTGAGCGTTCCGGCGGTGGCATACACCAAGTTGAAACGCGGCAGCACCCCGCCTGATTCCAAGCTGAAAGGCTGTTCGTAATTGAATTGCGACAGATTCAAATTAACTGGATGGTTGAATGGCTTGATGGTGGAACAGGGCATCACCCTGCCTTAGTGGATTACGCCCTTTCATGGCTTTTTCGAGCCAAGGTTTGGGCTTTTTGCAAGATGCTGTTTTGAAATGTGGCCGGACTTTCCAAGTCCGGCGTGCGGATTGCAAATCCGGCACTCCGTATCCGGGATTCCAAATCCCGGACATGGCGGGTTTGGCCTTTTTGAAACATACTATTTTGTCCTGAATCGCAGATACACGCCGATGACACAGATTGCGCGGATAAAAAGAAAAAAAGCATCCGCGTAATCTGTGTGTATCTGTGATTCAGGACGGAATTCCAGAAATCCGATCAATTCAGCACCGCGCTTGCCTCGCTCACTTTTGCGAAAGCCTGCTCAAAATCGGCCTTGATGTCGTCAATGTGCTCCAAACCCACCGACACGCGCAGCATTGTCGGCGACACACCGGCTCCGCTCTGCTCAATCTCGCTCAGTTGCGAGTGCGTGGTTGAGGCCGGGTGGATGATCAGCGTTTTGGCATCGCCCACGTTGGCCAAGTGGCTGGTCAGTTTCAGGCCGTGCACAAACGCCTCGGCCTGCTCCTTGCCGCCTTTGATTTGGAATGTGAGTACGGCTCCGGCCCCGCGTTTGAAGTATTTCTGGGCCAATGCATAACTCGCATGGCTCGGCAATCCGGGGTAATTCACGCTTTCCACTTCGTCGTGGCTTTCCAGCCACTCGGCCAGCTTCAGGGTGTTTTCCACGTGGCGGTCGCACCGCAGCGACAGGGTTTCCAAGCCTTGCAGCAGCAAAAACGAGTTGAACGGGCTGATGGCCGGGCCCCAGTCGCGCAGACCCTCCACGCGGCACCGGATAATGAACTGGATATTGCCAAACGGCCCGCCAATGCCGAAAACGCTGTTGTACACCAAGCCGTGGTAGCTTTCGGTGGGTTCGGTGAATTGCTTGAACTTGCCGTTGCCCCAGTCGTAATTGCCGCCGTCCACGATTACGCCGCCAATGCTGGTTCCGTGTCCGCCAATCCACTTTGTTGCTGATTCCACAACCACGTTGGCTCCGTGCTCAAGCGGGCGGAACAAGTAGCCGCCCGCGCCAAACGTGTTGTCCACAATCAACGGCAGGTCGTGTTTTTTGGCCACGGCGGCCACGGCTTCAAAGTCGGTGATGTTGAGGCCGGGATTGCCAATGGATTCCAAATAAATCGCTTTTGTGCGGCCATCAATCAGGCTTTCAATGCTTTCCGCACTGTCGTCTTGGGCAAAGCGGGCTTCCACGCCAATGTTCTTGAACGAGTTTTTGAACTGGTTGTGCGTGCCGCCGTACAAGAATGGCGCGGTCACGAAGTTGTCGCCCAGAGTAGTGATGTTGTTGAGTGCGATGAATTGCGCCGCATGCCCCGAAGCCACCGCCAAGGCCGCCACGCCGCCTTCCAAGGCTGCCACGCGTTTCTCGAACACATCGGTGGTGGGGTTCATCAGGCGCGTGTAAATATTGCCGAACTCCTTGAGGGCAAACAAGTTGGCTCCGTGCGTGGTGCTGTTGAACTGGTACGAGGTGGTTTGGTAAATGGGCACCGCGCGGGAATTGGTGGTTGGGTCCACTTCCTGGCCGGCGTGCAGTTGCAGGGTTTCAAAATGCAGTTGTGACATGATTTTAAACGGTTAAATTGTTAGGTGGCTAAATGGTTGATTGAAGGAATCAATCAATGTTCAAATCTATATAGATTTTATAGAGTATAAAAATCGTTCGCGAAAATTTTTCACCATGCGGAAAATCACCTTCGGCAACAACAGCGTAGTTCGGGGTTTGGAAAAAAGATGGATTGCGTGGCGCACGCAAGGCCACGCAAAAGCGGGTGGAGTGGAGTCATGTTTTTTTCGATTTATATTTCCTAATCGGATTAGGTAGGATTTAGCACCTTTCCTTGCGGTAGGTTGCCAGACGTTCGCCGAGCCTATTCTCTCCCGTCTTCTGTATAAACCAATCACGTTTGCGCGTAACTGACTTGCAGGGCAACAAATGTAGGGCGCGTTTCGGGAAATCCAACAACCTGCCGCCGTTTTTTGTGATGTACGCGGATTTGTGTGTTCTTTGCGGATAAACCCCCGCTCCCAAAAAGCGGTTTTGTTCAACCCTCCTCTTTGGGAGCGGGGCTTTCCAAACTGATTTTAAAATAGTATGGTTGAAAAAGCCCAAACCCGCCTTATTTTCTTGTTGCTGCTGTCCGTTGCTTTTCAGGATGCGCCGAAACTCAGGAAAGTGAAACTCACCGACCGGGTTACGGTTTCGTTGCCACAAGATTTCCAGCCGATGACCGACGATGAGATTGCCGCCCGCTATTTTGTGGCGCGCAAGCCCACGGCCAGCTACACGGGAACCGACAAGGTGGCCGATTTCACGTTGAACCAGACACGCACGCCCGGCCGGATGCAGGATTTGCCGCTGCTCAAGGATTTTTTCAAGTCGGGCATTTTGTCGTCCTATACCAAGGTGAATTTCTTGCAGGAGGGCGTGGTCAAGATCAACGAACGCGATTTTGCGGTGCTCGAATTCACCGCCGAACTCCGCGACGACGACAAGAACTCGGCCAACCGGGGCGTGACGCGGCAGTATTCTTATTTGCTCTACACCATACTGGCCGCCAAAGTAAATGTGTTCGCCTTCAATTGCCCCGTTCAGGTGCAGACCCGCTGGCAGCCCGTAGCCAAAACGGTGATGAATTCGGTCAGGATATCGGGGCGGGTGGAGGAAAAGAAAAAATGAAAGGATGTCTGAACCGGCCTGCCACAAAAAATCCGCGTAGCCGTCCAAAATAGTATGTTTCAAAAAGCCCAAACCTGCCGCACGTCCGTCCACATAAGCCACCAAAAAACTAACCATTGCCCAAACACCTATGCTGCGCATCCAAGCCTTCACTTTTAATCCGATTCAGGAAAACACCTACGTTCTCTATGACGAAACCAAGCAGTGCGTCATCGTTGATCCGGGTTGCTACGGGCGGAGCGAGCAGGACACGCTCAGAAATTTCATTATTGATAACCAACTGGAAGTCAAGGTTTTGCTCAACACGCACGGCCACGTTGACCACGTGCTCGGCAATGCGTTTGTGAAGCGGACGTTTAAAGTGCCGCTGCACATCCACCCGCTCGACGAGGCAACTTTGCGGGCCGTGCCTGCCTACGCCCAAGCCTACGGTTTCCCGCTCTACGAACCCGCCGAACCGGACGGTTTTTTCAATGAGGGCGAAGTAATTGCGTTTGGCAATACCGAACTGAAAGTGCTTTTCCTGCCCGGCCACGCACCGGGGCACGTGGGTTTCCACTCCGAAAAAGATACTATTTTGGTCAGTGGCGATGTGCTGTTCCGGCGCAGCATTGGCCGCACCGACCTGCCCGGCGGCGACTTCGACACGCTGGTGCGCAGCATCCGCGAAAAGATTTTCACGCTCGACAATGACGTGAAAGTCTATTCGGGCCACGGCCCGGCCACGACGGTGGGTGAGGAGAAAAACGGCAATCCGTTTTT
>JANPIL010000305.1:0-2091 GCA_031424975.1 Sphingobacteriales bacterium
CCTTGATTGGAACCTGGTGGACACGGCTTTTTTCTCGATACAGAAAGGCTTCGGACTGCCCGCCGGACTGGGCGTGTGGATTGCCAACGAGACCTGCCTGCAAAAGTCCGAAAGCCTGAAAGCCAAGGGTTTATACATCGGTACGCACCACAGCCTGCCCACGCTCTGGAAAAACCACTTGAACTACGAAACCCCCGCCACGCCCAATGTGCTGGGCATTTATCTGCTGGGGAAAATTGCGGAGGACATGAACCGGAAGGGCATTGCCGCCATCCGCCGGGAAACGGAAGAGAAAGCCGGAATGCTCTACAACTTCCTGGAAACCAGCGGTAACTACAAAATATCCGTGCAAAATCCGGCGCACCGCTCACAGACGGTGGTGGTAGCCGACGCACCGAATCCGGCGGAATTGATGGCCAGCCTGAAAGCGAAAGGCCTGGTGATTGGCGGCGGCTATGGCAGCCACAAGGACAAACAGGTGCGCATCGCGGTATTTCCGGCCAACAGCGCGGCGCACGTGGAAACACTGATTGGGGCCATGCGGCAGCCAAGTTAATGATGCTATAATTGGGTGTTGCACCTAAAGACGGGCTTTCGGAAAAACCGGATTTGTGTCCGTTCACGGGTAACTTGGCAGGATGGCGGCATTGAAAATGGCGCGTACTTTTTAACGGATAACTACGGGTTTACGGAAAAAGCCCCCGCCTGATTGTCGGCGGCCCGTTTTTTTTTGCCGATTTGTTCCGCTTATTGTTGAAATTCTTGGATATTTCCTGTAAATACGCACCTGATTACCAGATTGTTCACTGCAAACCAGACAAAGATGCAACCAGACAAAGACTATACGGATGGATCCGACGATAAGGAAGAAGCGAGGGAATACCCGCTCTACAACTACGACTACCCGTCTGACAATAACTCCGGCGACAATGCGGACAAGCCTTACAATGCCGATGATGATACCGATTATGCCACCGACAAGGAGTTTCCGGTAAAATCCAACAGTGAGCTGGAAGATGAAAACGAAGACCTGCGTAAGGCCAACGAAAGCCTGCAATCGTCGGCACGCACGGCCAAAGCAATGGCGGTGGTATTCGGCATCCTGACGCTGCTAAGTGTGGGCTACATATTTTTCTCCCATTTCAACACCCCGCTTTTTGGCCCCATGGCCGGTGTAAAAAACGAACTTACCGCCCAAGCTGCCGTCCTGCAGGCACTGAAAGCAAAAACGGACACGCTACAGCGATCCAACGACATACTCGTGGAGCAGCAGCCCGAAGTACAGGACGGTGTGTTCTTTGAAGTGCAGCTCGGCGCGTTCCAAAACTTCAACCTCGACGAGTACCAAGCCGATTTTGCCAGCCTGCGCCAAGACGGCGACGTGACCCGCAAATTCACGTTCGGCAAGTTCCGCTCGTATGCCAAGGCCGAAAAACTCAAGGACGACCTGCAACGCATGGGCGTTAGTGGCGCGTTTGTGGTGGCCCGCGTAAACGGCCAGCGCACCGAAGACATCAAAGAGGCCGTGCGGCTCAGCAATGCGCGGTAAGTGAGTTTTTTCATCCGGCGGGTTTCGCGTTTTTGAAACATACTATTTTGCAAATGCGTTAAAAAGGCTCAGTCCGCAAACTGAGCCTTTCTTATGTCCGAACGATTCGATGCCGGTTTTTACGGGCAGGAAACCCTGCTTCTGTCGCGCCTGCTGCTTGGCACTTATTTGGTTCACGACGGTCCCGAAGGCCGCACGGCTGGGCGCATCGTGGAAACCGAAGCCTACCTGAGCGGCGACCCGGCCTGCCACGCCTACCGCCGCCAAACCCCGCGCAACGCCGCCATGTTCGGGCCGCCGGGTCATGTTTACGTTTACCAGATTTACGGCCTGCACCACTGCGTCAACATTGTCACGGCTCCCGCAGGCACCGGCGAGGCGGTTCTCATCCGGGCGTTGGAACCCGTGGAGGGACTTGAAACCATGCTGCAACGCCGCCCGACCGCCACCAAGCCCACCGACTTGTGCAAAGGGCCGGGCCGGCTGGTGCAAGCCATGGGAATCACCAAATCCATGAACGGCACGAGCCTGACCAGTGGCAG
>JANPIL010000306.1:0-22234 GCA_031424975.1 Sphingobacteriales bacterium
GGAGAATCCGGCTAACAGCTCACCGGAAAAATCCCCGATGGCAAATGCCGTGGGCAAACCCACGGCTGAACCCACGCGTAACCCGCAAAACAGCCCACTTCCCGAAAACGCGCTGGCCGTGGCCGATGCAATTTCAAGTGAATCGCCAGCCGGAAAAACCTTTGCGGAAAAACCGGCGTTGGCGCGAACCGGGAAAAGGAAGACGAAAATCCGGTCTGGCAATCCATTGCCCCAGAATGCCATTTCCCAAAATAGTATCCCTGCAAAACGCCAAACCCCGCCCGCAGTGGCCGTCAACCCAACGCCAGAAACCGCCGACAGCGAGATGACCGCCGCAAGCAACCCTGCGGAAGACAACCAAGATGACAACCAAGACGGCAACAGCGGCATCCAAACCGCCAATACGGGTCATGTATTTGCCGCACTCACGCCCCTGACCATACAGACCGAACAATACACGCTGATTACCAAGGACATACGCTGGAAGTTGATGGAAACCATGTGGAACAGGATAGCCGCCGAAGATGAAGCGGCCCAGCAGAAAAAATCAAAAAAACAGCCGTATTCGCGCTGGCAGATGGGTTTGGGCTTTGCTTCAAGCCGCTTCAACCCGAACTTCCGTACGGAAAGCACGCCCGATTACGCATCGCTTTCCAATGCCTACACTTCGCGCACGGATGTCAGCCCGGTGGCCCAGGATTTGTCGCGCATTACACGGCCGGGCATTGCCTACACCACCGATGTGCAGGTGGGCTTTTCGCTGTCCGAACGGTTTTCGCTGCAAGGCGGCGTGCAATACCGCTACGACAACTCGCAACTCGAAGTATCGCAGTACCTGGCCGATGTGGCGGGAAACCGGCTGCAGCCCGTTTTTTACAGCGTACTCAACAATGGCGGCACGGCCAATTTGTCCGGGTCTTTTGATGTAGCTCAGAACAACAGTCGGCCCGCGCCGCTGCAAGAAGCAAGTTCGGTTTACGTAGCCACCTTCAACAATGCCCAAGCCCAAGTGGTGGATAACACGTACCAGTACGTGGGTTTCCCGATGCGTCTCGTGTACAAAGTGCTGAACCGGAAAGTGCGGGCCAGCGTCGGGGCGGGGATGTCGGCGGATATGTTTGTGCGCAACCGCATCGGCGGCGGGGCCAACAACGTGGAAACCATTGAAATCACGCCCTCGTCCAACTCGGCCTACCGGAACCTGGGTTTCAGCGGTTTGGTGAGCCTGAAAGTGGATTACAGCCTGGGCAGACGGTACAGTGTTTTCGTGGAGCCTGCCTACCGCAAGGCACTCACTTCGTTCACGGCATCGTCATCGCTGGAAAGTTTTCCAAGTTGGTGGGGCATCGGCACGGGCTTCCAGTACCGGTTTTGAACACGGTTCTGACCTCAAAAAACAGTATGTTTTAAAACCGCCAAACCCAGTTTATGCAGACAGGACAAACATAAAGCAAGGCCAGAATGCCGCGCCGCAGACGTTGCAATGCGACGTCTCTACAAAATTCCGCATTCTCAATTCCAAACTTCACATTTGAAAAACAGTATCCTTTCAAAACCCCAAACCCATTTTTTAGTTATGAAACGCATCCAGTTCACCGCCGTTTTTGCCGCATTTCTGTGCTGCGCGGCCTCCTGCAACCGCAGCCAAGTTTCCCCCGCCGACAGCAACACGCCCGCCGTGCGCCCCCTGAGTGCGCGCGAAACGCAAACCCTGCAAAGCACCAACAATTTCGCGTTCAACGCCTTTGCCAAAATCAGTGCCTCCGAGCCGGAAAAGAATATTTTCATCTCGCCACTCAGCATTTCAATGGCGGTGGCCATGGCCTACAACGGAGCCGACGGCACCACCAAACGGGGCATTGCCAAGGCACTGGATTTCCAAAACAGCAGTGACGAAGACATCAACGCGTCTTTCAAAAGCCTGGGCGAAATGCTTACGGGCATTGACAAGACGGTGAAGTTCACGCCCGCCAACTCAATCTGGTACCGCACCGGACTGGCACCGCAAGCGTCCTTTACCGAAACCAACCGGAAATATTTCAATGCTGAAATAACAGGGTTGGATTTTGGCAACGCCGAGGCCGCCAAAAGTGCCATGAACGGCTGGGTGAAAGACAAAACCAACGGCAAGATTCCGCAGATCATCAGTCAAGTGCGCGCATCGGATGTGATGTTTCTGATCAATGCAATTCATTTTAAAGGCACCTGGACGCACCAATTCGACAAAAACCTGACGCAGAATGCGGATTTCATGGCGGCTGGCGGCAATGTTTCCGTGCAGTTCATGCGCCTGAAAGACACCCGCTACCGCACCCACGCCGATGCCGGCCACCAACTTGCCGAGCTGCCCTACGGCAACAAGCAATTCAGCATGGTGGTGATAATGCCCGCCGAAAACAGCACACTCAACCAATTGGTGGCCCAGTTGAGTATCACCAACCTGAACGGCTGGCTCGCCAAAGCCGACTCGACCAAGATGGGTTTGTACTTGCCCAAATTCTCGTTCAGCTACGAAAAGTCGCTGAACGAAACCCTGGCCGGTTTGGGTATGGCCGAAGCCTTTACCGACCGCGCCGATTTCAGCCGTTTGCTGCAAGGTTTCAAGGCTGGCGACCTGGCCATAACCGAAGTGAAACACAAGGCATTTGTGGAAGTGAACGAGGAGGGAACCGAAGCCGCCGCCGCCACATCCATCGGAATTGGCGTGACATCCGTGCCCACCGAAATCCGTTTCAACCGCCCGTTCGTGTTCCTGATCCGCGAGAAAAACTCCGGCGCGATTGTGTTCATCGGCAAGTTGGCGAACCCGAAAGAGGTGCAATAACCGGAAGCCATTTCAACTCTGCCAGAGTTTTGAACTCTGGCAGAGTTTCACGTCAACATTCCCGCTCCTCGCCCTGAAAATAGTATCTTTTGAAAACCCCAAACCCAACCATTTCCATGAAACGCATCTACCCGTTTTTTCTCGCACTGTTTTCACTGATTGTCCTGCTGGGCATGGGCGGCTGCCAGGATACGTGCGAACAGACGTTCACGTACACTTTTTATGAGCCGGTGACCCTCAGCAAAAAGGAGTTTTACGCTTCGGCGCGGGTGCAGGCCCCGCAGACGGTGAGCAAGCCCGGAAAAATCTACATCAAGGACAAATACCTGTTCATTAATGAATTGAACAAGGGAATCCACGTTTTTGACAACCGCAACCCGAGTGCGCCACGCGCCATTTCGTTCATCAACATTCCGGGCAATGTGGACTTAGCCGTTAAGGGAAACATCCTGTATGCCGACAGCAAGATGGATTTGCTGGCCATTGACATTGCCAACCCGGAAGATGTGAAAGTGGTCAAGTGGATTGCCAATACGTTTCCCAGCACCCAGCATTATCCGGGACGGTTCCGGCAGGGCGTGTTTTCGCTCGATACCGGCCGGGTGATCATGGACTGGATCAAGAAAGAAGAGAAGAAAGTGAGCGGCTGCGACAATTTCCAGCAGGGATGGTTTCCGATGGGCGGCGGCGTGTGGTTTGCCGAAGACAGCCGCGCCTTTTCCAATTCGCTATCCTCCTCCAGTGGGCCGGCCTCTTTTTCGGGCGGCTCGGGCAAGGGCGGCTCCATGGCACGTTTCGCAGTGGTCAAAAACCTGCTCTATACCGTGGACTGGTCAACGCTCCACCTGTATGATGTGACACAGGCTGAAAATCCAGTTGCAAAAAGGCAAATGGGCATCGGCAATGGGGTGGAAACCATTTTCCCCTACGGTCAGCATTTGTTTTTCGGCACCACCACCGGGATGCTGATCTACAACATCAGCAACCCCGAAAATCCGGTTTTCACCAGTTCCACGAGTCATTTTGTGGGCTGCGATCCGGTGGCTGTCGAGGGCGACTACGCCTACATCACCGTGAAAGGCGGCACCAGTTGCCGGTCTTCGTGGCCCAGCCAACTGGAAGTGGTGGATATCAGCACGATAACGCAGCCAAAAACCATCAAAACCTATCCGATGGAAGATCCGAACGGCTTGGGCGTGGATGGCAAGTCGCTGTTTGTGTGCGATGGCAAGGCGGGCTTGAAAATCTACGACCTCACCGACCGCACGGCGTTGGACAAAAACATGATCGGCGCGAAAAACATCCACAGCTACGACGTGATCCCGTTCAACAATATCGCCATTGTGGTGGGCAACGACGGCCTGTACCAGTATGACTACACCGACCCGAAAAACCTGAAGCTGCTGAGTGTGATCAATGTGGTGGCAAACTGAAACGTGCAGGAATGATTTGGCGGATGTTCCGTGCGAATTCGTATAATTTGCACGGAAATAGCATGTTTCAAAAACCCCAAACCTCCCGATGACTAAACTCAAGGATATTGCGACCACGCCACCACAGGGGGCGGAAAAGGAAACCACCAAGGTAAAAACCGCCGAACTGGTGGAGAAAATACACGAACGGCAGAAAATACTCTACGCCCAGAACGAATACAGCGTGCTGGTGGTGTTGCAGGGCCTGGACGCATCGGGCAAGGATGGCGTGATGAACGATGTGTTCAGCGGCCTTAACCTGCTGGGCATTGAAGTGACTTCGTTCAAGGCCCCGACCGAAGAGGAGCGGCGGCACGATTTCCTGTGGCGCGTACACCAGCGCGTGCCGGGCAAGGGTACGGTCGGCATTTTCAACCGGTCGCACTACGAGGATGTGCTGGTGCCGCGCGTGGAGCAGTGGATTGATGCGAAAACCGTGCAGAAACGCCTGGCCCACATCAACAATTTCGAGCAATTGCTGGCCGACAGCCACACGGTAGTGCTCAAATTCTACCTGCACGTATCGGAAGAGGAACAGCGTGAACGCCTGACCGAACGCATGGAAGACCCGACCAAATTCTGGAAGCACAACGATGGCGACTGGCAGGTGGCCACCAAGCGAAAGGCGTATTACGAGGCGTATGAGGAAATATTCGAGAAATGCGCCTCACCGTTTCCGTGGCACATTGTGCCAGCCGACAAAAACTGGCACAAAAACTACGTGGTGGCCAAGGCCACGCTGGAAGCCTTGGAAAAACTGCCGCTGAAATATCCCGGCTTGAAACCGTGATTCAATAAAAGACCTCACCCGGCCCCCCAGCCCCCGAAGAGGGAGCAAAAAAGCCCCCTCTTTCGGAGGGGGTTGGGGGAGGCCATTATCTTCCGGAAATGAAAAATCTCCCCTTGCTCCTGCTTGCCGGACTGCTGGCATACACCGCCCACGCGCAAAAACGCACGCAGGACGCAATCCACCTGAAAAATGGCAGTGTGATCCGCAATGCCTCTGGCATGAAACACTTGGACTCGCTGATAGAAGTACAAACCCGCGATGGCAGCACAATCCGGTTTGCCGCCACTGACTTGGAAAAAATCGTGCGGGAACCGGTAAAGCCAGCCTTCCGCACAAAAGGCTATTTTCTTGGCGCGGAGGTTGGAGCTGGGCTGGGCAAGACGTATGAGCCTCGCAACGGAATGCCTGCCCAAGCTACCCAGAAACTTCAGGTTCAAGTGGTTAACGGATATTGGTTCACTCCGCGCTGGGCGGCGGGCATTGGTGCCGGACTGGACAGTTACGAATACAATAACCGCAACATCACGGTAACGCCCGTGTTTGTGCACCTGGTCAGTGCGCCGCTTACGGGCCGGTTGTCGCCGGTGGCCACGCTTGACGTGGGTCACGGCTGGTACAGCGGCAAACTGAGCAGCGGCACTGCCGCCAACGAGCACAACCGGGGCGGGCTGCTGTTCAATCCGGCAGCCGGATTTCTGGCCCGCACCTCGCGCAAAACCTCGTTCCTGTTCACCATTGGCTACCGCACGCAAGCCTACCACTATTGGCGCGACGATTTTGAAAGCCGCACCGAAAGCGATGTTGTTTTCCGGCGGATGTCGGTGCGGCTGGGCTGGATGTTTTGAATTTCTCGCGTCCGGCCCAATGAGGCCGCATCAGCCAACGTCCGACCCATGCAAAAGTGACGGGTTGCTACAAAACCAAAACTGCGCCACGCGCACATGAGCGGGAATATCCTCAAAAACACCACAAGCCCCCAGACACCCTGAACTGACCGCGCATATTGCATTGCCGACGGGCAAAACGGTGTCATTGACGCAATGCGCATTCCATATTGCCAACCGGACAAGAACGGACATGGCACGAACAGCGTATTTGGTATTGCCACAGGTTGGTTCAGGCAGGAGAAATCAGGGTAACCGTCTGGCTGTCAGAACAATAGTGAAAGATGCCAACGCAAATTTGGTTGTCTGAGAAAAAAAGATTAGCCTTGCTCATGTACACAAACATGCGTCTATTTACGAGTTAGCGGTTATTTTATGGTGACACTTCGCAATTTCATATCAGCATCTTTGGGACTGTTTCTCTTGACACAGTGCAACACTAAGACAGACAGTGATAGTGTGACACAGATTTTATTGCCATCAACCAAAACACAATCTGAATACCCATTAACAGGAGAATGGAAATATACCAACAGCATTTGGTACTCTTCAGAGTTGACACTACAAGACAATGGAACTTTCAAATTTCATGACCAAGGCTGCTATGGACAAAAGTTTTCACAAGGGCAATGGACAAATAATAATGGTATCATTCAGCTAAAAAGTTTTGACACCTTTAAACAAAAAGAACAGACTGAAGCAAACAAGTCAAATAAAGTTACAGACCAAAAGAAATCAAAACGCAAATTGAAAAAGGGTAAAGTTGAATATACATTTTTAGGATTGAAAGATGTTCCGCCACCAGTTATGCCAGGACCTAATGATACTGTTCGGATTTATTTGGACAAAGTTCAACTGCAGTTAAGAAATGACACCTTGTATTATGTAGGTTCAGACAAGTTACCCGAAGAAGCAAAGTTTCATCGGACTAAAAACAACGGCTAACATGGGTATTGCTGCAAGTGCGGCTTGACGTTGAAATCTTCGGCTGTAGTTCGCTATCAGCAGCGGTTTCGGCGGACGAAATTCTAATCAGCTTTTAGTTTTTATCTTGTACTTTTAATTCTTTATTGGGCAGCAGTTCCGGGCAGAACAAGCAATGAATTCCACACCTACAGCAATGCCTGTTCGTGGGTGGTAATTTTTTGAGAGACTATGCAAACAGACAATAAACAAACAAATTTTCTGACACTATTTTTTGTTGCTGCAACTTGTATTGTTACAGGTGGACTTATTGGTGCTTTAACAAATTTAATTAACGGAAAAGTCAGCCCTTATTATTACCAATCAATTATGTTTTGGGACTTTAAAGACATTTGGATAGCAGCAGTTGCACAAGGAATTTTAGAAGGGCTTCTTTATGGTGTAATATTCTCTATAATTTTTACTATCACTTTTGGAATTGTAACTAAAGGACAAGGAACATTTATTTTTGCAATTAGACAGCTAATTAAATTGACAAGTTTAGTATTAATTTGTTGGACTCTTGGAGGGCTATTTGCTATGTTTTTTGCAACATTAAGTCCAGAATTTTACAAAGCACATTTTCCAATGACACCATCAGGCAAAACTGAAATGCTAAAATTTGCTTGGGTTGGAGGTTCAATTTGGGGTGGAATGATTGGTGGACTTTTATCAGCATTCATAGGAATTGTTATTATAAAAAATAATTGGAGACAAGAATTAGAAGTTCGACAATGATAGCATAATGGCAAGACTAAAACTACCACCAACATTAGGTTTGGCGTTATTGGGGCTTGACGAATATTGCCTCAACATTTGTTCTTTACTGTGGTTTAGTTCGGGCTTGACGTTGCAAATTTGGCTTATGAATAAAACATGAGCAATATTGCAATTATTGGGCTTTGGTTATCGGCAGACGGAATGCTAATTCCCCAACAACGCCAAGCCTTTTTCATTAGTGGCAAGTGTAACAGAAGGCAATAACATAACAACATATAAAAACAATGCAAGACATACTATTTGACTTTATATCAAAATACATTTCTCTAACAGAAGATGAAAGGAACGCAATACTTTCGTTAGACCTATTTCGCTCGGTAAAGAAAGGAACTACTTTACTCAAAGAAGGACAGAAATCTCAAGAAGAATATTTTGTTTTAAAAGGATGTATTCGGAAATATTACATAATTGATGGCGAAGAAAAAACGACCGCCTTTTATACGGAAATGGAAGGTTTAGTACCACATTGTGTAGTAAGTAAAAATCCGTCTGAATATTTCATAAGTTGTGTAGAAGATACTATATTAACGGTTACAAACCCCGATATGGGAGTAGACCTAAACGTTAAATTTCCAAAGTTTGAAATTATGTGTAGAATATTGTCGGAAGAATTATTAGCCAAACAACAAATCAATTTTGACGAGTTTAAGACTTCTTCACCTGAACAACGATACCTGAACTTACTGCAAAAAAGACCGGACCTTATTCAACGTGTGCCACAACACCAATTAGCGAGTTATTTAGGCATAAAGCCACAATCATTGAGCAGGCTAAGAGCACGGATTCTTGAAAAAAGCAAAGAGTAACTTCATTTCTTAACTTAAGTGAACGAGTTTAAGCATTGCCCGCATTTACTTTTGCAGTATCAATTAACTTAAATTAAAAAGATATGCAAAAGAAAATGTTAACCTTGGTTTTTACCTTGCTTTTGACAAGTACGCTCCACCTCAAAGCTCAATATGCTAAAACAGACAGCACCTACAAACGGTGTTTCGTTGGCAGCACTTTATTTTTATTGGGTAATTTTGCCCCCGTAAACCCTCCGGGCTTTGCTCAACTGAATTTAGGTTATCGTATTACAGGAAAAGATGTTATTTCCCTTGAACTAATAACTTGGAAACATTCTTGGCCGCTTGGTATTAACCCTTTTTATAATAAGGCATACGGAACACCCGAAGAGAAATTTCCTGGAAATATAAGAGAATATGGAATTGGCCTAGCTTATCAAAGGTATTTTTGGAAAGGCCTCTACGCAGCAGTACATGCAATGCCTATGTGGCAAACATTTAAGAATGAAAACGGTGATAAGGTGGGTAATGGCTTCATCATATTCAACACCTATCGAATCGGCTATCACAAAAAGCTCTTTAAAGATAGATTTTTTATTGAACCATCACTTGGTATTGCCGGCCGTCCATATCAAAGTAAAATGCCTGATGGTTTTAAACAAAAAGATGACAAGTGGCCAAAATGGACACCTGAGCCAGGCCTGCATTTCGGCTATAACTTTTAGTTAAAAATTAGAGTTGTTATATGCTGATAATCAACAAGTTGTAACTGATGTTACGCACGGTTTCAGTGGGTTCCGCAAAAACAGTGTTTTACGGATTGCAAAAAGGCCGTTTTTTGCAATTTTTGCGAATCGCCGCGTAACATCAAGTTGTAAATCTTTTCAATAAAACCGAACCCAGAAAATCAACTCAACGTGAGTCTGGTTGTGATCGGGCTGTGTAACACATTACCTGTCGCAGCCCCATGCCCCAAACGCCGGCACGGATATTTGGCCATGCGCTGGCACGGTTTTGTTACAAATAGTCAGTGTAACCCATTTGTTTTCGGGAATATTCATCCATAACCAAGTCAATTCAATCAAAACCGCTGTAGTATGACAAACGTAAAAAGCCTGGGTATTTTCATGGATCATTCAAGTGCCCACCTAATAGAGTTCAAAGCCGATGCCGACGGGGCGGACGTGATTGATTCGGAATCGGCCCATCAGGGAAAGGAAGAAAGTTCGAGCGGGAGTGAGAACGTGATGCACAACAAGGAGCAGCAGCAGCAGGCGGAATACTACAAGAAACTGGGCGAAGTGATCAGGAATTACGACCAAGTGCTGCTCTTCGGCCCCACCAACGCCAAGTCTGAGTTGCATAACATTCTGAAGACAGACCATCTTTTTGAAGGAATAAAGATAGAAGTAAAGGCGGCCGACAAACTGACCGAAAACCAGCAGCAAGCCTTTGTCAGGGAACATTTTTCCAACCATTAGTCTGGAGTTTAGTATAAACGCGAAACCCGCACTGTTCAAGACCGGGCGGGTTTCGCGTTTTTGAAAGATACTATTTTGGAAAGGGTAGTTGGACTTTTCAAGTCCCACGGATTGGTGCGGGTGTTTTTGGGGCAGGTTTGGCGTTTTTGAAACATACTGTTTTGCTACTGGAAGATTTTACTTTTTCCACACCTTCCACCAGTCCTTGCTTTTCTGTTCGGCTGGCGGCGTACCGGGTGGTTCGGGAACCGGTGTTGCGGACGGGTTTTGTTTTTTCGGGTAGCTTTTGCGCACGCGTCTGGGCAGCGCGGGTTCGAGTTTCTGCACAATTGCCTTGACTTGGGCCTTCAGTTTTTGTCCCTTTTCCACGTCCACCATGTACACGAAGTTGGCGTAGCCTTCCATGGACGACAGCAAATCGGCCGACGGATTGCCCCAGGTTTTGCCGGTGGCCCCTTCGGTTTCCAGTTGGTGCAGCAACGCCCTGAACTTGCGCAGCGTCTTGCGGTCCACGCCCGGCTTGTCGTTCACCACAATGCCCGTCACTTCCTTGCGGCTGCCTGGCCGCATGATGCGGGTTTTGTCTGGATGCAGCGCAAGTCCCTCATCCTCAATAATCTTACGCACCGATTGCGGAAGGTTGTTGATTTGTTTGGTTCCTTCGCCGGAAGCGGAAAAAGTCAAATCGTCGGCGTAGCGCGTGTAGGTGAAACCAAATTTCCGGGCAAGTCCGGCCAATCGTTTGTCGAGTTTGGCGCACAGCACATTGGTGATAGCGGGGCTGGCGGGGCTGCCCTGCGGCAAAAAACGCTGTCCCTTGGCAATGTACCAGGTTTCGCCGTCCAGTTCGGCAATGTCCGTTTCGGGTTCGGTGCAAATCAAACCCAAAATCGTCGCCACGTTTTCGGAGTAGCCCAGCGACTGGAAAACGCCTTTCACACGCGGATAGGTGATGCTTGGGAAAAAATCCTTCATGTCCATGTTCACCACCACCTCCGCGCCCACGTGCGGGCGGGCATTGCTCACAATGGAACGCGCGGCCACAAATCCGTGCGCCGATTCGTGGATGGAAACGGGTTCGAGAATATGGTGCAGAATCCAAGTCTGGGCAGTTTTGAGCCGCGCCATCGGAGCCGAAATCCGGCGTTGCCCGCCCGTTTTCTTCGGAATAAGGAACCGTTTGTAGTGCGTCGTTTTGGAAACCTCGCGTGCAAAAGTCAGGAACCGCAGTTGCCCGATGGGAATCTGCATGGCGGCGGCCACCGAAACCGCGTCGGTGAGCAACGGGAGTTTCCAAACGGCCAGTTTTTGCGCGTCCGATTCAATGTGGTTCAGTCCGCCCGAAACGTTGGCACCCAAGTATATGATCTCGGTTTCCTTGCGTTTGCGCCAGTTTTCGGCGCGGTCTTGGCGTTGCTGTTCGCGGCGCAGCTTGGTTTCCTCACGCTTGCGGCGCGACTCGGCAAAGCGTTCCTTGCGCATCTGCTTGAGCAACGCCTGCTGGTCTTCCACGCGCCGCTTTTCGGTGAGCAACGCCCGCAATTCCTGACTCAACTCGGTTTCGCGCCGGATAATCTGTTCGGGAACCGATGGCTCGGCGGCGTTCCGTTCCCAGAATCCGAGCCGGATCATGTCGTTGAGGATGAATTCCTCCTTGGAAGTCTGCCGAATCCGGTCGTAGAGTTCCTGCCGGTTGGCCGGACGGGTTTCCTGCGGGTTGTCTGACGGGTTTTCTGTCATCGGAGGGATAAAAAAAGCAGTGAATTCACCAAACCTTCGTACTTTCTGGGGACGGGAACGCTCAACTCGACGCCCATAGGGGGTAGTAGTGCGCATTGGTTTCCCGAAACCGGACCGCAATCGCACTACTACCCCCTATGGGCAATAGTAAAGAGCGGGCCCGTGATGCGAGGGTAAGCTTTGAACATGGACGGCGATGCACCGCCCGGTTTGCAAGGTGTTGCGTTGGTGAACGCACTGCTTTGGTTTCAAATATGAAAGGTTTGGATGTGGAAAACAAATTTTTTTATCGGACAAGGACATACTCTTTTTCATCCGAAATCATCTCCCTGTCGGAATGGTAAAACAAGGGGGTTTGGCGTTTCCGAAAGATACTGTTTTGTTTGCGGTGCGTGGAGACGCTGCACCGCAACGTCTCCGTGGCAGGCAATAGTTTTCAATTTGGAAACAAAGACGTTGCAATGCAACATCCCTACATTCCAGAACGCTCTTGAACGGTAAATGCAAAACGGCAAACTGTTAGCTGCTGACTAATTCAGCACCCATTTCGACCACCAGTTTTTCTTGTTGTGGGCAATGCGCAACGCCAGAATGTGTTCGCACGGGCCTTTGAACAGCTTGTTTTGCGTATAGAAATAGCAACTGCACGTGGCTTGCACCATCCGTTCGTCCTTGTCAATGATACAGTTGGGCTTGAAAGCCTGCGTTTTCTCCTTCACCGTCCCGCTCAGTTGCAGGGCGTTGTCGGGCAGGGCTTCTACTTGCACGGTCACTTGGTTGGCACTGACGAGTTCAGTGGCCTTGGCTTCGCGCGGATTGTCGAAACGCAGTTGCTCCATGGGCAGCGGGTCGCGGCTGAGTTCGCGCAGGCGGTACACTTGCTTGTTGAGGTCATAAATCACACGTCCAGCTTGGGTGTAGGCGGCCAAGGCACCTTCCACGGTTTTCTTCTCCAAACCCAGCCGCCGGGCCAGCGATACGGATGTTTCAACCCACGTTTCACGCAATGCCTTGAAAACCAAGTCTTTGGTGTAGTTGTCCACTTCGGCACGCGGAGCCATCAGGTCGAAGTTGCCCGCCCGCGACCAGTCGTTGGCCGTCCAGCCAGACAAGCCCAACGTGAAACTCAGGTGGCCCATGTCGGCCACGAAAAACGACGGCAGGCCGCTACCCAGCAACTGCACCGTGAATTTTTGGGTCACCGGAATCAGCCGTTCCAGCATGAGCAAACGCCGCCTGCCCCACAACCGGATTTCGTCGGCATCCTTGCCGTGGTAAATGGACCGCGGGCAGTTGAGTTCGTAGCCCCAAGGCTCGAATACCAGTTTCACGGGCTGGCCGGGCTTGAGCACGAAACGGATGGAACGCGGCCCAATTTTCTCCTTTTGCCGGCGCAATATGAAACAGATGTTGTGCACATCCATCGGGTGCAGTTCAAAGGTTTTGCCGGGCAGCGTCATGGCCGAACTCACCTGCAAAAAGCCGCGCACCCAACTGTCGGGCAGGTCTATCTTGAGTTCATTGAACGTGTCCTCGTTGGTCGTCTTCACTTCAAAACCACTCGGATCCACCTTGAAATGCGTGTCCTTATAATCCCGTATTTTCTGGAATTCGTTGTACAAATCCGCTGAATAGTCAATATTGGTGGTGCCGCACGCAAATTCATTGATGTTTTTGAACACCTCGTAGCTGCAACCGACCTTGCCATACGAAGCCTCATCCTGGCTGAAACACTCAAAAAACACCTCGTCCGGGTGAACGGTGATCACCGGATCGAGCACAAACCATGTATCCTTTTCCTTTTCGTACAGGTAATCGAAATATTTTTTGCGCGACTTGTAAAACGGACCCATCACGGCTTCGCGCGTCTTGTATATCTCGCCGAGTTCGGCTTGCAAGCCGCTGATTTTGGTCTGCAGTTCGGCCTTGTAGCCCGGCCCGAACTGTGCCAGCCAAATGAGTTCCTGCTGGGCGGCCCACTCCTTGTAAGCGGATTTGTCCTGCGGCTTGAAGCGCAAATCGGACACGACCACGTGGTGCAGCGCGGAAATGGCCTCGCGGAAAGCGATGTTTTTGGCCAGTTGCCCCGAAAAAAACGTCGGCTGCCGCGACACATCGGGCGAGAAAGACATATCCGTACTGCCCGCATTGCTGGCAACGGACGTGCTGCCGTGGAATTTATAGTCAAAAAGCATGGGGCTGTATTGTTAAATGACTCGTTTCTTTAGTCCACAGTTCACGAACGACAGTCCATAGAAAAGGCAGGTTTGGGCTTTTTGAAAGATACTGTTTTCAAGCCGTCCACCTGTCATTGTTTTGTCCCCGCTATCTCCGTGCCTTGGGCGGTGAGTTTCAATCCGGTAATTTTCTTGGTGGCGGCATCCGGCACAAACACAACCGTGGAACCGTAACCCGTTTGGAATGTATGGTCAGCCGCTTGTTTGGTGAGTTGCGTTTTGTCATAGCCGTCGGCTTGCCCGTACAGTTTTTCACTTTCAAGCGTAACCGTAAACGTGGAAATCTGCCCATTGGGCGTTAAATTGTACACACCAACGTAGGACTTGTAATCGGTTTCGGAAACGCGGCGGGCGGTGGAAAACGAAAACAGCAGACAAACGGCGGCCAATGCGCAGGCAACTTGGATTTTTCTCATACTATATAAGGGTTTAGGGTTGCATTGTTAAGGAGTATCATTGATTCGGGGTGGCACCGGTTGCTCACAACGCCGAAAGCGCGGGTTCGCGCGCCGCCGCTTCCTTCAACACCAGCGGCAAGTCCACGTCCGGGTATGTGTGCCGGATGTCGCGCATGATCATGATGCAGGCGGCCTTGTGCGAAACCGCCATGGTCGCCGATTGCCGGGCGATGATTTGGGCAATGAACCGGGCGTTTTCCTCGGTTTTCAGCGTTTCCTGTTTCAGAAAATGATAGACCCGCTGTTTGGCCACGCCGCCCTTGTTCACTTGCGCCAAAACGGTAATGAAATAATTTTCCAGTTTCCGCATATTTTCCGGATTGTCCGTGGCAAACCGCTCCAAATAATTGGTGGCAAACAATTGCACATTGGCCGACGGATGCTGGCTGAGTTGCAACAGGTACGCGCCGCCGTTTTCGTCCTCAAAAAACCGGCTGATCAGTTCCCGGCCAAACTGCTCCACGTCCGGGCGCGTGCTGTCGCAGATGCTGACCAGCAAGGCGGGTGTCCAGTTCTCGGCAGTGAAATGCTGGCGGAAATAACCGAAGGCGAACTGCCGCGAATCGTCCCATTTCGCATCCAATATCCGCAGGGCTTCCAACGGTTCGGATTTCATGCGCGCAACGCTTGTGCTGAAAACATTCCACGCAAATTGCCGTACTTCAAGCATCTCGTGGCCCGCCATGCGCACAACCTGACGGATGGATAGGTTTTCGGGCGGCACGGCTTGCAGCAGCAAATAGCCCAGCCGTTGCGACGTGGCTCTGTTGGAATGCAGCAGTTGCAGCGTGGTTTCCCGGTCTATCGCGGACAAAACAGTGGAAAGCGAAACGGAAAAAAGTTGGTACAAATCTTCGTGCAAGCCCGCGTATGGCTCCTGGTGGCGCAAATAAGGCAGCAATTCGGTTACCAACAGCCTGCCAAAATCGGGAGCCTGCTTGGTGAGCCTTTCAATTACCGGCCGGATGGCCGAGCGGATTTCAGCAAACGGCGACACGCAAAAAGCCGACAGTACCTCGTAGTTTTCCAGCAGCATCGCATCGGGCAACCGGCCAAAAACCTGCACGCCCGCCTGCCTCACCTGTGGCACTTCCGATTGCACCAGCGAGGCAATCATGCCCGGCGGCAGGTTTTCGGCGGGTGTCGGGTGGTTGAGCAAAATCACGGCCCCGAGAACCTGCACGTCGGGCAGCGGCGATTGCAGCAGGTCGTCCACAATGTCCAGACCCACGTTTTTCAGGTACGGAACCAATTGCGTGGTCAGCGTCCGGGCGGCTCCCTGAGCGGCGATATTCGCCATTTCGTGACCGGCAGGCAGCGAAAGTAATTCAGCTATACACTTGACAATCAACGTTTTGGCTCGTTTTTCATCCGGCAGCATCGCATCCAGTAGCTTCCGCGTCCATTCCCACACGTCGCTGTACGGATTCACGATCAAATCCACAAAAAGCCACGTGTTTTGCATGAAGTGGCCGGGCTGGGCCTGCACCCATTGCCGCGCCAACTCACGGGCTTGCGGCAACGGATGGTGCACCAGCAATTGCAGCAAATCCATGTTGGGCTGGCGCGGATCGTAGAACCGTTGCACCAACTCCAGGCCGAAGTCCACCGTGGCCGCGTATGGCTTGGCGAGCATTTCCATAAGTGCCTCAAAGCCAACAATGCTTTCCAAGTCGGTGCGGGTTTGCAGGGCTTTCACCGCAAATTCGTGTACCCGTCCGCATTCGCTCTTGGCAACCAAGTCAAGCAAGTCTTGCGGACGGCTATCCCAAAGTCCGGGAAACGCCTCTTCGCGTTGGGCAGGGGCGGGCTGTCCGGGCTGGTAATCGTTCTTGCAACGCCACGCTTTGGTATTTTTACGGAGTTCGTAGCGCGGACTGTTTTGGTAGAGTATATAATTGAATGTCAGGTGGTTGGCAAAATCATCGAACTGCGTGGAACTGCTGGTGATGTCGTAGTTGCGGGTTTGGCTGTTCCAGTGGTACCGGGTTTTCTCAATGTTTTTGGCGGCGGTCAGGTCTTTTCCGTCCGAATAGGAAAGCAACACCTGCTTTGCCACATCCAGATACACATCGCCAAAAGCGGCATCGGTTTGGGCATCATCGCCCCACGTTTGCAGCGTGCGCCAGATGCGCCGGACAAGATATTCCTTGGTGCGGTTGGAAAATGCCAGCCGCGAAGCGGGCTTTTTCATTTCCTCCGCCGCATTTTCCACATAATTGTAGTTTCCGTCGGGCAGGTAGGCTCCATCAGACCACGGTGAGCGGCGGAAATAATGCGGCTGTTTTTCGAGCTGGTAGGCCAATGCCGCAAACATTGCAGCATCCTCGCGAAACTCAGCGGTCTTGAACAAGTGCCGCGCCGTTTTGAAACCACCGGGTTTAAGCGGAATCAAGGATACTATTTTCACCAATGCCGAATGCACGTGCCCGAAATCCTTGGCAACCAAATACATCGGTTCCAGTGCGTCGTAAGTCAGGGTTTTGCCCAAGTCCTGTTGCAGCATTTGCGCCAAGGAATCGGCCGTGCCGGATTTCATTTCGGCTTGCACGTTGGCCGGAAGCGCGGCAATGAGGCTGACGGTCAGGCTGTTGCGTTTGGCCGGGTCGTACTCCAGTGCCAGCAAGCCCGTCAAAGCCATCCGCTTCACAAAATCCTTGGATGCCGGAGCTTTGTGCAACTGTTCTAATACCGGAATTGCTTCCATGCGGCCGCAACGCCCCAACGCCCACGCGATACAGTATTGCTGCAACGCATCGCTTTTGGTTACCAACCCGGTCAGGACAGGCACGGCCTCGGCAATGCGCAACTCGCCCGCGCGCCAGATGATGCGCGACAAAGGCCACTTCTTGGCTGTCGGCGACACAAAACCCGGACGGGCGGCTTCGGTGAGCCGCGCCAACACATATTGTTTCAAACTCAGGTTTTGCGTGTCAATATCCTGGTTTGCCGGTGTTTGCGTGGCCGAGTTTGCGACATGGCCCGAATCCCCGGCCAGGAAATGGGCGGTTTGCTGGTAGCCTCCTTTTTTCTTTTCATTTACCAGACCCATGAAAAGCTCGCGTGCTTTGGCAAGCGCAACGGGCATGGCCGTCTTGGAACCGTCTTTCAGCGTGGCTCCCCGGCGGCCGTAGCGGAAATTGACAACGTAAAGGTCGTTGCCGACTTCGCACAAATCGGCTTCATACACTTTGTCCGAATTGCCTTCCTGCTTCCAAAGCGAATACTGTTCAAGCAATTTCATAGGTCTCCTGATTTATTGGCATCGTAAAGTATGCAGCGTTTGCACGATTTACAAATATTCTTGCACTAAATCGAGACATTGGCAACCTTTGGCGGTATCATTACAATTGCGGTTCATTTCCTCTGCCCGTCTCCGGCAGCCATTGGTTTTCATTTCCCAACAATCCCGACACCATGAAACACTCTTTCCCCCCTGCACCCGCCATTTCAAAAACACCGACCGCATCGGGGCGGGTTTTAGCATTTTCCATGATACTATTTTCGGGGATGCTGTTTCCCGGTTGCCGGCAATCTGCGGACAAAGAAAAAGCGGCGGCGCAAACATCCGCCGCCATTGATTCGCTGCCCGGCTGGGCATTGCTGCCGTTTGTGAAAGTGGATTCGGTCAATCCGGTACTGCTGCCCGATTCCAGTACTTCGTTCCGCTGTCCGGTCTGGAAAAAAGCCATCCGTTGGGAAGCCCACGATGTGTATAACCCGGCGGCATTGGTGCGCAACGGCAAAATCTACATGATTTACCGGGCCGAAGACACGGTGAAGGCCGTGAACGGCACGTCGCGGCTGGGCTTGGCCGAAAGCACCGACGGGCTGCATTTCAAACGCCTGCCCCAGCCGGTATTTTATCCGGACAATGATGCCATGAAACCATACGAATGGATGGGCGGCTGCGAAGACCCGCGCGTGGTGGAAGACTCGTCGGGCAGGTACTTGATGACTTATACGGCCTACGACGGCAAAACGGCGCGGCTTTGCGTGGCCAGTTCGCGCGATTTGAAAACGTGGAAAAAGCACGGCTTGGCTTTCAAAGAACCCAAGCGCGTGAATATGTGGTCGAAATCCGGCTCAATCGTGTGCCAACTGATCGGCGACCGGATGGTGGCCACGCGCATCAACGGTAAATACTGGATGTACTGGGGCGAAAACGGCTTGCTGGCAACTTCCGGCAACCTGACCGACTGGCAGTTTGTGGCCGATGCAAAAGGCAACCCGAAGGCCGTGATTCCGAAGCGGGCGGGCCAGCCGCTATTTGACAACGCACTTGTGGAACCCGGCCCGCCCGCCTTGCTCACCGACAAGGGCATCTTGCTGATTTATAATGGCGCATCCATGAACAAGACCGGCGGTGTGGAAATGTATTCGGGCGGGCAGGTGCTGCTGGACCGAAACGACCCGTCCAGAATCATTGCCCGCTTGGACAGGCCGTTTATCAAACCCGAAAAGGATTACGAACTGACCGGCCAAGTGAACAAGGTGACGTTTGTGGAGGGATTGGTGCATTTCAAAGACAAATGGTTCATTTACTACGGCACCGCCGATTCAAAGATTGCCGTGGCCGTGCGGCAGTGAACCATCACGCAAAGCCGCAGATCTTGCGCAAGCCGAAACAGTATATTTTGAAAAGGCAAAACCCTGTTCTTACCGCCTCGGACTGTTAATCACTGTTGACCATAGTCTGAAAACAGTATCCCTGTCTGACGACAGGCAGGTTTCCAAAACCTGAAACCCCCTGTTTATCAACGGCGTTTTTTCACTGCCGCTTCAGCATTTTCTGCTCCAACATTTTGATGAAGTAGCCGCCAACCACTGACCGGGCCTGGAAGCCAACCATCTTGCTGTCGGTGGTTTCGTGCCAGTCGCTGATGGGCACGCGGCTGGCGGTTTCGTTGGCGTATTTGTACACGGGTTTGATCAGTGCTTCAAAATCGGCTTGGTTGCCGGCCAAGGTGGCCGTCCACACAATCCAGTCCGATTTGGTGTAGGTCTTGCGGCTGTCGAGCGGCAGGCCGTACGTTTCCTGTTTGGTGAGATAGAATTTCATTTCCTTTTCGGCCACCTCTTTCGGAAAAATGTCCAGTTCCAGCAGCTTGTCCCACACCAGGTTGTATTTCTGGCTCCAATTGCCTTTCGTGCCAAATGCCAGGCCGTAGTGATCCTTGTCTTCAGCCAGTTGCATCCACTTGTGCGCCAGCGACTTGGCCAACGTCGTGTGTTCACTGGCGGTTTTCGGGTCGCTGAGCAGCCCGGCCAGGTAACCGTACGAAGCAATGCCCATGATGGCTTTTACCGACAGGTTGGCATTGCGCGCCAAATGCCCGGCAAAATCATCGGTGCAAAGTTGCATTTCAGGGTCAAAACCTTCCTTTTTGAGATAATCCACCCAAACCGTGAGGGTTTTCCAGTGCTTTCTGGCGTATTCGGCGTTGCCTTCCGTTTTGGCGATGGCGGCGGTGAGGATCAGCATATTGCCGCATTCCTCCACGGGCATATCCTCCGGGTACGTCTGACCGTTGGCAATCGGGTAGGTGCCCAGATCATGGGCGGCAAACGGCTTCGTCCAGCGGCCCGATTCGCTGTACTCGAAGATAAATTCCATCATGGCCTTGAGCAAGTCCGGGTTGTAACACAAAAACAACGGGGCCGACGGATAAGTCACATCCACCGTGCCGATGGAGCCGTTGGAAAAATTCTCCTTGGAGAAAAACAGCGGTGTGCCATCAGGCCGGGCCACAAGTTTATGGGCCGCAATGGCTTGGCGGTAAGCCAGTTCACAGAGTTGCGCGTACTGTTCGCCACCGGCGGCTTTGGCTTCCCGGTACAGTTTTTCGTCAAATGCCAGGCATTTTTGCATCAGTGCCGGATATGCTTTTTCGGCATCGGCGAGCATTTGTGCGGCGGTCATTTTCTCGTCGCGCCGCCACCACGCCCGCAAATTACGGCCGAAATACTGGACGGAATAAATGTCGTCGTAGGCGAGGATGAGGTGGCTTTCCATGGATTTGCCAGGGGCGGAAGCAAACGAGAAATTTACGCTGAGGGGAGCGAGTAATGAAGGTTTGGTTTTGATCAAACCCGGATTATCAGTTGTCAGGTATAAATATCCCCAATCAATACGGACATTGTCGCCCTTACGGCCCAAAACATTCTGGCTTTTTGTGCCGGCTTTTTGGAAATCAGCGCCATTATCCTTTTGCAATTCCTGTTCCGGTGAGTTTGCGGCGATTAATCCTGACGCACTGAAATGTATCCTTGTGGAATGCGTTTTCCCGTCGTTAGACTTTACCCGGAACGTTACATAACTGGCCGGGCGGCCCAACGTTTCCAGATCGTCCATGAGCAGCGGCGAGGTGAAAACCACCGTTAGGTCCACGCCGCCCGCCTTAAATTCGCAGTGCGTCTGCGTGGCCCGTACCCGCACCGATTTTTGCACGGCGGTGGGCACGGGTTTCTTTTCCGGCAGGAAATTTACCAGGCCCGCATCAATAAAGCCGCCGCCCCGCGGGTTTTTGCAGTGGATGGCCAGCAGGTTTCCGCCTTTTTTCAAGGCTTTGCGCGCTTCGGGAAAGATGTCGCGCATCATGTATTCGCCCACGTAACACGGTGCGCAACTGTAGGCCGGCACGCCGTTCAGGTACACTTCCACATCGTCGTCGTGCTGGATGTTGAGTTTCAAGTCATTGAAATCCACATCTTTCAAATCAAACGTGCGGCGCAGCCAGATTTCATCGGTGTCCCAGACGGTTTTTTCTGTCGGATTGCTGTTTTTGGTGCCGAACGGAGCCTGTCCGGTTTTCCAAGTGCCAGCCTTGGTGTCAGCTTCAAAAGTCGGCTTGTACCAATCGTCGGCGGGCTTTTGAACCGAATAAAAGGCCGTGTATGGCTGTTGCACGGCATTGGCCAATACAGTTTGCTGCCCGGGAACCGGCTTTCCCAAAAACCGGTAAACCTTGCCGTCCACTTCAATCATGCCTTCCAGCGGGTGGTTGGCTCCCGTCCAGTGCGTGGTGGGCGAATCGTACAGGTTGTCGGTGGCAGACCAAATGCTGAAGTACGGATCGTGCGTGATGAGCGGAACCGCCGGTGCGCGAAGCTGCTGGGCGTGGCAGAACGCAGTGAGTGTGAGAAATGCGAATGAAAGCCAATTTTTCATGGTGCTTTGTCCGGTAAATGAGTTGAGCCTGCATTTCGTCACAATAATCCACCAAATATCCATAAAAACAACAATTCATCCGGGCTTTTTCGCGGAGCCGGGCCACTGTTTGGTGACCGGGAAAAACGGGAGGTTTGGGCTTTTGAAAGGATACTATTTTTCGAGGGCCACTATTTTGTAGGCCAGCCCGATTTGCCCCAAGTGATACACATCGTGCCGGATAATGCCTTCGAGCAGGAACCGGAACGTGTATTTTTTCGGGCTGTACGTTTCTGACAGAAAGGCATCGGTTTTATCTTGAAGCAAATGAATTATTTCCCGCTGCGTGCCGGCGAGTTGCGCCTTCAGTTTTTCCCAGCCAAGTTCCCGTGCCGTTACGTACGGCTGCCAGTCTTGGGGACTGTTCAAATCCAAACGGAAATCCGCGTTTCCGCTTAGCCACTCAATTACGGCTTTCCGCCACGCAACCATGTGCGCTACAATTTCGCCAATGGAGTGCAAGCCTAAAGCTGGTTGCCGGAAAGCCTCCATTTCTGAAATCGCGTTGATTTTCTGTGCAATGGAATCGCCATACCAAGGCTGTCCGTCATAGATTTCTTCCAGTTGACGGATGATTTGTTCGGGTTGCATTACAAGGCGGGTTTTG
>JANPIL010000307.1:0-2958 GCA_031424975.1 Sphingobacteriales bacterium
GCGCACGAAAAAGCCATGGAAGCCCACGCAAAATCCATGGTTGAACATGAGAAATCCATGGTTGAACACGAGAAATCCATGCGAGACATGAAGCGGGTGGTAACCGAACTGCAAAAAGACGGTTTGGCAGCCGAAGGAAAACCGTTTGAATTCAAGATAAACGCCAGCGAAATGCAAATCAATGGCAAGAAACAACCGCCAGCCTTGTTCGAAAAATACCGGAAAATGGTGGAGCAGCAACTGGAACGTTCCTTTAAACTCAATGAATTGAAAGACGGGCAGTGGTTTAGCATCCAATCCGATGGCAAGGACAGCTCGTCCATACGCAGGGAATCCTTGCGCAGCCAGAAAACCAAAACCCGCGCGGAAGAGACCCGCTTGGAAAGCACACCGCACAAAAGCACGCTTTTCGTTGAGTTTTATAACTTTGACCCGGTGAAAAAGAAACCCTCGAAAGATGGCTGCTGATAATTGATTTCCGGCAGCCACCACTTGCGCCAAACCCCAACCCGCTACGGGCCGGGGTTTCGCGTTTTCAGGGGATACTATTTTTTCTGTGGGCCGTGAACGGTTGGCCGTGGACTATTTCATACCTTTGCGGCCAACTTACTTAACAACACAACCCATCGCATGGCGCAAATATCGGATATTTCAAAAGGCACATTCCTGCGTTACAACAACGAACTGGTGCAGGTAGTCGAGTACGAACACCGCACCCCCGGCAACTTGCGGGCTTTCTACCAAGTGAAAATGCGCAACGTGCGCAACGGCAAACTGGCCGAAAACCGTTTCCGCCCCAGCGAGGAATGCGAGATTGTGCGCGTGGAAACCCGCGACTACCAATACCTGTACCGTGAAGACAACAGTTTCGTGTTCATGGACAGCGAGACGTTCGACCAGATTTACGTGCCCGAAGCAACCATTGAAAATGCGGATTTAATCAAGGAAGGCATGGTTGTGAAAATCGCATTCGACGACCAGACACCCATTTCCGCCGAACTGCCCAACAGTGTGGAAATGGAAGTGACCTACACCGAACCCGGCCTGCAAGGCGACACGGCCACCAAAACCCTGAAACCCGCCACCCTCGAAACCGGCGCGGTCATCACCGTGCCGCTGTTTGTCAATATCGGCGACAAGATTAAAATAGACACGCGCACCCGCAGCTATGTGTCAAGGGTGAAGTAAAGGCCTCACCCCCGGCCCCTCTCCGAAGGAGAGGGGAGAAAAACTCCCCCTCTTTCGGAGGGGGTTGGGGGGAGGCTTTCACAGCATTTCCATCAGTTCGTGCAGCGAGTGAATCTCGTGGGTGGGTTTTGCCTGGTGGGTTATGCGGTTATGGTTGTAAAAAACGTGATCCATTCCGGCATTTTCGGCACCGGCGATATCGGCACGTAAGCTGTCGCCAACCATCAGGCAATCAGCGGGTTGGGCACGCGCACAAGTGCGGGCGAAGTCAAAAATCTCGCGGTTGGGTTTTTGGCAGCCCGCCCGCAGCGAGGTAATAATTTCACTGAAATACCCGTTAATGCCCGCCGTGCGCAGCTTCACCGACTGCACATCGTCGAAGCCATTGGTGATGATGTGCAGCGTGTAGTTCACTTTCAGGTAATCCAGCAGTTCCTTGGCGTGCGGCATCAGGTGCGGCTTGCGGGGGGCCAGTTGGATGTAATCTTGTTGCAAGGCGGCGCAAATCGCGGTATCGCGCAGACCCAACGCCTTGAATACCAACGGAAACCGCGTTTGCCGAAGCTCCTCCTGCGTAATCTCACCATCACTGTACCGATCCCAAAGCGCATAGTTGACCTCATGGAAACTGTCCACGAAAACCCGGACTTCCAAGCCGAAACCCGCATCCAGCCGGTGCCGGTCAAAAATCTCCCGCACGGCCTCGCTTGAGTTGCGCTTGGAGTCCCAGAGCGTGTCGTCCAGATCGAAGAAAATGTGTTTGTAACGCATACGGAAAGGAAGAGCCTCCCCTAAATCCCCTCCGAAAGAGGGGACTTTTAATAAGGGCGGGTTTGGCGTTTTTGAAAGATACTATTTTCAGGAAACGGGAACGCAGGTCAGACACTGCGTGTCAGACCTGAACCGCATATCGGCTTTCAAGAGAACAAACGGGTTTGGGCTTTTTGAAAGATACTATTTTCCATAACTCCAAGCGAAGGCAGCGGTCAGGAGCCTGTTACCAGCCGTTCCACTACGCGGTCGGCGAGCAAGTGTTCCTCCACGATCTCTTTTACGTCCGAGAGTTGCACGTTGCCGTAATACACGCCCTCGGGATACACCACCATGCTGGGCCCGAACGCACACGTGTCCAGACAACCGGCACTTTGCGCGCGGATTTCCATGTGCAGGCCACGGTCTTTCAATTCCCGCTTGAATTCTTCCACCAATGCTGTGCCACGCGCCGCGCCACACGATTTTTTGGGTGCTTCCTTTTGGTTTGTACAGATGAAAACGTGTTTTCTGAATTTCATGGATTGATGGATTTGTGATTGTGAAAAAAGGCCTCACCCCGGCCCTCTCCTTCAGAGAGGGAGAAAAAAGGGGCTCAAGAAAATAGTATCTTTTCAAAACGCGAAACCCTCCCGCTCAAAAGCCCCCTCCTTCGGAGGGGGTTGGGGGAGGCTTTTTTTACTCAATGGGCCGCAACCGGAACTGTGCCATGTACTGGCGGCTCCGGTGCAGTTTATTAACGGCCAATTCGCGGTTTGAATACAATATCCGGTACGTTTCCGAGTCGTTTTGCAGCGTCGTGTCCTTGGCCATGTACTGGAACAAGTGCCCGATGATTTCCGTGAATTCATCTTTCAGGTAATAGTACACCCACTGGTCAACTTTTTTGAAACTCAGCAGTCCGGCATTTTTCAGGTAAATCACGTGGCGCGAGGTTTTGGCCTGCGTGAAATCCAGCACCTGTTCCATGTCCGAAACGCACATCTCCGTGTTTTCATA
>JANPIL010000308.1:0-8834 GCA_031424975.1 Sphingobacteriales bacterium
AAACGTGCCGGTCGCCACCCAAACCAACGTCCAATTCGCATCCAAGCCGGTCAGTTGGCAGGGCAAGCCTTATCCTCTGGGAGCCACGCACGACGGGCAGGGCGTGAATTTTGCCCTCTTCAGCGAGTATGCCGAAACCGTTGAACTCTGCCTGTTTGATGCGGAGAATCCGGGCTTAGAAACCGCCCGCATCCGCATCCGCGAACAAACCGACCATGTTTGGCACATTTACCTGCCCGATGTCCGCGCCGGACAGTTGTACGGCTACCGTGTGTACGGTGCTTTCAATCCGGCCAGCGGGCGGCTCTTCAATCCGAGCAAAGTATTGCTTGATCCGTATGCCAAAGCCATTTGCGGCGACATAACCTGGGGGCAAGCCATGTTCAGCTACGACATTGCCAGCCAAGCCGAAGACCGCCATTTGCTTCCGAACTACGACGACAATGCCGCCCACACCCTGAAATCGGTAGTGGTGGACGACCGTTTCGACTGGCAGGGCGATGCGCCGCCCGACATTCCGATGCACAAGTCGCTGATTTACGAGATGCACGTCAAGGGTTTCACCAAACTGCACCCGACCATTGACCCGGCCATCCGGGGCACGTATGCCGCCTTGGCCACGCCCGAGGCCATAGGCTACTTGAAAAACTTGGGCGTGACCGCCGTGGAACTCATGCCGGTACACCAGTTCGTGCATGACGGCCACCTGCTGGACAAAGGGTTGCGCAATTACTGGGGCTACAACTCCATCGGCTTTTTTGCGCCCCACGCCGATTACAGTTCGTCGGGGCAGACGGGTGGGCAGGTCACTGAATTCAAGAACATGGTGCGCGAGCTGCACCGCAACGGCATTGAAGTGATTCTGGACGTGGTGTACAACCACACCGCCGAAGGCAACCATTTTGGCCCCATGCTGTCCATGCAAGGCATTGATAACCAAGCATACTACCGCCTCGTGGAAGGCAGCCCGGAGTTTTACATGGATTATACCGGCACGGGAAACACCGTCAATATGCTGCACCCCAGCACGTTGCGGCTGGTCATGGACAGCCTGCGCTACTGGGTCACGGAGATGCACGTGGATGGTTTCCGCTTTGACCTAGCCTCGGCCTTGGCGCGCGGCCTGCACGAAGTGGGCAAACTGTCCGCCTTTCTCGACACCATCCACCAAGATCCGGTAATCTCGCAGGTGACACTAATTGCCGAACCGTGGGACATTGGTGAAGGCGGCTACCAAGTGGGCAACTTTCCCGTGCAGTGGGCCGAATGGAACGGCAAATACCGCGATTGCGTGCGCAAATTCTGGAAAAGCGACGAACGGCAGATTGCCGAAATGGCCTACCGGCTCACGGGCAGCAGCGACCTTTATGAAACCAACGGGCGGCTGCCCAGCGCCAGCATCAACTTCATCACCGCCCACGACGGCTACACGCTGCACGACTTGGTGACCTACCAGGAAAAGCACAACCAAGCCAATGGCGAAGACAACCGCGACGGGGAGAGTTCGAACGAAAGTTGGAACTTTGGCGTGGAAGGCGAAACCGATGATGAAACCATCAACCAACTGCGCACCCGCCAGAAACGCAACTTCCTGGCCACGCTGCTGCTCAGCCAAGGCGTGCCCATGCTGTGCAGCGGCGATGAATATGGCCGCACCCAGCACGGCAACAACAACGCCTACTGCCAGGACAACGAAATCAGTTGGTTTGACTGGAACTGGACTCCCGAACAGCAGCAACTGCACGATTTTGCGTGCCAACTGGCACACCTCCGGCAGGCGAGTCCGGTGCTGCACCGCCGCCGTTTTTTCACGGGCCGCCCCATCCACGGCAAGCAAATCGCCGACATCCGCTGGATCAATGCCAACGGCAAGGACATGACCGACGAGGAATGGGAAAACTCATTCGCCAAGTGTATCGGGATGCTGCTTAATGGCCGGGTGATGGACGAATACGACGAGCGGGGCAAGCACATTGAGGCCGATGTAATGCTGCTACTGCTCAACAGCCACTACGAAAGCATTGCCTTTACGCTGCCCGGCAAAAGCGGCGAACCAGATTGGCAGATGATAGTCAATACGGCCACCGGCACGGTAAAGTCGGGCGACAAGCACGCCAGCCAGCAAGCCATTGAACTGCCCGCGCATTCGGTGCTGCTGTTTTGCCAGGATAAGAGCCTCCCCTAAATCCCCTCCGAATGAGGGGACTTTTAAACAGGCGGGTTTGGGCTTTTCGGAAGATACTATTTTGGGAAGGCCGCAACGCCGGTCAGACACTGTGTGCCAGACCGGAAGGAAAAATTGGCTTTCGGAGGAACAGGCGGTTTTGGCCCCCGCTAAAGACGGGGCTTTCAGCTTTCGGAAAGATACTATTCTTGTCTTGAATAGCGGATGCAACAGATTTCGCGGATTGCACGGATCAAGAAAAATAGTATCCGCGTAATCGGTGCAATCCGCGTGTATCCGCGATTCAGGAAAAGAGGGCAGGTTTCGCCTTTTCAAAACATACTATTTCACCAGCAAAAAAAGCCCCCTCTTTCGGAGGGGGTTGGGGAGGCCCCCTTTTTTTTTATGATGACACAACCCGTGGGCGCATTTTTGAAAGACGGAAAGGCAACTTTCACCGTGTGGGTTCCGCTACTGCCCAAAGTGGAATTGGAACTGCAATCGGGCGGGCAAACACGCACGCTGCCCATGCACCGCGACGACTGGGGCTACTGGACGGCGCACGTGGACGGTGGGCAGCCCGGCGACCGCTACGGTTACCGGCTGGACGGTAGCCAGCCGTATCCAGATCCGGCTTCGCGTTCGCAGCCCGATGGCGTGCAAGGCTTGTCGGAAATCATCAATCCGGATTTCGGCTGGACGGACAATGGCTGGCGCGGCCTGCCCATGAACGAGTTGGTGCTGTACGAGCTGCACACAGGCGCATTTACCGAAAAGGGTACGTTTGATGGCGTGATTGACAAGCTGGATTACCTGCTGGAACTCGGCATCACGGCCATTGAAATCATGCCGGTGGCGCAGTTTTCGGGCACGCGCAACTGGGGCTACGATGGCGTGTTTCCGTACGCGGTGCAGCATTCGTACGGCGGCGCGGCGGGCTTGAAGCAACTCGTGGATGCCTGTCACCAGCGCGGAATCGCGGTTTTCTTGGATGTGGTGTACAACCACATCGGGCCGGAAGGCAATCATTTCCACCATTACGGGCCGTACTTCTCCAAGAAGTCCGCTCCGGTCTGGGGCGAGCCTTTCAACTTCGACGATGCGCACTGCGACCAGGTGCGCCATTTCTTCATCCAAAATGCCCTGATGTGGTTTGATGAGTTTCACATTGACGGCCTGCGGCTCGATGCCACGGATCACATCTTGGATTCGGGAGCCAAGCATTTCCTGCGCGAACTGGCCGAGGAAACCGAAAAACTGCGCCAAAAAAACGGACGCGACTACCTGCTGGTGGGCGAGTCGGACTTGAACGACCCGAAAATAATCCGCCCCGCCGAACAGCACGGTTATGGTCTGTCAGGCCAGTGGCTCGATAATTTCCACCACGCCATCCACTCGCTGGCCACCGGCGACCGGAGCCATTATTACGCCGACTTTGGCGAATTGCACCACTTGCACAAGGCTTTCGGGCAGGTTTTTGTGTACAACGGTACGTATTCGGCCTACCGAAAGAAAACCTTCGGTACCACCGCCGACGAATTCCCGTGCGACCAGTTTGTGGTGTTTTCGCAGAACCACGACCAAGTGGGCAACCGCCTGCTCAGCGACCGGCTGTCCACGCAGGTGAGCCACCAGATGCTGCGCGTCATTGCCGGAACCTGCATCCTGTCGCCCTACGTGCCGCTGCTGTTCATGGGCGAGGAGTACGGCGAAACCAACCCGTTCTATTATTTCATCAGCCACGGCGATTTGGAACTGATTGAATCGGTGCGCGAAGGGCGGAAAAAAGAGTTCATGGGTTTCCAGAAAGAGGGTTTTGAATACTTGGATCCGCAATCGGAGGAAACCTTCCGGAAATCCATGCCTTCGTGGGAATATGCGGAGGCCGACCGCGCTCAACTCCGCGAATTTTACCGTGAACTGATTGGGTTGCGCAAAAGCCAGCCTGCCTTCCGCCATGCCGACCGCAGCGGCAAAACGGCGTGGATGGAACACGGCAAGGCATTGGTTTGGGAGCAGCGGGCGGCGCAACCCGGCGGGCCGGGCGTGGGCTGCATCGCCAATTTCGCCAAGAGCGTGGCCGAAGTGAACCTGCCCGCTGGCCGCACCTACACGTGGCTGCTGCATTCGCAATCATTCCCCGAAACGCCCTCTTCTACGGGAAACCCGGTTTCCGTGCCGCCCGAATGCTTTTTGGTGTACCGGTTTTGAATGGGTGGCCGCCAACGGTAACGCACGCTTCAGCTTGCGTACAAACCGCAGGTTTGGGTTTTCCAAAAGATACTATTTAGCCCTCCAGCCCCGGAAGGGGGAGTTTGGCCTTTTCAAAAGATACTATTTTCAAAACCATTCGCCAATGTCCGTTCCCGTTTCCACGTACCGCATCCAGTTCCACAAGGATTTCACTTTGCGAAACCTGATCGGGATCATCCCGTATCTGCACGGCTTGGGGGTTTCCACGGTCTATGCCTCGCCCATTTTCAAGGCCGTTCCCGGCAGCACCCACGGCTACGACGTGCTTGATCCGCACGCCCTGAACCCCGAGATAGGCACCGAGGCCGATTTGCTGGAGGCAAGCTCGCTGCTGAAACAGGCGGGTATGGCGTGGCTGCAAGACATTGTGCCCAACCACATGGCCTTCAGTTTGGAAAACGGCTGGCTGTGCGATGTGCTGGAAAAAGGTTCGCAGTCAGTGTATTATCCGTGCTTTGACATCAACTGGGACGATGCCCGCTATCCGGGCCGGGTGATGCTGCCGTGGCTGACCGGCTCGCTGGCCGAGGCCGTGACACAGGGGCAGATAGGGCTGCAATTCGGTGAGCAGGGGTTCCACATCCGTTTCCAGGACAAAACCCTGCCGCTGGATTACTACCAGCACATCGGAATAGTCAGAACCGTGCTGCAAACTTGGGAAAACGGCGCGTCCATGGAAAGCGAGCTTTACCGCCAATTGCAACAATTGGCTGGACAGCCACCGCTGGAGCGGCTGGAATGGAAAATCATGAAAGGCCGGTTTTTACAGACCGGCTACCAGAACGCCGAGTTCCAGCGGATGATCCAAACCGTTGTCACGCAAACCAACCAGTCGGCGGCCGCGCTGGAGGAGTTGCTGCGGCAACAGCACTACGCGTTTGCGCCGTGGCAGGAAACCGACGCGCACATCAACTACCGCCGCTTTTTCACGGTCAACGACCTGATTTGCCTGCGCATGGAAGACCCGCAGGTGTTTGATTTATACCACCAATACATTAAATACTGGCTGGATGCGGGCGTTTTCCATGGCTTGCGCGTGGACCACATTGACGGGCTGCGCGAGCCGAAAGCGTATTTGCAACGGCTGCGCCAACTCGCGGGCAACGGCACGTACATTGTGGTTGAGAAAATACTGGAAGCCCACGAAACCCTGCCCGAAGACTGGAAAACGGATGGCACCACGGGCTACGATTTCCTGTCGGTAACCAACCGCCTGTTTGTCAATGATGCCGCCACGCCGCTGTTATCGGATTTCTATGCCTCCATCCACTTGTATGAATCAGATTATACGGAAATTATCTTCCGCAAGAAACTCTTCATGCTCATCCACCACATGGGCGGCGAACTCCAAAACCTGACCGACCGGCTCGCCGCCTTTTTTCCGGATATTGACGACGGGCAGCGCACCAACATCCGGCAGGCGTTGGTGTACTGGCTGGTGAGTTTCCCGGTGTACCGGCTCTACCTTGAGGGCGGTCAATTATCGGAAGCCGACGCGGAAACCCTCCGGCAGATATACGAAAAAGCCCTTGGCCGGGTACCGCAGTTTGAAGACACTTTCCGGATGCTGCAACCCTGCCTGGCTCCCGATCCGGCGCAAGCCACCCCCGCAATTTTGGATTTCCTGATGCGGACGCAGCAATTCACCGGCCCACTGATGGCCAAAGGCGTGGAAGATACCACGTTTTACGTGTACAACCGGCTGATTTCGCAGAATGAAGTTGGCGACACGCCAGACGAGGCAGAAAACGTGAGCATCGTGCAGTTCCACAAGGCCATGCGCCAGCGGCCACCCGCCACCATGAACGCTACCGCCACCCACGATACCAAGCGCGGCGAGGATGCCCGGATGCGCATCAATATAATCAGTGATTTTGCGGAGGAATGGATTGGAAAAGTATCGCATTGGCGCGAAATTGCCGCGCCCTACTTTACCGAAACGGCGGGCCGCATGGTTCCCGACCCGAACGACGAGTATTTCATTTACCAGACGCTCATCGGCACGTATCCGTTTGATGGGGAACCGGAAGACGAACGGTATTTGGAACGGCTCCAAGAGTACCTGACCAAAGTGGCGCGCGAGGCCAAAGTCCACACCAATTGGGCCAAACCGGATGCGGATTATGAGGCAAACCTGCTGGGTTTTGTGGCAAACTTGCTCGCCGACCGCCGTTTTCTGGACGCTTTCCTGCCGTTCGGTGCAAAAATGGCCCGCTACGGCGTGTGGGCTTCGCTGGCGCAAACGGTGCTTAAAATCACCGCGCCGGGCGTACCCGATGTGTACCAAGGCATCGAAACCTGGGATTTGAGCATGGTAGATCCCGACAACCGCCGCGCCGTGGACTACGGTTTGCGGCAGCAAATGATGCGGGAAACGCAGGATGCCGCTAATGTGCAGTCGCTGCTCCAAAATCCGCTGCGGCCGCACATTAAATTCTTTGCCTTGCACCAAGCTTTGCTGGCGCGGCGTACGCACGCGGCGGTTTTTGCGCACGGCGAATACCAGCCGCTCACCGCCGACGGCATTTTCCGCGACAAGGTGCTGGCCTTTGCCCGCCGCCACGCTGGTGAGGAAATCATCACGGTTGTGCCGATCCGGACGGCGGCGGTGTGTGCGGCTGAGGCAGTACCCATCGGTGAGGAAACTTGGGCGGACGGCGTGTTGCGCCTGCCCGAAAATGCCAGGTACGAGAATTTGCTTACCGGCGAGACCATCACCGCCAGCCCGGAGTTGCGGCTGGCCGATGTGTTCCGTACTTTTCCGGTCGCCATTTTGCGGCGGCAGTAAAAGCCTCCCCCAACCCCCTCCGAAAGAGGGGGCTTTTAAAACTCCCCCTTTGGGGGTTGGGGGGCTAAAATAGTATCTTTCAAAACATCCAAACCCCCCGAACCAAAACCAACCGCCATGCTTACCGAACGTTCCAGTGGAATCTTGTTGCACGTCACTTCACTGCCCTCGCGCCACGGCATCGGCGACTTGGGCGAAACCGCCCGCCAATTCGTGGATTTTCTAGCCGAAACACACCAGAAATACTGGCAGGTGCTACCGCTCACGCCGCTTGAAGAAGGCTTGGGCAACTCGCCGTACAGCAGCCAATCGGTGTTTGCGGGCAATACGCTGCTCATCAGCCTCGACAAGCTGCAGCAGGAAGGCTGGCTGGAAACGGCGGATATTGACAATCGTCCCGCTTTCCCGCCCGGCCGCGTGGACTTTCCTGCCGTCCGGCGCTACAAGGAACCGCTGTTCGACAAGGCGTTTGCAACTTTCCAGCGCAACGCCAACGAAAGCCAACGGGCCGGATTCGGGCAATTCTGCCGCGAATCCGACGGTTGGCTGGACGATTTTTCGCTGTACGCCTGCCTCACCGACCTTTTCAACTACCAGTCGTGGAGCACGTGGGAGGGAGGCTTGGCCAACCGCAACCCGGAAACCATGGAACGCTACCGTGTGCGGTTACAGCCGCAGATACAACGCGAAAAGTTTTTGCAATACGTTTTCTACACCCAGTGGAACGAACTGAAAGCCCACGCCAACCAGAAAAACGTCCGTATTTTCGGCGACCTGCCCATCTACACCGACTACAACAGTGCCGATGTGTGGGCAAACCAGGGACTTTTCCAGTTGGACAAGGATAAAAAGCCGGTTCTTGTGGCTGGCACGCCGCCCGACTACTTCAATGCCGACGGGCAAATCTGGGGCTTGCCGCTCTACGACTGGCACGCGGCCAAGGAAACGGGCTTTGCGTGGTGGATGCGCCGCATCCGGCACAACCTGGACTTGTTCGATTTGCTGCGGCTGGACCATTTTTTGGGCTTCGTCAATTATTTCGCCATTCCGGCGCAAGACCGTACGGCGGAAAACGGAATATGGGTGCAAGCTCCGGCGGAGGATTTTTTCGAGACCCTGTTCCGCACCTTTCCCGACCCGCCGATTGTGGCCGAGGATTTAGGCGTGCTGTCGGCGCGGGTGGCGCAGTTCATTGAACATTACCGGCTGCCGGGCATGAAGGTGCTGCAATTCGCGTTTAGCGGCGAGGAAGGCAAAAACCCGTATTTGCCCCACAACCACTCGGAAAACTGCGCCGTGTACACCGCCACCCACGACAACAACACCACCAAAGGCTGGTGGCGCACCGAAGCCGAAGACTACGAAAAGCACCGCCTGCAAGCCTACATGAATGCCGAAATAAACGAACAAAGCGCGGCCACCATGCTCATGACCCTGGCCATGCACTGCCGCGCCAACCTTGCCATACTGACGATGCAGGACTTGCTGAACCTGGACGAGTCGGCGCGGATGAACACGCCCGGCATCGGGCAGGGAAACTGGGAGTGGCAGGCTCCCGATGACTGGCACCGCGAAGACATGGCCGGATGGCTGCGGTGGCTCACCGGCGAAAGCCGCCGGGGCTGAGGT
>JANPIL010000309.1:0-1828 GCA_031424975.1 Sphingobacteriales bacterium
GTGGGCAGCACCCGATTTTGCAGGGTTTCCGGCAGGCCGTCCGTTGGTTCGGGTTGCGCGGAACCGGGCGTGAGCAGCGAGAGATAGCTTTTCCGGCTGCTCACGGATAGTTTGTGCCAGTGTTCATCTGCCGTGGTATCGTCCATGAAAATGGTTGCCGTGCCTTGCAGGCGCAACTGGATCCGGCTGCGGTCGTCGTAAAACAGACAGCTTACACGCGGTTGCGCCGCAAGCTGGACTATTTTGTCGGCCCGCTTATCCGAATGGAAAAAAATGGATTGGGTTTGCCGGTCGGTTTGTCGCAGCACCACGGTGCGCTGGCAGGTTTCGGCGTCGGATTGCGTGGCCAGCACCGCCGTCCGGAAGGCATCTTTGGCACGCAGGCTGGCATTGAGCAGCCGCGTCCACGCATCCGCTTCAATGCCGGGCAATTGGTAAGCGACTCCATTGATTTGAATGGATTTGTCCATGCATTGAGGCAGAAAGGTATCCCGTGAAAATAGTATGTTTTGAAAACGCCAAACCCGCCGGTTTCGGTCGGATCGGGTTGAACCTTTTGTCGGTGGAAATGCGTAGTATTGGGAGCCGGAAACGGCGCAGGACGCACGGGTTCCGGGTGTGGAATGTGCCGAAAGATAGCCAATAACCCGTAACCTAACTGTGTATGCAAAACATTTTTGCCGAAGTCATCACCATCGGCGATGAAATCCTGTACGGGCAAATCACCGACACCAACACCCAGTGGATCAGTGCCGAACTGTCCAAAATCGGCATCAAGACCATCCGCAAATCGTCGGTGGGCGACAGCGAGGCGCAAATCCTGCAAACACTGCACGACGCTCAATCTCGCGCCGACATTATACTGATGACGGGCGGACTTGGCCCCACCAAAGACGACATCACCAAGAAAACGCTGGTCAAATACTTTGATACCGAACTGGCCATCAACGAGGAAGCCTTGGCCAACGTGACCGAAATATTTGCGCGGCGCGGCTTTGAACTCACCGAAATCAACCGCCAGCAAGCGTTGGTTCCCGTCAATGCAACTTGCCTGGTCAACAAAGTTGGCACGGCTCCGGGAATGTGGATTGAACACAACGGCAAGATTTTCGCGTCCATGCCTGGTGTGCCGCACGAAATGCGGTGGCTCATGGAAAGCAGCATCCTGCCAAAACTTAAAACCCACTTCCAAACGCCCGTCATTTATCATAAAATGATCAAGACTGTGGGCATTGGCGAGTCGTTTTTGGCGGAGCGCATCGAGGCTTGGGAAGATGCCCTGCCGCCCCACATCCGGCTGGCGTATTTGCCCGGTTCGGGACAGGTAAAACTGCGCCTCACGGCCACCGGCAGCGACCTTGCCACGATGGAAAATGAAGTGAAAGCGCAAGTGGATACGCTGCTCACCCTTGTGCCCGAATACGTGTACGGCTTTGACGGCGACGAACTGGAAAGCGTGGTGGGCACAATGCTACTGGAACGCAACCTCACGCTTGCCACCGCCGAAAGCTGCACCGGCGGCCACTTGGCTCACGCAATCACGCGGGTTCCGGGCAGTTCCCAGTATTTCATGGGCGGCGTGGTGGCGTATAGCAACGACTTGAAAACCAGCCAGTTAGAAGTCAACTCCGAAACCATTGCCCGATACGGAGCCGTCAGTGAGGAAACCGTCCGCGAAATGGCCGAAAACATCCGGCGCATTGCCGGGGCCGGTGTGGGCGTGGCCACCAGCGGCATTGCCGGGCCGGGCGGCGGCACCGACGAGAAACCCGTGGGCACGGTCTGGATTACCTACGCGGATGCCGAAAAAACCGTTGCCAAGAAATTG
>JANPIL010000310.1:0-7450 GCA_031424975.1 Sphingobacteriales bacterium
CAGTTCGTATTTGAACCGCGTCAGCGCATCGGAATAGTGCTGCCACAGCCGTCCTTTCGTTTTGCCGCGCCGCGCGGCCTCGGTCAGTGTGCCGATTTCACCGGCGGTCATGGACGTGTAAAATGCCGGATAAACCCAGCCTTCCTCGGCCAGCCACGTGTTGAGATCTACTGCCACGCCGCTTTTGCGAACCGAGATATTGCCCACGAAGCGGCCGTAGGTGTCAATGACCTCGTACGGGAAATCCACTTGGGTGGTGAACTCGCAGGCAACCGGGCTGTCGCCGGTGGTTTGCAGGAATGCCGATAAGCCGACCGTGGCCGTTTCGCCCATGTACTGCCTGAACTCCCGGTTGAGCCGGTTGTAAGCTTCGCGCTGCTGGCTTGATATGTCGTCCGAACGCCGCAGTGCCGGGGCGCGGTAGTGCAGTTCGGGTGCGTCAATGCCTTGCAGGCGCACCGT
Source organism: Sphingobacteriales bacterium (assembly GCA_031424975.1). GTDB lineage: Bacteria > Bacteroidota > Bacteroidia > Cytophagales > 172606-1 > Xanthocytophaga. The sequence continues at coordinate 463 of JANPIL010000310.1, forward strand.
GATGCGGTTGTTTTTAATCACTTCCCTGCGGCTGGCTCCCCGCACCGATGCGCCTTCGAAGGCACGGGTGGGCAGGAAAGGGCTGTTTGCGTTGGCACTGAAGGAAAACGAATCGCTGGCAACAGTCAACTGGATTTTTGTCGTGTCCGCATCCGAGCCGCCCGACGGCCAGAATTGGCCCGTATCAATCGTTCCCTTTATTTTCAGGATTCCCATGGTGTGTGTGTGATGGTGGTGCCGGAGGCTTGTGAGTGTTGGTGGGCAAGAACGGTTTTCGTAAACATGGTTCCCGGAAATAGTATCTTTTGAAAACGCCAAACCTCTATCCGGGTCAAGGCCAAGTCTGCGCGGTTTTGAGAAACCGCGTGTCGGTTGTGAGCAACCGACACCACACGCCGAAATAGTATCCCCGCTAAAGCTAAAAGTTTCGCCAAAGGCGGAAACGGGGCTTTCAGCTTTCAAAAACGCCAAACCTGCCATTGCGGTCTGCGCGGGCAAAAGCGGCTTGTTTTTTTCTTGTTTGGGAAATTTGCCTAACTTTCCTTTTTGACACCCGATTTCCCATCCAACCCGACAGATGCCATGGCAAAGGACAAATCGCCCACGAAGGAGAAAAAAAAGGAGCCGGCCAAGAGCCTCAAGGAAAAGCGCGCCGCCAAGCAGGACAAAAAGGACAGCCGCCGCGACTGAGTCTTTTATCCAAACCCTCTCCCCGGCAACCAACGGGGAGGGGAAACCGCCCCCCATCGTTGCCATGACCGATACCATTCCTGTTTCCACTGACCTGATTATTGCCAACCTTACGGCCCTGGCCGGCAAGTTTGCCCGGAACCGGGCCGAACGCCAGAAACGCCGCTGCCTTGACCCGGCGGATTTTGCCTGCATTGCCGATACCGGCTACCTGCTGGCCGCCGTGCCCGAAGCCCATGGCGGCACCTGGCGCACCGTTGGCGCATCGCTGCGGCCCGTGTGCGAGATGCTGCGCGTGCTGGCCCACGGCGATTCGTCGGTGGCCCTGGTATCGGCCATGCACCCGTCGGTGCTGTCCAACTGGCTGTGCCCGCCAACCGTGCCGCCCGAACGCACGGATGCGTGGCAGCGGCAGTGCGCCGAAGTGTTCGGCACGGTGCGCGACGGTGCGCAGTGGGGCACCATCACTTCCGAGCCGGGCAGTGGCGGCGACATCAGCAAAACCGCCGCCGGTGCCGTACCCGATGGCCATGGCCGCTACCGCCTTTCGGGGCGCAAGCATTTTGGCAGCGGTTCGGGCATACTCGACTACATGGTCACCACCGCCGTGCCCGCCCATGAACCCGATGCCGATGTTTTTTATATCCGCTACAAGGATCAGCCGTGGGATGGATCCACGGGCGTGAAGCTGCTGGCCGAATGGGAGGCGCATGGCATGGCGGCCACCCAAAGCCACAGCATGGAGTTCACCGGCTTTCCGGCGGTGCGCATCGCGTGGTCGGCCCCTTACGATTCCGCCCGGCTGGGGCACGTGGTGGGGCCTTGCACATTCATGGCCGTGGTCACGGGTATCGTTGAAATTGCGCACCAGACCGCCCGCCAGCACGTGGATCGCAAGGCCGGTGCGTTGCGGGCCTTTGAAAAACTCGAATTCATGCGGGCCGAACACGACTGCTGGCTGCTGGGCAAGGCATACCACGGCGTGCTTGCCGATGTGGAGGCTGGCCACACCCATACCGTACCGCTGGCCAAACTGGCCATGTCTGAACTGGCCGAAAGCATCCTGACGCGCCTGTGCCGGGTGGTGGGCGGCAGTTCGCTGTCGCGGCATTCGCCGTTCGGCTACTGGTGCCAGGATGTGAAGGCACTGGGTTTTTTGCGTCCCCCGTGGGCATTGGCCTACGACACGCTTTACGATGGGCTTGGCATCGGGCAGTGAACCGAGTGGCCGGGAAGAACATTGGAGGCACTGACAATTGACAATTAAAATGCGAGGCATTTTTCATGATTCATTATTTTGAAAATAGTATCTTTCAAAAAGCCGAAACCCCTTTCTTTATAAAACCATCGTGCCTTGCCGATTTTTATTTTCCTATCACAAACCCCAAAGTGGCCTCACATGAAACAACAATTTTCCCTGTTCATATTTGCCGCGCTGCTGGCCGTTTTGCCTGCGGTGGCACAGGTAAAGGCCAATGCCTGCCTCGACCGGCTCAACGGCGCGCTGCATCCCGACCGCACCGAGCTGGCCTGCACCGGCGACAGCCTGAGCCTGTACCGGCTGATGGAGCAAGCCCGGCAGCAGCGAAAAATCGTCATGGTTGTGTTTGACGGCATTGACTGCGGCAACTGCAAGCGCAATGCCCCCAACGTGTCGCGGTTCATGGAACGCCATGCCGACAAGTTTGTGTTCTGGGCACCGCTCGGCAAGCTCAACGGCAAGCCTGCCTGCACTGATATCGAAACCTGGGACAAGCAATATCCCGGCTACCGCAATGCCACTTCTTTCCTGATCCATGGCACGCACCCGTGGTATATGTACGGCGACTACAACTGGCCCTACTACACGGTCATAGACCCGGCCACCCGCAAAATACACTGTCAGGCCGGGCAGAACGACTTCGAAAAGGGATCGGAACAGACGTGGGCTTATGTGAGCGAAAAAGCCCTGCAACTGCACAAGGCCACTTACGGGAAAGCGAAAAAGCCATGACCACCCTGCGTTTTTTGCCGTTGCTTCTCTGCCTGCTGGCGGCCTGCGTCCCGCACCCGGTGCTGCGCGTACAGGCCGGCAGCGTGTCGGCAAGGGGTATTGCCGGCCAAGACATCGTGGTGAAAGCCCGCGTGCGGTATTCAGGCCGGCAGCCCCGGCAGTTTGTCTGGAAGAAGCAAACCGAAAGCCTGTCCGCCGGGTGGGAACTACCTTCGGTATGCACCCCCGACGGCTGCATGGGCCCCGGTTTTACGGAAGGGCGTTTCAGTTTGCCCAACCGGCGGTGGCACGAGGTTTACCTTACGTTTTATCCCGAAGGAAAGCCGGGCACAGCTGTGTCCGGGCTGATCATATACCCGGCCGACGAGCCGGGGCGAGCTATCACCATTACGTACACGGCCAACGCCGACAGTGTGGCACACCCGTAGATTTCATGCCCATGCAACCAAAATCCCCGGAAGACCGGTACGGACTGGCACTCACCACCGACCACCTTGACGCGGCGGCAGACTACCGGCAAGGCGTGGACTGCCTGCTGGCTGCCAATGCCGGTGCCGGTGAATACTTGGAACGCGCCGTACACGCTGACGGACGGTTTGCCTTGGCGCACATGGCCTTGGCTGTGCTCTACGACATGGAAGGCAAAGCCGGGCAACGCCAAGCCGCCCTCTGCGCCGCCACCCTCCACGCGCCGCTGGCCACGCTCCGCGAGCGGCAGCACGTGCGGATACTGGAACTGATGCTGCGCGACGAGCCGGTAGCCGCCTACCGGCTGCTGCAAGCCCATGTGCGGGCGTATCCGCTGGATGCGTTCATCCTTTCACAAGTGACGGGAGCTTACGGCATACTGGCTTTCAGCGGCAAAAGCGACTTTGACCGCGAACGATTGTCCATGCTCGAATCGGTGCGGGCCAGTTACGGCAACGACTGGTGGTTTCTGGGGATGCACGCCTACTCACTGGCCGAGGTATTCAGGCACGGGGAGGCGCGTGAACAGGCCGAAAAATCGCTGGCGCTATTCTACTACAACGGCCATGCCGCCCACAGTTACGCCCATGTGCTGTACGAATCAGACCGCCCGGAGGAGGGTTCGGCCTTTCTGGCCGGGTGGCTGCCCGGCTACGATGCCCGCGCCCCCATTGCCGGGCACTTGTGCTGGCACCAAGCCTTGTGCGAGGCGCAGCGGGGCAACCACGCCCAGGCTCTGGATATCTACCACGCCCGCCTGCGGCCCGCCGTGACCACCTCGCCCGGCTACGGCAAACTCATTGATGCGGCTTCGGCCTTGTGGCGGCTGGGGCTGATGGGCGTGCCCGTGCAAGCCGCGCACTGGCAGGAACTCGCCGACGAAATGCCCCGCCACCTGCCCGCCACGCCCGACCCGTTTCTGGATATCCACATGGCCGTGATATATGCCGCCCACCGCCCCGGCAACGATGCGTGGGTGGGCGCACTGCTCGAAAAATACTACGCGCAGGCGCATCCGCTGGCCGACTTGGTGGCGCAGGTGTGCCGGGGGCTGTGCGCTTTTGCCGGTCAGGATTACGCACATTCGGGCGCGTTGCTGGCTGCGGCCATGCCCGGCCTGCCCCGCATTGGCGGCAGCCACGCCCAGCGCGGACTTGTTTCGGAAACCTTGCGGTACGCGGCGGCAAAGTGCCGGGCGGATGCGTTGCCTGAGTGACCCGCTGTGCTGATGCCCCAATCAAATCCTCCTTGGTTTTCGGCTTTCCGACACGGAACACAACGGGCGAAAAGTGCCGACAGGGGCGGGGTTTGGCGTTTTTGAAACCTGCCTGCCGGACAGGCAGGGATACTATTTTGCGGCATCCCGCCGGACGGGCGGGCAAAAGCGGCTTTGTTTTTTTCTTGTTTGGAAAATTTGCCTAACTTTCCCTTTTGACACCCGATTTCCCACCCAACCCGACAGACCGCCATGGCAAAGGACAAATCGCCCACAAAGGAGAAAAAGAAGGAACCGGCCAAGAGCCTCAAGGAAAAGCGCGCCGCCAAGCAGGACAAAAAGGACAGCCGCCGCGACTGACCGGATGGCTCCGGCCCGGTTGCCGCGCGAAGCCGCCGCAACCGTTCGCAAGTTTACGGATCTGAAGTTCATGGCGGAGCCTTCAAAGGCTCCGCCACAGTGAATAGGAACACGAAAATAGTATGTTTTGACACACACAAACCCGCCCGTGAACACAACCGCACCGCTGGAAGAGGAAAGAATCTACCACATCTACAACCGTGGCAACGGCGATGCCAGCCTTTTCTACCGCGATGAAGACTACGCATATTTCCTGAGGCAGTACGACAAGCACCTGTCCGATTTTGTGGACACCTTTGCCTACTGCCTGTTGCCCGACCACTTCCACTTGCTGGTTCGCATCAAGTCGCGGCAGGATTTCCCCGTCCGGCAGGATTTCCCGACCCAGCACGACTTGGGCAACCTGACGGCGGGCCAGGTGGTGATAGAGTTGTTCAGGCGGTTTTTTATGGGCTATTCCAAGGCCATCAATGCCCAGCAGCACCGTACGGGCAGCCTGCTTGAAAAGCATTTCCGCCGCCGGGAAATTGATGGCGGGGCGCATTTGCCGCTGATGGTCTGCCACATCCACCAGCAGCCGCAACACCACGGCCTTGCAAGCACAAGCATCCAAGAATATCCGTGGAGTTCGTACGGGTTTTTTGTGAGCGACAAAAAGACGAAACTGCGCCGGGCCGAGGTGCTGGAATGGTTTGGCGGTGAAGCCGCTTTTGTGCGGTTCCATGAGGCCGATCAGGATTTGACCCCGATTGCCCCATGGCTGCTGGAGCAAGACTGACCCCGGAAAAATAGTATCCCCCGCAAAGCTGAAAGTCCCGCATTGGGCGGGAGCCAAACCCGCCTTTGGGTTGCACTGACCCGTAAACAAAGCAATCCCCGCAGAAGTGAATCTGCGGGGATTGTTTTGTTTGTAAACCTACACAGAATCAGTTGCCGCCCAGGGGAATTGCGTAGCCCAGAAACACGCCGATGGTTCTGTTCTGCGATTTCAAATCGTCCGAAGATGCTTGGCCGGATGCGTCTTTCTCGAAATTGGTGAATCCGTATCCATAACGGCCTTCCAAGGAAAGTGCGCCGGAACCTATCGGGTAGCTAACACCAGCACCAACGTATGCACCGATATCCAAACGGTTGGCATCGTCTTTTGATACATAGGCATCGGTACCCGTGTAATTGTCGGGTTCTTCACCGAATTTCAATTTTCCTTTTTGAGATGCGCTGCCTATCTGAAAGTTATAGTTTCCGTTAAGCGCATAGCCCACATACGGCCCCGCATAACCGAAAAACCGCAGCTCGTCTTCCTCGCCGAAAGTGAATTTCAACAGTACGGGAATCTCCACGTAATTCAGTTTAAACTGGCTTTCCGAATCTGCATCCTTGAGTTTGTAACCCTTCTGGGTGTACAGGATTTCGGGCTGGATGGAGAAAATGTCGCCCATGGACAGTTCGAATCCAGCACCTGCCGAAAAACCAATCGTTAACGGTTTGTCAGTATTATCGGCTTTAAGGTCATCGTTTGCCGCTTTCGACAATCCGAATGTGGAGGCAGTGACACCGACTTTGGGGATAATCTTGAATTGTGCTTGGGCGGTCAATGCGGCCAAGCTCAAAAAGCAAACAAAGGCAATTTTTTTCATGGTTTTATAGTGTTTAGTGAACGGTTAACTGATTGCACGGCAAATGTAGAGGGAACTTGTAGAACCGGATAATGAAAAGTACGGAATACTTACAGGAAGATAATTGGCTTTTTTTATCATCAGTGTTGCCCTAACCGCTTGATTACGAATGTTATGCAAGACCAATGCCACAATGGCATACAATACCGGCTTTTTCCTTACGTCCGTGTTTACCTTTCGGGGGGCTGCGACATGGCCCCCAAAAATAGTATCTTTTGACAATGCCAAACCCGCCGCAACCAAACCTGTGAGGTTTTAAAAACCTCACAGGTTTAGTTGTCCGGGATTGTCCGCCGACAGGCGGGCAATCCTGGACGCGGAGAAACCGGATTTCAAATCCAGGAAAACGGAAACGCGTGTGCTGCCCCGCCGGACTTGGAAAGTCCGGCCACATTCCGGAAATAGTATCATTCAAAAAGGCCAAACCCCCATCCCGAAATTTTCCTTCAAGGATTCACCGGCTTGTCGGCAAGCACCACGGCCGGGATGTTCTTGGTTTTCACCAGTTCGTTAAATGCCGGAATGTCGGTGTCGAGCACGGTTTTGAGTTGGGTAAGTTGGCTGTCTATCTGGGCGGTCAGGTCT
>JANPIL010000311.1:0-7949 GCA_031424975.1 Sphingobacteriales bacterium
TGAATATGCCGCCGTGCTTGCCGGGCGTTTCCATGCCCCAACGGTCGTTGACCACGACTTGGTTTTTGACGGGCGAATCGTTGTAGAGCCACGCCAAAAACTCAGTGCTGCGCCAAATCTCGCTCGGCTGGTCCCACTGGCCATCGGTCCAGAGCACATCGGGCTTGTAGCTCGTCACCAAGTCCTTCATCTGCGGAATCATGATTTCGTCCACGTAGCGTTTCACGTTGGTTTCATACAGCGGATTGAACCACTCGTACAGCGAATAATAGTAACCCATGCGCAAGCCCTTGGCCTTCACCGACTTCATCAAGTCGCCGGCCAGGTCGCGGTGCGGGCCTACGTCCACGGCGTTCCAGTTCCACGCCTGCTTGCTGGGCCACAGCGTGAAGCCTTCGTGGTGCTTGGATGTCAGCACCACGTATTTGGCCCCCGCTTCCTCAAACACCTTAGCCCAGTCGTCGGGCTTGAACATCTCGGCCCTGAAATCCTGCACAAAATCCTGGTACTTGAAATCCGCGCCGTAGGTTTGGGCGTGGAATTTTGCAAACAGCGGCTGCACCTTCGATTCCTTGTTGAGCAATTGTTTCCAGTACCACTCGGCGTAGCAGTCATACACACCGGCTCCGTCGCGCGGGGTTGGGCCCCAAGCTGGCACCGAAAACAAGCCCCAATGGATGAAAATGCCGAATTTGGCATCCTCAAACCACACCGGTATCGGGCGGCTGTCTATCGAAGCCCAGTTGGGCTGGTAGGTGGCGGTTTTTACCGGATTCTTACTTTTTTTCTGCGCCGCCACCGGCTGGCAAATCAAAAAAACACCTGCCACAAAGCAGGTGATCATGGCTTTTCTCATAGTGCTTTCCTAAAGGATTGTGTAGGCGATAAATGTAAAAAAATTTTGACGGAAAGCGGAAATATTTTGACTTTGGCCGCAAGCCGGGCAGAGGTAGCCGGACTTTCCAAGTCCGGCGTATTAGGGAGGCGGTCTGCGCAATGTTCGGCTACGCGCGTCAGAGACGCGAATCCCTGCCCGTCCGATTGTGCAAATCGGGGTGAGCAACGTGGGCGGGTTTGGCCCCCGCTAAAGACGGGGCTTTCAGCTTTTTGAAAGATACTATTTTGGACTCACGCAAGGCCTCTGCCAGAGTTTTGAACTCTGGCAGAGGCCTTGCGTGAGTCCTGATTGTTATAGCCCCCTCTTTCGGAGAGGGTTGAGGGAGGCTTTTGGGTTTGGCCTTTTCCAGACATACTATTTTCACACCCCGCCATTTTACCTTCCGCTCATGCACCTGCTCTTTCCCGGCCGCCACCAGCTACTCACCAATTTCCAGTTCAACTACCTGCACCGCATTGCGCAAGCGGGCTTGGGCGGCGAAACGGATGCCAACGGCACGGCATTCGGGACAAATATGCCATCGTTGGAATCGGTCATTTTCGCCGTTACCTCGGCCAACCACAGTCATACGCGGCGCAATCCGCTGGCGTTCCATTTGCGGGCCATCCAGATTGAGGGTTTTGCCGCCGACTTGCCCGTGCCAGCCTATATTTTCGGGATTGACGAAGTAGGCGTGCTGGATAATTTTGCCGCCTACACGCTCAAACGCCTCAAACACGAGAGCGACGGGCAGTTTGACTTGACCCCGCACAACACGGTTGTGGTCTGCTCCACGCTGGTCATGGAAATGTACGAAACACTTGGTTTCCGGGTGCTGGCCGCCGAACTGGCCGACCGTAAAACGCAACAATTCGCTACCGAACTACCGTGGGATCTGGTGGAACGCATTGCCCGGAATGAAGATAATTGGCTGACGGACAGTTATGTTTTGGAGCGGATGCATCCGGCATCGGTGGAGGTGTGGCGCAAATACCGCCTCGGCTACCGGGTACGGATGCTCTTCCGCGACCGCATTATCAGCGACGATGGCGACATTACCGCCACCCGCGACTACAACAGCTACGTGCGGCAGATGGACGAAATCGCCGAACTCAAATTCCGCGCAACGGCTCCTTTCATCCGTCCCGGACGCATCGGCGACATTGGCTGCGCCGTTGGCTCCTGGATTAAACTGGCCTGCGAAGAGCCGCTGCTCCGCGAGTCCGATTTTTACGGCATCGAGGTGGTGCGGCACCTGTACGACCTGTGCCAGCAACGCAAGCACAACGGCGAGTTTGCCAATCCGTTTGTGTTCTTCGCCCAAAAAAACGCCGTTACCGGGCTTGTATTTGAACGCGCCTCCATGCACACCATCCACACCTCGTCGCTCACGCACGAAATAGAATCGTACGGCAGCCGCGATGAGTTGCTGGCTTTTATCCGAAACCGCCACGAGGAACTGGCTCCCGGCGGCCTGTGGATAAACCGCGACGTGGTGGGGCCAGATAATCCTGATGAAACGGTGTACATGGAACTGGAATCGGAAAGTGGCCGCAATGACGACTGGAACCGGCATTTTGCGGACAGCGGGCAGTTGGGCGACTACCTGAAAGGCTTATCCACGTATGCGCTTTTCCGGCGTTTCGCCCGCGATTTCCGCCACAAGGAAGGCGACACCTTTGACCACGAATGGATTGTGATCCGGGAAAAACCATTTGTCAGGCTTTCCTTACGCAACGCTTGCGAATTCATGCTGAAAAAAGACTACACGGACAATTGGCAGAGCGAGATGCACGAAAAGTTTTGTTTCTGGACGTTTGCCGAATGGAAACGGCATTTGGAAGCGGCGGGCTTTACAGTGCTGCCCACTTCTGCCGCCTACCGCAACGATTGGATTGTGAAAAACCGACTGGAAGGCAAGGTGGGTTTACACATTCTGAAAGTTGAAAATCCCGAAGAAGGCGGGAATACCGTTTTGGAACCCCTCGAATTTCCGGTCACGCACCTGCTGCTGCTGGCCGAAAATCGCGTTTTGTGAACAAACCGACCCACACTTACGCACAAGGCGGATGCGTGAGTGGGGCGGGCTTCAGGCAGACAAGGGGTTTGGCCTTTTTGGAAGATACTATTTCGGGAAAGCCGCAATCACGGTCAGACACTGTGTGTCAGACCGTGGTCGCATATCGGCTTTTGAAAGAACAAGGGGTTTGGATTTTCTGGAAGATACTGTTTCGAGGAAAAATTTTTCCGGCAGTTGTTTACCTATCGGTGCTTTGTTAGACCAACAGGTGTGCCATCGGCGCGAAAAGACGCGCAAAGTCACTGGTAATCAGATACATTTGCCTACTTTGTCAGTGATTCCAAACCTTCTGTTTCATTCATCCCCCTCCTCACCAAAAAAAATTCTCATGGAAATCCAACCCCAAACCCCCCTCACGCCCGCCGCCGACGATGGCAAAACCGTCGGCATTGTAAGCTATCTGACCCTTATCGGTTGGATTGTTGCCTTGGTCATGCACAGCAGTAACAAAACATCTTTCGGCGCATTCCATTTGCGGCAGGCACTGATAAACATGGTCATGCTGCTGGCTGCTTCCGTAATTGCCATCATCCCCGTCTTGGGTTGGCTTGTTTACATGGTGGTTTTCGTGGCTTGGGTTGTCTTCATGGTTATGGGAGCCGTAGCGGCATCCAGCGGTCAGGAAAAGAAACTGCCGGTAATCGGCGACTTGGCCGAAAAATGGTTCGGCACCGCCTTCAAATAACCACATCCGCAAAATGGTATCCTGAAAATAGTATCCGGGCGGCGGGCCAAACCCGCCGCTTTTTATTTGGAAACCGGTTGCGTTTTTCAATTGGAAACCGTTATTTTTGCAAAGCCATACAGAGGCGATCCGGCTGGATGAGGAGCCCGATTCGAAATCGTGTAATGGGTTAAACCATTGGGGGTTCGAGTCCCTCCGCCTCTGCACAAAACCCCTTGACCGCACCGGTTTCGGGGTTTTCTTTTTTCCGGGGAAACCGGCAAGGTGAAACGGGTTTGGCATCTTCGACAGATACTGTTTTTTCACTCCCTTTCCCACGCCAAGTCGTGGCTTTCAGCTTCGGGGAGGGTTGGGGTGGGGCTGTTTCATTCCACCATTTCCACGGCAATCTTGGCCGAAAGCAGGCTCAGCGGGATGCCGCCGCCCGGATGCACGCTGCCACCCACGAAATACAGGTTTTTCACGCGCGACGACTTATTGTCGTGCCGCAAGAATGCCGCGTAACGGTTGTTGGAGCTGGTGCCGTACAAGGCGCCCTGGCTCGACGATGTGCGGGCCTCAATGCTGCGCGGATCCAGAATGTGCTCACAGACGATGAACTTGCTGATGTCCGTTTTCAGAATTCGGTTCAGTTTGGCTATGATGTTGCGCCTCGCCTCGTTGACAAGCCCGTCCCAGTCCTGCCCCGAATTGTTGGGCACATTAATCATCGTGAACCAGTTTTCGCAGCCCGGCGGCGCATCGTCGGGTTTGTATTTGGAAGTGATGTTGACGTAAACCGTCGGGTCGTGGGAGATAGTGCGGCGGTTGAACAGGCAATCGAATTCATGCCGGTAATCCTCGCTGAAAAATATGTTGTGCAAGTCCAGCTCAAAAAAAGCCTTGCGGATACCCCAATAAAAAATCAGCGCCGAACTTGACTTGGGCTGGTCCAAGGTGCGTGTGGGGGCTTGCACGCCCGGCAGCAACTTGCGGTAGGTGTTCACCACGTCCATGTTGCTCACCACCGTATCAAACGATTCGTAGGTGGGCGCGGGTTTGCCATCCGACTTTTCAAGGCGCACACCCGCCGCGTGGCCATTAAGCACCACCACTTCACTGACACGGGTGTTGTAGAAAAACAGGATGCCCAAATCCTCGGCAAGGCTCACCAGGCTGCGGGTAATGTCGAACATTCCCTTGGCCGGAAAAAACGCGCCTATTTCGTATTCCAGATGCGGGATAATGTTCATGATGCCCGGCGTTTGGTACGGGTCGGAGCCATTGTAGGTGGCGTAGCGGTTAAAGAGCTGCACAATGCGCGGATCTTGGAAACGCTGCTCATTCACTTGGTTCATGGTGCTGAAAACATCCAGCTTGGGCAGGTTCCAGTAGCCGCGAAACGCATCGCCATTGAGCCACGTGGATATTTTGTGCAGCGAACGGTGCAGAAACAGGTTGGCCGCAATGTTGTATTTGAATGCGCTTTGGCCCAAGTAATCGAGCACGCTTTTCTTGCTCTGGCCGGTTTTCGATTCTATTTCACTGGCAAACTTTTCCTTGTCGGCATAGGCGCGGATGTGCGTGCCATCCTCATAAAAATACTCGCACACCACGGGCAGCCTGCCATACACGAAATAATCTGCCGGATTGCGGCGCGACAACACAAAAAGCTCTTCCACGTATTGGGGCATTGTAAACAGCGACGGCCCGGCATCAAACCGGTAGCCATTCAGCTCAAACTCCGACAGTTTGCCGCCCGGATAGCTGTTTGCCTCGAATACGGTTACCTTAAAGCCCTTGTTGGCCAGCCGGATAGCCGCCGCAATGCCGCCAATTCCCGCCCCGATTACTGCTGCCGTCTTGCGATTCATAAATTGGTTTGTATGGTAATTCCGTGCCGCGTTTGTCTGGAACCCTTAGACGGCGGAATACGGCTGAGGTTTAACCGCAAATGACTGTCTGTGAGCATTCTCGAAACGGCAGCCCGTTTGCAAAGGCAGACAAACTTACAAAAACCATGCAGGATTGCCGCCGGAAAAGAAAAGACGGGCGTTTGCAGACAGCCGCCGACTCGCGCGGATAACGCTTGTTGGCCGCTCTTGGTTCTGGAATAGTATCGTTACTTTTGCCTGCCAACAATCGCTTGGCACCAAGGCTGGTGCGCCGGGGTGTTTGGCCAAGTCCAATCTTTGTTTTGATGTGTATGCTGAACGGAAAACTCTTTTTCAAGGATTACGAACTGGGAACGGTGAGGAACATCCATTTGGACGATTTCCCGTGGATGGAAGGGATTTTTATTCCCGGTGAGGATTTTCTTGTGGCGCAATTTGCTGAAAACGAGACGAATAACTTCCCAATGAAAATCGCCGGCTTTTTGCGGTGGATGGCGGCCACGCTGGAAGACGGGGAGCAGCGCATTCCGCCCGAATTTGAAATTTTCTTTGAACCGGAAAGCAACGCCTGGCAGATTATTATGGACGATGGCGAGCAACGCCGGATTTCCATCCCGATCATTGAAAATGACAACCGCCTCACGTGGCGTATTTGAAAACCTTGGAACCGTGCCTCGGAAATAGTATGTTTCAAAAGAGGCAAACCCTTTTTCATTTCTTGTGCCTCGGAATTACAAAGCCACGTGAGGCGAAAATAGTATCTTTCAAAAGAGCCAAACCCGGCTTGTACGCTGGCATCCGAAAAAATCGCTTGCCAAGCCCGCCGCCCAACGCTATTTTTGCCCCGTCCTTACAATTCATCCGATACCAAAGATTTTATGCTCAGAACCCACACGTGCGGCGAACTGCGAATAGGCCATGTTGGCGAAACCGTAACCGTTTGCGGCTGGATGCAGCGCAGCCGCGACAAAGGACACATGCTTTGGCTTGACCTGCGAGACCGCTACGGCATGACACAACTGATTTTTGAGGAGGGCAAAACCGACAAGGATTTGATCGGGAAATCGCGTTCCGTTGGCCGCGAATTTGTGCTGCGCGCCACCGGAACCGTGATTGAACGGATTTCCAAAAACCCGAATATGCCCACCGGCGACGTTGAAATACTGGTGACCGGCCTGGAAGTGCTGAACCCGGCCAAGCTACCGCCGTTCATGATTGAAGACACGACCGACGGCGGCGACGACCTGCGCATGAAGTACCGCTACTTGGATTTGCGCCGCAACCCCGTGCGCGAAAGCCTGCGGCTGCGGCACAAGATGGCCCAGCAAACTCGCACGTATCTGGACGGGCTGGATTTTATTGAAGTCGAAACGCCGGTGCTCATCAAATCCACGCCCGAAGGTGCGCGCGATTTTGTAGTGCCGAGCCGCATGAATCCGGGCGAGTTTTACGCGCTGCCGCAGTCGCCGCAAACGTTCAAGCAATTGCTCATGGTGTCCGGTTTCGACCGTTACTACCAGATTGTCAAGTGTTTCCGCGATGAGGATTTGCGTGCCGACCGCCAGCCGGAGTTCACGCAGATTGACTGTGAAATGTCGTTCATCACGCAGGAAGATATTTTAGCCACGTTTGAAGGCTTGGTGCGGCACTTGTTCAAAAGCGTAAAGGGCATTGACATCGGCCAAGTGCCGCGCATGACCTACGCCGATGCGATGCAAAACTACGGTTCCGACAAGCCGGACATCCGCTTCGGAATGCAGTTCGTGGAGTTGGGTGGCATTGCCCAAGGCAAAGGGTTTGGCGTGTTCGACGAAGCCGAACTGGTGGCCGGCATCTGTGCCGAAGGCTGCGCCAGCTACACGCGCAAGCAACTCGACGAACTGACCGACTTTGTGAAACGTCCGCAAATCGGGGCCAAGGGCTTGGTGTATGTGCGCTACAACGCCGACGGCACGCTGAAATCATCGGCAGACAAGTTTTATTCGGAAGCCGATTTGCGCCAATGGGCCGAACGTTTTGGTGCGCAACCCGGCGATTTGTTGCTGATTTTGGCCGGAGCCGCCGACAAAACCCGCAAGGCTCTCAGCGAGTTGCGCCTTGAAATGGGCAACCGCCTGGGCCTGCGCAAACCTGACGAATATTCGGTGCATTGGGTGCTTGATTTTCCGCTGTTGGAGTGGGGAGAAGAGGAAAACCGCTGGTTTGCCATGCACCACCCGTTCACCTCGCCCAAACCCGAAGACATTGCGCTGCTGGCAACCGATCCGGGTGCCGTGCGGGCCAATGCCTACGACATGGTGGTGAATGGTGTGGAAGTGGGTGGCGGCTCAATCCGCATTTTCCAACGCGAATTGCAGGAAAAAATGTTCGGGATTTTGGGTTTCACCCCCGAGGAAGCCCGCCACCAGTTCGGCTTTTTGCTCGATGCCTTTG
>JANPIL010000312.1:0-1557 GCA_031424975.1 Sphingobacteriales bacterium
GAACAAATGGAAAAAAACACAGCGAAAACCGGAAAAATACTGGTTGTGGATGACGACACCGACGTACTGAGTGCCGCAAGGCTGTTTCTGAAACGCCACTTTTTGCAGGTGGACGTGGAAAGCAACCCCGAAAGCATCCCGTTTTTGATTGGCCGGGAACCATACGACGTGATCCTGCTGGACATGAATTTCACGAAAGACATCGGCAGTGGCAAGGAAGGTTTTTACTGGCTCGACCGCATCCTGGCCCTTGACCCCGCCGCCGTGGTGGTGCTGATTACGGCCTACGGCGATGTGGAAATTGCCGTGCGGGCCATCAAAGCCGGTGCTACCGATTTTGTGCTGAAGCCGTGGGAAAACGAAAAACTGCTGGCCACGCTGATTTCGGCCATGCGCCTCCGCCAATCGCGCAATGAAACCGAAGGCCTGCGCGAAAAACAACGCGGCCTGAACCAAGCGCAAAGCTCATACACGCCCGAAATCATCGGGCAAAGTCCGGCCATGCTCAAGGTCTATGAAACCATTGGCCGCGTGGCCGCCACCGATGCCAATATCCTGGTATTGGGCGAGAACGGAACCGGCAAGGAGCTGATAGCCAAGGCCATACACCAAAAATCGAAACGCGCCGACGAGGCGTTTGTGTCCGTTGATTTGGGGGCAGTCAGCGAAACGCTGTTTGAAAGCGAACTGTTCGGCCATGTCAAAGGCGCGTTTACCGATGCCAAGGAAGACCGCACCGGGCGGTTTGAAGCGGCTTCGGGCGGCTCTATTTTCTTGGATGAAATCAGCAACCTGTCGCTGCCGTTGCAAGCCAAACTGCTCACCGTGCTGCAAAACCGCACCGTGACGCGGGTGGGTTCCAACAAGGCCAAACCGGTGGATGTGCGCTTGGTTTCGGCCACCAACATGAATGTGTATGAGATGGTGAAAACCAAAACCTTCCGACAGGATTTACTCTACCGCATCAATACCATTGAAATCCATTTGCCGCCCCTGCGCGACCGGTCCGAAGACCTACTGCCGCTGGCCGACTATTACCTGCAACTCTACAGCCGCAAATACAACCGTCCGGTTGCGGCATTGGGCGGCACACTGCTCGAACGGATGCGCCGCTACCACTGGCCGGGCAACGTCCGCGAACTGCAACACGCCATTGAGCGGGCAGTGATTATGGCGCAAAACGCGACCTTGCATCCCGAGGATTTCTTTTTCGGTTCGGAAAACGGCGACAGCGAACGTGCCACCGCCGAAGCCCTGCCGCTGGACGAGATGGAGAAAATGCTGATCCGCAAGGCGTTGAAGAAACACAACGGCAACGTGACCGAAGCCGCCCACGAACTCGGCCTGACCCGCTCATCGCTGTACCGGCGGCTGGAAAAACACGGGATGTGAGCGGAATGCGGAGGGCGGAACCCGAATTGCGGAATTGAGAAAACGCCGGTCAGACACTGTGTGTCAGACCGGTATCGCGCATCGGCTTTTGGTGAAACGGGCAGGTTTGGCGTTTTGAAAAGATACTATTTTTTAAAAGCCCCCTCTTTCGGAGGGGGTTAGGGG
>JANPIL010000313.1:0-24764 GCA_031424975.1 Sphingobacteriales bacterium
ACGCTCGGGGCCAACCGGCGGCAGATTTTATTGATTACCGGCATTGAATATTTGTTTTTGGGCTTGCTGGCGGCATTGGCGGGCATTATCCTGTCGCTGGTGAGCACATGGGCACTGGCAAGGTTCGTGTTCAAAACGCCGTTTGCGCCGGTTTTCACGCCGCTGGTGTGGGTCACGGCGGTAGTTGCGTCGCTGACCGTGCTGATCGGCATTTTCAACAGCCGCGAAGTGTTGACTCGACCGCCGCTGGAAGTGCTGCGGTCGGAAGTGTGAGTATTGATTGCAAAATAGTATCCTTTCAAAACCCCAAACCCGCCCGCCCAATTGAGTGGCAGGGCTTCCATCGCTTTTCCCAAACCAGTACAAGGCAGCACAGGTATTGGCCCGGAATGGCACTTTTGAAAAGCCGGGATATTTTTTTTGCTCCACCGTTGCAAGGACTTGGATATTTCCCGCTAATTTTAGGATTCAATGGCAAGTGTTTTCCATCCGATTCGATTTCTTGGCTACATGAAGCAGGTTTCCCTTTTTCCGGCGATACTATTTTCCATCGCCTTCCTGAGCACCTCATTCACGGGATTCAAAACCCGCCCGCCCGATTTCCAAGCCTACACCGAAACCATTCCCGCCTCCGGTGTGGCATTCAAGATGCTGGCCATACCCGCCGGGGAGTTCAGCATGGGAAGCCCCGCCGCCGAGCCCGGCCGCAAACCCGACGAACCGCTCCACAAAGTGAAACTGGATGCTTTCTGGATGGGCGAGACGGAGGTGACGTGGGATATGTTTGAACTTTACGCCTACAAGGAACTGGAGCGGAAAACCGCCGAAAGCCTGTCCGCGCCGCCCAACCCGCCCTCCGTAGATGCCGTTTCGAGGCCCACCACGCCTTACGTGGACATGACGTTTGGCATGGGCAAATCGGGCTATCCGGCCATTTGCATGACGCACTACGCCGCCGTGCATTTCTGCCGGTGGCTGTATGCCAAGACGGGTGTTTTCTACCGGCTGCCCACCGAAGCCGAATGGGAATATGCCGCCCGCGCCGGAACCAAGGGCACTTATTTTTTTGGCGACGACCGGCAGCAACTCGGCGAATACGCCTGGTATCTGGACAACAGTAACAACAAGACGCAGAAGGTGGGCAAAAAAAAGCCCAACCCGTGGGGCCTGCACGACATGGCCGGCAATGTGGCCGAGTGGACGTATGACCAATACAGCCCGGAATTTTACAAGAAATCGGGGACGGGAGTGGCGGCCAATCCGGTTGCGATGCCCGTAAAACTGTACCCGCACGTGGCGCGTGGCGGCTCTTGGGACGATGAGGCCGACCGCTTGCGCAGTGCCGCCCGGCGGGCCTCCAATCCGCAATGGAAAAAGCGCGACCCGCAGATTCCGCGCAGCGACTGGTGGCTCACCGATGCCCAGTTCATCGGTTTCCGACTTGTAAGACCATTGAAACAGCCGAGCAAAGAGGAGATCGAGAAATACTTTTACAAGCCCATCAAGGATGTGTGACCAAATCGCCCCAAAGCTCCCATCCTCCTTCGGGGGCTGGGGAGCCGCCAATAATTTCACCTAACCCAATTCCACACCATGGACAATGCAGACAACAACACCCATCTCTCGCGCCGGGGCTTTGTGAAAGGCTCGGCGTTGCTGGCCAGCGGCCTGGCCATCGGGCTGCCCATTGAAGCCAGTGCGTATGCCGCCGGCCGAGACACCATTAAAGTCGCCCTGATTGGTTGCGGCGGCCGTGGAACTGGAGCCGCCGTGCAAGCCATGAAAGCTTCGCCCAAAGTGAAGATAATCGCCCTCGCCGATGCCTTCCGCGACCGGCTTGACGAATGCTACAAAAACATCACTACCACCGATGCCAAAGACTGGTCGGGAGCTGCGTACGGTGATTTGAAAAAGCAAATCAGTGTGCCGGAGAAAAACAAATTTGTGGGCTTTGACGGCTACAAGCAAGCCATTGCCTTGGCCGATGTAGTGATATTGGCCACACCGCCCGGTTTCCGCCCCATCCATTTTGAGGAGGCCGTGCGACAGGGTAAGCACGTGTTCATGGAAAAACCCGTGGCCACCGATGCCATGGGGGTGCGCCAAGTGATTGCCGCCGCCGAGGAGGCCAAAAAGAAAAACCTGAAAGTGGTGGTGGGGCTGCAACGGCACTACCAAAAATCATACTTGGAAACGCACAAGCGCGTAATGGATGGCATGATCGGCGACATTGTGGCAGCCAACTGCTGGTGGAACAGCGGCGGTGTGTGGGTGCGCGAACGCCAACCGGGCATGACCGAGATGGAATACCAGATGCGCAACTGGTATTATTTCAACTGGCTCTGCGGCGACCACATCAACGAGCAGCACATCCATAATATTGACGTGATTAACTGGTTCAAGGGCGGCTTTCCGGTTAAGGCCGTGGGCATGGGTGGCCGCCAGCAACGCGTGGAAAAACAGTTTGGCGAGATTTTCGACCACCACCACGTGGAGTTTGAATACGCCGACGGCATGGTGCTCAACAGCCAGTGCCAGCATTTCGAGGGCTGCGCCAACAATGTTTCCGAACTGCTTATCGGCACCAAGGGCAAGGCTACCGAAGGCAAGATTGTGGATCACAAGGGCAACATTGTCTGGCGGCACCGCGACGAGGAAGACCCTAACCCTTATCAGGCCGAACACGATGTGCTGTTCGACGCGATTATCAACAATAAGCCGATCAACGATGCCGAACACGCCGCCAAAAGCACCATGACCGCCATTTTGGGCAGGATGGCCACGTATTCGGGACAGTCCATTGGCTGGGATGAGGCGTACAACTCAACAATGAGCATCATGCCCAAGACATTTGCCTGGGATGCCGAAACGCCGACCAAGCCCGATGCCAACGGCTTCTACCCGGTGCCGGTGCCGGGCCGCACAAAAGTGATGTGAACACGCCGAACCACTGCCAGTGGGTTTGGGCAAAAATAGTATGGCCGGCGGGGGCGAAACCTGCCGGCCATTTTTATGGGCGGATTTGTGCTTAAAAAGCCGAAAACGGCATTGCCCAATCAGAAGCCCAGCCAGAAAGTCGTCAAAAATGCTTGGAATTTGGGCTGCGGCGGTTTGGCTTCGGGTAGCAGGGAAATGCCATCGTTGCGGATGCCCGCACCCAACTCGCGGATGCCCAGTTCGCCGCGCAGGTATTCAATCATGGTGCGTTCCTTTTCGCAAATGCCTTTGGAAGCATCAGCAAGCGAGTAAATTGTGGTGGCCACAGTCTGCTTGGCATCAGGACACTCGGAAAGCACGTATTTCAGGGATTTCATGAATTTTCGGTCCCACCGATCCATGTTGTTCGTCAAATGCCGGAACTCTTCGAAAAACAACCGCCGGTAGTCTTCCTGTTCTTCCGCATCCGCTTCCTGCGGCAGCGTTTCATGCACCAAGTGGTTGGCCAAGCCCTGAAGCGTCAGCCATTCCTGTTCGTCAATCTCGCCATCGGTTCTGGCTACCAGCAAGGCCGGGTAATACAGCACAAATGCCGCAAACTGCTCATAGCTGAGGCCGGTTCGGCGGGCTTCGGTGTATTCTTCATACAGTTCATTCAGGGTCAAGGCATTCATGGTTCAGGCTGGTTGAAAAGATTCACAATTTAACCACTTGGCGGCCGTAAAAACCAGTACATTTTATAGTGAGATATGTACATCGGGAGCCGAGGGTGCATTTAGTACGCATCTCTGCCGGGAAGTAATCATTTTCCGTACCTTCGTGCGGCCGGGCAGGTTGCGGTTTCCCGCCCGAAACACCGCAACCAGAGCTTGGATGCCTTAAATCCGGTCTGAAAGTTAAGTTTTCCGGTTGAAAAAAAATGACACCCAATGTGAAGGTTATGTTATTAAATTGAGTATATATTTAACTTTTCAAAGGAAAACCCACCATCGCGATAGGATTTGTGCTACGGCACACAACCCGCATAAAAAATCATGCCAAAGTTTGTGAATCATCTTGGGCAAATTAGGCCCGGGACTTTGGCAACAGAAAATAGTATCTTTCAAAAACACCAAACCCGCCCAGCGCAACCCATTCATCCCGAACTCCCATGCCAACCGGATTCTTCCACCTTCCGATTCCCAAAAACGAACCCGTTTTGAACTATGCCCCCGGCTCGCCGGAGCGGGCCGCCCTCAAAACCGCCCTTGCCGAAGCCCGGAGCCAAACCATTGAGGTGCCGATGTATATTGGTGCCGAAAAAGTGCATACCGACCGCCGCAAGCCGCTGCATCCGCCCCATGACCACCGGCACATTCTGGGCCACTACCATGAGGGCGACGCGCTGCACGTGCAGCAAGCCATCCAAGCGGCCATGAACGCCAAAACGCCGTGGGCGGCCATGCCTTGGGAACACCGCGCCGCCATTTTCCTGAAAGCCGCCGACCTGCTGGCCGGGCCATACCGCGCCCGGCTCAACGCCGCCACTATGCTCGGCCAGTCCAAGAATGCGTACCAAGCCGAGATTGACGCGGCGTGCGAAATGATTGATTTCCTGCGGTTCAATGCGGCATACATGGGCGAAATATACAGCCAGCAGCCGCAGTCGAGCCCGGGCGTGTGGAACCGGCTGGAACACCGTCCGCTGGAGGGCTTCGTGTTTGCGCTGACTCCGTTCAACTTCACGGCGATTGCGGGCAACCTGCCCGCCTCGGCGGCCATGATGGGCAACACGGTAGTCTGGAAACCCGCCGATTCGCAGATATATTCAGCCCACGTGCTGATGGAGATTTTCCAAGAGGCCGGTGTGCCCGACGGCGTGATAAACCTGGTGTACGTGGATGGCCCAACCGCCGGGGAGGTCATTTTCAAGCATCCCGATTTTGGCGGCATCCACTTTACGGGCAGCACCGGCGTGTTCCAGCGGATATGGAAAACGATTGGCGAGAATATCCACTTGTACAAATCGTATCCGCGCATTGTGGGCGAAACGGGCGGCAAGGATTTCGTGATTGCCCACAAATCGGCCTATGCGCAGGCGTTGGCAACGGCGTTGGTGCGCGGCGCGTTTGAATACCAGGGCCAGAAATGCTCGGCGGCCTCGCGCGCCTACGTGCCGCACAACCTTTGGGACGAAGTGAAAAATAGTATGCTGGAAACCCTCCAAACCCTCCGCATGGGTGGTGTGGAGGACTTCCGCAATTTCATCAATGCCGTCATTGACGAGCGGTCATTTGACAAGATTGCCGCCTACATTGAAAAAGCCAAGGCCGACCCCAACGTGACTGTTTTGGCGGGCGGCAACTGCGATAAGTCGGTGGGCTATTTCATTGAGCCGACAATCCTGGAAACCAAAGACCCGCAATCGCTGACCATGTGCGAGGAGATTTTCGGGCCGGTGCTGACCGTTTACGTGTATCACGCCGAAAACTTTGAGCAGACGCTGGAACTCGTGGACCAGACCTCGCCCTACGCCCTGACCGGAGCCGTGTTTGCGCAAGACCGCTACGCGATAGATTTGGCCAGCCGGAAACTGGCCAACGCCGCCGGAAACTTCTACATCAACGACAAGCCCACTGGGGCTGTGGTGGGCCAGCAACCCTTTGGCGGTGCCCGCGCCTCGGGCACCAACGACAAGGCCGGATCAATCCTGAACCTGCTGCGCTGGGTTTCGCCGCGCACCCTCAAGGAAACCTTTGTGCCGCCCACCGACTACCGCTACCCGTTTCTGGCCGAGGAATAGCGGCCCTAAAATAGTATCTTTTCAAAACCCCAAACCCACCCCATTTAAAACCGGTAGCGTGCCTGCAGTTTCACATCTGTACGGTGCGGGGCGTTGATTTGGTCCAGGCTGGAGCCGATGGTGTTTTGGTTGGAAAGATTGGTGCGCG
This sequence comes from Sphingobacteriales bacterium, assembly GCA_031424975.1. Lineage (GTDB taxonomy): Bacteria > Bacteroidota > Bacteroidia > Cytophagales > 172606-1 > Xanthocytophaga. Next base: position 5,868 of record JANPIL010000313.1, read on the forward strand.
ACAGCCGCAACCAGCACGAGAGTTTGGGCGTGATGTCGTAGTTGAGCAGCGCGTACCACCGCAAACCCCGCCTGTAATACGCCGGAATCGAGAACGCGTACAACACATCCTTTTCAAACATATACTGGCGGTTGTCGAAATCATCAGTGTCGAAAAGGGCCGCGCGAGTGCTCAGTTGCCAACGCCGCAACGTGAGGTTGATGTCTTGGGCCATGGCGTAGCCGCCCGTGAATGAATGCTGCCGGAAACTGCTGAACTGCACCCGCGAACGCAGGAAAACGTACGCATTGGCCTGAAAATCAATGTTAAACAAATATTGTTTTTTCAGCGTCGCCGTCGGGAAGTTGATGGGTGTGCCCGGTTCGGGTTCGTTGCGTTGCTTGTGTTCCTCGCGGTATTGGGCGTAGAGCAGCAGTTTCTTGTTGGGCTGGTAGGACACGCGCAACAGGTAATCAAATCCGTTGGAAGGCGCATCCACCCGGAATTTGAGCCACGCGAACCGGTACTGGTCGTAATACGCCGTGAACGTGATTTTGCGCACCGGATTGATTTTCAAGCCCCAGTATATGCCTTGCTCGTTGATGTTGCGCGTGTTTTCGCCGAAGGCGTTGCCGTAAAACGAGTGGAAGTTGCGGTCATAATGCCGCGCCAGCAGCGCAACCGATACTTTCTGCGAGAGGCTGCCCATCACACCCGAAACCAAGCCCACGCCGCCGCTTTTGGAACGTGCCGCCTCACCAAACAGGTTGAAATTCTGCCACAGGTAGCTGTAATGCAGCCCGAAACTGTGGTTTTGGTTGCCGCCAAACTCAAACCGGTTGTAGCGGCGCGGCAACCGTTGCAGGGGTGTGTCGAAGACTGTATGGAGCCACGTGGCTCCAATTTCAAGGTTATTCTTTGCGCTCCGGTACATGACATTGCCGCCCGTGGTCTGCTCCAGGATGGCTCCTTTGGCCAGTATTTCGCGTTCGGTGCGGTGGTAGCCTGCCGTCAGGATTGACGAAACGTAGTTTTCCGTGGCCGAGTCGCCTTCGGCAAGGCTGGCATCGCGGCGTGTGTGCGAGTAAAAACCCGTCACGTCGAATTTGCCGATGGCATAGGTGGCCGCCGCGCCGCGCAAAAATCCGGTTTCCATGGCCGATGTGAATGGCCGGATGCCCAGTTGGCTCCGCCGAACCGTTTCAACGGTTTCAGCACCCTTGCCCACCGTGAACCCAGCCGACAACAGCAATCCCTGCCCGATTTGCAGTTGGTAATCGCCAACAATAATGCGTTTCCAGCGGCCTCTGTTTTCCAGCATGAAATGGTACGACAAAAAATCCGCGCCGTAACGCCGCGTGGCGGGCCGCCAGGTTATTGCCTCACCGGCATCCTTTTCCAAGGTAAACCCCAAACTGAAATCGCCGGTGTGGTTCACGCGGTAGCGGGCATACCAGCGTCCGGGCGAGCCGGCATAGCGCGGGGCCGGTTCGCCGTTGCTTGTGCTATCGGGCAGGAAACCTTTTTTGCGTTCCAGCGTCTGGTCGTAGCGCAGCAGCAGCATATTGTTTGGCTCGGTAACAAGGCGTTTCCAGAGCGGGCGGTTGTCGGCGGCAAGGCCGTTGTCGTGTACTTCCACGAAGGGTAGCAGTTTCCGGATAGTGGCTAAGTCAAACTCCGGAATGGCCTGCAACTCGTAGATTGTCAGCAATTTGCCGTTTGCGGCGCGGTACGCGAAGAACCAGTTGAGTTGCGTTTCAGACAACAGGTAAGTGGCTGCCAACTCGTTGCGGGTGGCGCGGTTCAACTCAAGCGGGTGCGTGTAAAGTTGCAGCAGCGATTCGTAAAGGTCTTCGTAGTTGGCATCTTCGGTTTGCGTGCCCATGAGTTGCTGCACAAAGGCATCCAAGTCAATATCCGGGCGGTTTTGTTGGGCGCAGGCAAACAACAGACCGGCAAAATAGTATGCTGCAAAAAGGCAAAACCCCAGCTTTTTCACTGACCATTTGCGCAGGTTGCGCACGTGTGAAACATGGCGAACTCCCGTACAAGACAGTGGTGTCGGTTTGGCTTCGCCGATTTGACGATTCCCGGAACCCACACGCCAATAGCTTGCAATCCCGTTATTCGCTCGGTTTTTCAATTTCCCCGGATTTTTTCTTCTTGTCCAACCTCAATGCCACCGAAACCTGGTGCGACAAGCCCAGCACCGGATGCGTCCGCAGGGCGTAATCCAAGTGCAGTTTTCTGGGCGCGAAGCCAATGCCGAAGCAATACGCATTGGGTTGCGTATGGATGCCCGTGCGCAGGCGCAGATTCCTGACAATTTCGTATTCGGCACCGATTCGGAACGAAGCCGGATAGTCAATGTCTTTTTCCACTTCGGCGTTGAGCATGAATTTCTGAATCGGAAGATACGACAAGCCGACCTTCATCACCGCCGGTATGCGTTCGTCGGCATCGGGCCGGAAACGGGTTTGGGAGAAATTATACAGGTGCGCCCCCAAACTGAGCTGCGGCAACAGTTGCGCCACGCCGCCCAACTCGAAAACAACGTGCCGCCGTGCGCCAATTTCCGCCATGGCCGTTTGCAAGTAATTGATTTTCAGCCCGAATCCGATTTTATCCAACCGGTAGCCGTAGGCCACGCCTACCGTGCTTTCACTATACAGTTCATCACCAAAGCGGCTCACGCTCACGCCCGCCACGCCTTTGCGCAAGGGCTGCACATAGCCCACAGCCATGGTTTGCAAGCCCACCATGCCATACCGCAAATCGTAGGCAAACAAGATTTGGCGGTCTTTCAGTTGCGCCAGTCCGGCCACGTTGTTCCACAACGACCAGCCATCCGCGAGCGTTGCCGAGGCGTTTGCCATGCCCCAAGACCGCCCTCCCACCGGAAACGGATCGCCACCGGCATACGCTTCCGCAAGAGCCAGCAGGCCGACAATCAACGGAAGAAGTGGGGGTTTGGCCAATTTGAAAGATATTATTTTCCGCAGCACGAACGGATGTCAAAAATACGTGCGGCTGTCCGGATTGCCAGTCCCAAATGCGGCCAAAGCCCATATCTGTAAGGTTTGCCGTGCTTACCGGCAAGCAGGGCAAACCCCGGAAACCGCGCAACCCTGCGTGAATTGGCCGGACGGCGTGTATTTTCACCGGCACGTTACGCATGTAAGAATGCGTGCGAAGGCGGTTTAGTAGCCGCGTTCATTATGGCTTAGATTCGTGAACTGATTGGTGTACATTCTAAAGGAGCCTGCCGTGCGAATAAAGTTTCAAAATAAAACAAACGACCCCCGCCCGTTTCATGCGTCGGCGCGGCGCATGGCCGGTGCGCTGGCGGCCGTGCTGCTGCTGGCAATCGGGTTTGCAAAAGCACAAGTCAACAACCTGAAATTCAATCACCTGTCCGTAGAGCAGGGACTGTCGCACAAGGATGCGTACTGTCTGTTGCAAGACAGCAAGGGATTCATTTGGTGCGGCACCAAAAACGGGCTTAACCTCTATGACGGCTATAAGATTCAAGAATACAAGCATGACCCGAAAGACAGCCAAACCCTGCCCAGCAACGATATCCGTGCCTTGGCCGAAGACAATGAAGGTTACATTTGGGCCGGCACCTACGATAGCGGCCTTATCAGGCTGGACCGGCACACCAAAAAAGGCCGGACTTACACCACCACAAACACCAAAGCCCTTACTTCCAACAGCATCTATGCCATCCACAAAGACCGGAAGGGCATTATCTGGATTGGCACTTTCGGCGGCGGCCTGGTCAGGTTTGACCCTAAAACGCAGCAATTCACCGCCTACCGCAACGAAGACGGCAACAAAAACAGCATCAGCAGCGACAATATCCTCGCCATTCACGAAGACGGGGAAGGCAAGATTTGGCTGGGTACTTTCGGCGGCGGACTTTGTAAGTTTGACCCGGAAAAAGGCGTGTTCCAGTCTTCCCTCCTGACAAAAGACGTTGACATATACGCCATTGCCGAAGACCGCAAGCAGTGCCTCTGGCTCGGCACTTACGGTAAGGGCCTGATTCGGTTGAACAAACGAACCGGAGCCTCCGAGTTTTTTTCTGCGGCGGGCGAAGGCTCCGGTGGCGATTACATCCGCGCCATAAAAGAGGATGCCGTGGGTACACTCTGGATTGGCACCGAAAAAGGTGGCGGCCTGAAATACTTCGACCCTTACCAGCGGCAGTTCCAGACGTACAAGCATGATGCCACGCAACCCGCCAGTTTGGGCAGCGACAATATCAATGCCTTGCTGTTCGACAAGTCGGGCGTGCTTTGGATTGCCACTGAAGGCAGCGGCGTGGATAATTTCAATACCCAGAACGCCCTGTTCCGCACGTATGCCAGTGGCGAGAATGCGCCGCAATTCACAACCGGCGCGGTCAATGCCCTCTACGAGGATCGTGCGCAGACATTATGGATTGGCGGCACTTTTTTAGACGGGCTGGTTTTGTATGCCTACGACCGTTCCCAAGGTACATATACTCCCCACCACCTGCCCATTTCCAGTGATTTGGCGGGTTTCAACTATTCCATCACCTCCATTTCGGACGATGAGTCGGGAAATATCTGGATTGGCACCGCCGAAAACGGCCTGTACCGTTACAACCGCCACAGCAATGCGTTCAAGTTATTCACCAAAAATAACAGCGGGTTGAGCAGCAACAGCATCGAAACAATCTGCAAAGACCGGAAGGGCATTCTCTGGATTGGCACGTATGAGGGCGGCTTGTGCCGGCTGGAACCGCACAGCGAGACTTTTCGGACTTACCTGCACCAAGCCGGCAACCCGGCATCGTTGGCCAACAATACGGTGAAAGTCATTTATGAAGACAAGGCGGGCAGCCTGTGGCTGGGTTCCAAAGATGGCGGCCTGTGCCGTTTCAACAAGGAAACAAACCAGTTCAAATCTTACAAAAGCACGCGTGGCGTTGCCAAAAGTCTGCCCAGCAACTCCATCCGGGCCATTGCCGAAAGCGGGGGCGATGTGTGGATTGGCACGGATGCGGGTATTTGCAAGTACCAGCCCGGCACCGAAACATTCCTGCGCATCAACGAGCGGAACGGACTGCCCGAAAACGATGTGTGCGCAATGCTGGCCGATAGGCAGGGCAACCTGTGGATCAGTACTTTTTCCAAGGGGATTGCCCGGTTCAACCCCAAAACACACCTTATCCGCCATTTCACCACGGGCGAAGGGCTGCACAGCAATGAATTCACGCAGTGGGCGGCCCATAGGAACCATGCCGGGAAATTGTTTTTCGGTGGCAGCCAGCATTTCATCAGCTTCTCGCCCGAGCAGATTATTGACCTGCAGTATGCGCCGCCGGTTTACCTGACATCCTTCAGTTTTTTTGATCAAGACCAGAACAAGAAACAGGAATTTGCCCGTCCGCTTGAAAAACTGGAAGTCATCGAGCTGAACCACAACGATAATTTCTTTGAATTTGAATTCACCTTTCTGAACTACATCAGCACCGACAAGAACACGTTTGCCTACATGATGGAGGGCGTTGACAATGATTGGAAAATCGTGGGCGACCGCCGGCTGGCATCCTACACCAACATTGATCCGGGCGAATACGTTTTCAAAGTCAAGGCCGCCGATAAGTTCGGCAACTGGAACAAAAAGGGGGCTTCGATACGCCTCGTCATCCAGCCGGCATGGTACGATACATGGCTGGCACGCCTCACCGCCATAGTGCTGGTTATGGGTTCGGTATGGCTCTATTACCGCAACCGGATTCGGTTTTTCCAAAGGCAAAAGGAAACCCTTGAAAGACAAGTGCGTGAAAGAACCATGGAACTGGTGCAGAAAAACGAGGAGATTGAGGCGCAGAAAGACAGCATTGAAGAGAAAAATATCCGCATGATGGAAGCCAACGAACTCATTGAGCAAATCAACGAGGAACTGCGGGCCATAAACAACGACCTTGAATACCGCGTGCAGCAGCGTACGCAGCAGTTGCGCGACGTGAACCAAAGCCTGATAAAAAGCAATCAGGAACTTGACATGTTCACTTACCGCGCCTCGCACGATATCAAAGGCCCGCTGGCCAGCCTTGCCGGTTTGTGCAAGGTGGCAATGATGGATGTGCAAGACCCGACGGCACTGGACTATTTCATGCTGCTCGACAAAACCTGCGAGAAGGCCAACCACACACTGGTGCGAATCCTCAAGATGTACGACATCCGCAACCACGATATTTACAATGAACCCATTCAAGTAGCAAACCTGATTGAGACGTATGCGGCTGACTTGTGCGCCCTGGCACCGTATGCCGGCATACGCTACGAGAGTGCTTTTGATGGCGCGGCGGAGGTGTTCTCGGATGGTACACTGCTCCAAACCGTGCTGACCAACGTGCTGGAAAATGCTTTCCGTTACAACAAGGAAGGAGCCGGACCGTACGTGAAAGTGGAGATGAGCGATAACGGGAATGAAATACACGTGCTTGTGCGCGACAATGGCACCGGGATTGCCGAACCCCAGCACCCAAAGCTGTTCACGATGTTTTTCCGGGGAACGCTTACCGCCAGCGGTACGGGTCTGGGTTTGTACCTGGCCAAAATCGCGTTGGAAAGGCTGGGCGGCGAAATTATTTTCCGTCCGGACTTTGCCGGGGAAACGGTGTTCGAGATAATAATCCCGAAGATGCCCCCCGATTCAAATGAACTGCTGCTGCCGCTCACAACGGCCAACGAGCAACAAAACGAGCAGCAAGTGGCCGCCGAGTAAACTGCCGGTTTCCATTTCGCGGCGCAGAAACCGACCCGGAAATAGTATCTTTTTAAAAGCCCAAACCTGCCATCGCCACCCAGCAAAACCAAGGCTACTGATAAGGTCGGCAGTATGCTTTGTCTGCAAAAAGCACCCTTGGATGCAACTTTGTGCATCCAAGGGTGCTTTTTGTTGTTGCCGATATTGCTCCATACGCTGTTCGGGCAGCACCGGAGTGAGTCTTTTCAATGGCCGATATGGGTTCCAATAACGGCAGGTGAGTACCACGGTTGAAAAATAAGGCCGGGGTTTTGCCTTTTTCAAGGATACTATTCTGCCTGTAAAAGCCGAAAGCCAGCACAACAGCCGATGGTTCATTTTTTTTGGCTGAATGCATTCAATTTCCGGGTTTTATGCATAACCACCTTCAAAAACAAACGCCCCTGATAACTGAAAACTGCAAAACTTGATTTTTCCAATACATTATTTGATTGTTAGGGGATTATTACGGAAAAGCCAACTTTTGCGTTCGCTATTTGGAAGAGTATCCTATTTTTGTTGCCACCGGAGTGCATAAACCAGCGAAACAATTAAAACAACCGGTTGTTTATTGGCAGAATACGCGTTTCCCCCCTCATTTTATCCTAACCAAACCTTTAAATTGACAGTCATGAAAAAAATCTACTTGGCAAAGCTATGGACAATGGCTTTCGGATTATCCTTGTGTTGCCTTTTTTCGGCATCCGCCCAAGTGACCACGGCGGCCATCAGCGGCATTGTACTCGACGAAAAGGGCGAGGCGTTGCCCGGCGCAACCGTTGTGGCCACGCACACGCCTTCGGGCACACCCTACGGCGTGATCACGCGTCAAGATGGTCGCTATAACCTGCCCAATGTGCGTATTGGCGGGCCTTACACCATCCAAACCACGTTTGTGGGCTACAAAGTGAGCAAAGTGGAGGGCGTGATGCTGAACTTGGGCCAGCGGCTGACCCAGGATTTCAAGCTGGCCAATGAATCGTCGCAACTGGAGGAAGTGGTGGTGAAAGCCGATCCGCTGCTGAACGGCTCGCGAACCGGAGCGGCCACCAATATCTCCAGCGAACAGTTGCGCAGCCTGCCCACGATTACGCGTTCGGCGGCTGATTTTACGCGGCTCACACCGATGGCGGGCGAAAACGGCTCGTTTGCGGGGCGCAACGGCCAATTCAACAATTACTCATTAGACGGAGCGATTTTCAACAACCCCTTCGGCTTGGATGCCGCCACACCCGGCGGGCAGACCGATGCGCAGCCAGTTTCACTGGATGCCATTGACCAGATCCAGGTGTCGATTGCGCCGTATGATGTGACGCAGGCCGGATTTACGGGTGCATCGGTCAATGCGGTGACCAAATCGGGCACGAACAAGTTTGCGGGAACGGTTTTCGGTTTTTTCCGCAACCAAGGCATGACCGGCAAAAAAGTGGACGGAGCCAGCATCTTTGTGCCCGACCTGAGCCAATACCAATACGGTTTCAGCGTGGGCGGCCCAATTGTGAAAGACAAGCTGTTTTTCTTCGCCAACATGGAGTTTGACCAGCGTTCGGATTTGGGTTCGAGTTTTCTGGCGGCGCGTCCGGGCGTTTCGGGCAGCAACGTGTCGCGCGTGACGGCCGCCGACTTGGAACTGGTGAGCGGAGCCTTGCGGGATAAATTCGGCTACGAAACCGGCGCTTATGAAAACTACACGCACCAAACCAACAACTACAAGGGAATCCTGAAACTGGACTGGAACATCAACCAAATCCATAAGCTGACCGCCACGTACAGTTTCTTGGATGCGTACAAGCAGAAACCCGCCCACCCATCGGCCTTGGGGCGGCGCGGCCCGGATTTCCTGACGCTGCAATATTTCAATTCGGGCTACCGGATCAACAACAAGCTGAATTCGTTTTTCGTGGAGTTGAAATCCAACTTCTCCAACCGCTACTCCAACAAACTGCAGGCTGGCTACTCGGCCTTCCGCGATTCGCGCAACCCGTTTTCGGTGCCGTTTCCGATCGTGAACATTGAGAGCGGCGGCACAACCTATATCGTGGCGGGCCACGAGCCGTTTTCGGTCAATAATATCCTGAACCAGAACGTGTACCAAATCACGGAAAACTTCAACATTTACGCGGGCAAGCACACGGTCACGCTGGGCGGTTCGCTGGAAAAATTCGAGTTCGACAACTCATTCAACCTGGGTCTGTATCCGGGCACGTTCGGGCCGCGATTCAGGTCGGTGCAGGCATTCGTGGATTCGGTGCAGTCGGGCAGGTTCGACGATGAGGTGGCGGCGGCGCAGACGGTTTACCGCACCAATAACGAGAACAACACGTGGGCACTGGCCGAGACCAACGTGGGTCAACTGGCATTTTACGCGCAGGACGAGTGGCAGGTCACGCCCAAACTCACCGTTACGGCGGGCATCCGCATGGACAAGCCCATGTTTTTCGATACCAAGGCCAAAATCGAGGAAAACCTGAAACGCAACCCGGCCTATAACCCGGACATCCAATATTTCGACGAAAGCGGCAGCCCGGTGAAATTCGACCAGACGGTGCTGCCCAAAACGCGTCCGCTAATTTCGCCGCGCGTGGGCTTCAACTGGGATATCCGGGGCAACCGCACCGACCAACTGCGCGGCGGTTCGGGCGTGTTTTCCGGGCGGATTCCGTTCGTGTGGCTCGGTAACCAAGTTGCCAACCCCAATTTCTTCTTCTACTGCGTCACCGATCCCAATTTCCGTTTCCCGCAGGTGTGGCGTAACAACCTTGGCTACGACAAGAAACTGGACAATGGCTGGGTGCTGACCACCGACCTCATTTATACGCAGGACATCAACGCGATGATGGTGCGCAACTACGGCCTGAAACCGCCCACGGGCCGTTTGAACGGCATCGGCGACACGCGTGCCGTGTACCTGCCAACGGACAGGGCCACGGTTTTTGGCGGCGCGACCAACGCCTATGTATTCACCAATGTGCGGCAGGGCTACACGTTCAACTGGACGGTGCAGGCGCAAAAAACCTGGGCCAACGGCCTGTATGTCAACGTGGGCTACAACTATTTGGTAGCCAAGGAAGCGGCTTCCACGCCTTCTGAAATCTCGTCGGACAGCTACGAACGCAACCCGGCCAACCTGACGCACACCAACCGGCCGCTGATGGCCAACTCGCCATTCGGCAACCAGCACCGCTTTGTGGGTTCGGCAAGCAAGAAATTCACGTATTTGTCGGGGCGCATGGCCACCACGGTTTCGCTGTTCACGCAGTATGTGCGCGGCGGGCGTTTCAGCTACACATATTCGGGCGATATCAACAACGACGGGTCGGGCTTCAACGACCTGATGTTTGTGCCCACCGATGCGCAGATAGACCAGATGCGATTTGAAACCGCACCCGGCGCAACCACTGAGCAAGCTGCCATTCAGCAAGCCGCGCAACGGACGGGACTGAAAGGCTTTATTGCGCAAGATGATTATTTGAGCACTCGCCGCGGACAGTACGTGGACAAGAACGCCACGCTCAACCCGTGGTATTCTAACCTGGACCTGAGCTTTTTGCAGGATTATGTGCTGCCCAACAAGAACAAAATTCAACTGAGCCTAAACGTGCTGAACGTTGGAAACCTGATTACTTCCAAATGGGGAGTGCGGCAGTTGGCTTCCATCACCAATCTGGTGCAGCCGCTAGGCGTGAATGTGGCCGGTGGCGTGCCAACGTATAACTTTTCCACCGCCCAAACCAGCACCTTCTACAACGATAACGGCTTGGTTTCGCGCTGGCAGGCGCAAGTGGGCCTGCGGTACGTGTTCTGACAATAGTATCTTTCAAAAGCCCCAAACCCCGCCGCCCGGCACGCAAGTCCGGGCGGCGGGGTTTGGGCTTTTTGCTTTCCGAAATAGTATCTTTGGGAAACCCCAAACCCACCCCTTGCTGCTGGCAGACCGAAAAACCCCATGCTCGAAAAACATTTTGCCCTTAAAGCCAACCAAACCACTGTCCGCACCGAAATTGTGGCTGGCGTGTCCACGTTTCTGGCCACGATGTACATCATTGTCGTCAATCCGGCCATTCTGAGCCAAGCGGGAATGCCGTTTCCGGCTGTTTTAACGGCCACGGTGGTTCTCTCGTGCTTTTGCAGCCTGATGATGGGCCTGTATGCACGCAACCCGATTGTGGTGGCTCCGGGCATGGGGCTTAACGCGTTTTTCACGTTTGCCGCCGTCAAGGGCATGGGCATCCCGTACCAAACGGCATTGGGAGCGGTGTTTTGGGCGGGCATTTTGTTTTTGCTGCTGTCGGTTTTCAATATCAGGAGTCACATCGTAGCGGCCATCCCGAAGCAATTGCGCTACGCGGTTTCGGCGGGCATTGGCTTGTTCATCACGTTCATCGGCTTTGCCAATGCCAAATTCATCGTGCCAAATCCGGCCACGATGGTGGGCATCGGCGATTTGGGCAGTCCCGAACTGCTCATGTTTGTGGCCGGGCTTTTGCTCACGGCGGTTTTGGTGGTCAGGCGGGTGGCCGGAGCCATCATCACCGGCATTGTCCTGACCACTTTGCTGGCTGTGTTGGTGGGCAGGCTTTGGCCGGGCAAGCCGCTTGTGGTGTGGAACGGCGTGTTTGCGTGGCCCGATTTCAGTTTGCTTTTCCAGTTGGATTTTGTGGGTTCGCTGCAATTCTCGGTGTTGCCGGTCATCTTCGCCTTTGCCTTCACCGACCTGTTCGACAGTATTTCCACGTTTGTGGGCGTGGCCGAAGCCGCTGGCCTGCAAGATGCTGACGGCCAGCCGCGCAACCTCAAACAATCATTGCTGACCGATGCCGTGGCCACCACGCTTGCCGGTTTGCTGGGAACCAGCCCCGGCACGGCCTACATCGAGTCGGCGGTGGGCGTGGCGCAGGGCGGACGCACGGGTTTGGTGGCGGTGGTGGCGGGGCTGCTGTTTCTGCCGTTCCTGTTTTTGTCGCCGTTGCTGTCGGTGGTGCCGGCCATTGCCACGGCTCCGGCACTGGTGCTGGTGGGCGTGTTCATGATGCGGCCCGTGGCGCAAATCAACTGGGCGCAGCTCGACGATGCCATTCCGGCGTTTCTGGCCATGGTGCTAATCCCGCTCACGTATTCCATCACGCAGGGAATCATTTGGGGTTTTTTGAGTTGGACGGTAATCAAGCTCGCGGTCGGCAAAACGCGCGAGGTGTCGGTTGCTTTGGTAATAATTGATATTTTTGCGGTGGCGGCCTTGGTTTGGGGGCATTGAGCAAACAATCCGAGACTTTAAACCTACAACTGTTTTATGCGCTACATCGCCCTGCTTTTCGGCCTGCTTTTCCTGCTTTTTGCTTACTGGCAATTCAACGATCCCGATCCGGTGTGGTGGGTCACCATTTATCTGGTTGCCGCGTATTGTTCATACCGGGCGTTCATGGGCAAATTTAACCTTGAACTGCTGGCAGTGCTGGCGGTGCTGTACGCCGCCGGAACGCTCAATGCGTGGCTGCAAATATCGGCTTGGGAAGGCTTTTTTACCGAAGGATCGGGCTTGGCCATGAAATCAATGAACCAGGAACTGGCCCGCGAAAGTGCCGGACTGGGTATTTGCCTGGCGGCAGTTCTGTTCTATTTGCTGATTGGCCGGGTACACCGCCGGAAAGCCCTTGGATAAGTTTGTCCCGCCGCTTGCCTCCGACGAGTGGCAAATGTCTGGCGGCGAAGCCACACCGGGCGGCCTCTGGCCGAAGGCGGAAAGCAACAAAATAGTATCTTTCAAAAAGACCAAACCTGCCCGCCGACAAACAAGCCGCCAACCCCGCCGGACTTGGAAAGTCCGGCTACCCTTTTCGAAAATAGTATCCCCGCTAAAGACGGGGCTTTCAGCTTTCAAAAACCCCAAACCCATGCCTCGTTCCGTTCTTTTTTCTTTCGTTTTTCTTCTTTTTTCGGCCAGTGTTTTTGCGCAATCATCTGAAAAACAGCCAATTACTGCCATTTTGGGCGCATTCCATGAGGAAGTACGTATTTTGCAGGCATCGCTTAAAGGCCGCGAGGAGCAGAAAATCCGAGGCTTGCTGTTTGTGACCGGCACGCTCAACGGGCGGCGCGTGGTGGTGGCCGAAACGGGCATCGGCAAAGTGAATGCGGCCATGACCACCGCGCTGGTGGTGCAGGTTTTCGCTCCGCGCGAGGTGCTGTTTTCGGGCATTGCCGGGGGCGTGAATCCCGACCTGATGCCCGGCGACATGGTGATTGCCCGCCAAGTGGCCCACCACGATTACAGTTCCATCACGTTCAACAACCAACCGACCCGGCAAACGATAAATCCGGTTACCGCACAATTGAACCCGCAGTATTTTCCCGCCGATTCGGTGCTGCTGCTCAAAGCAATCCGCGCCGCCAAAACCACGCGTTTTGAAAAACCCATTGCCGGAAACCGCCTGCCGCAAGTAACCACGGGCATTGTGGTGACGGGCGATGTGTTTGTGTCCTCGTCCGAAAAAGTGCAGCAACTGCGCCGCGACTTCAATGCCGATGCCACCGAAATGGAAGGCGCGGCGGTGGCGCAGGTGTGCTGGCAGTTGCACACGCCGTGTCTCGTAATCCGCAGCCTGAGCGACAAGGCCGACGAGAATGCCCGTGGCGACATGATGGCGTTTTACAAGACCGCCGCCCGGAATTCGGCCGCGCTGGTCACTGAAATTGCGGGAATGCTGAAATAGGCCGGGTTTGGCCTTTTCAAAAGATACTATTTTGCGCAGCCACAAACGCGGTGGCCGCCACTCGCCTTAGCTAATGATTGTATGAAAGAAACGCTCAACCACTTGCTGGCGCACAGGACGCTCTCGAAAGACCAAGCCAAAGCCGTTCTGGTGGCCATTGGGCAGGGGCAATACACGCCCGTGCAAATAGCCGCCTTCCTGACGGTGTACATGATGCGCAGCATTACCGTTGAGGAACTGGAAGGTTTCCGCGATGCCATGCTGGAACTGTGCGTTGCGCTGGATGTGGCCGATTTTGACCCGATGGATGTGTGTGGCACCGGTGGCGATGGCAAAGACACATTCAACATTTCCACGCTGTCGGCGTTTGTGGTGGCCGGGACGGGGCAGGCCGTGGTGAAGCACGGCAACTACGGCGTATCGTCGTTGTGCGGCAGTTCAACGGTGATGGAATACTTAGGCTACACATTCACAAACGACAAAAGCCTGATACACAAGAACCTGGAACAAGCCAATATCTGTTTCCTGCACGCGCCGCTGTTTCATCCGGCCATGAAAAACGTGGCTCCGGTGCGCAAGGAACTGGGCGTGAAAACGTTTTTCAATATGCTCGGCCCCATGGTCAATCCGGCATTTCCGCGCAAGCAGATGGTGGGCGTGTTCAGCCTGGAACTGGCGCGGCTTTACGCGTACCTGTATCAGCAGACCGACAAGCAATTCACGATTGTACACGCGCTGGACGGCTACGACGAGATTTCGCTGACGGGAAGCTTCAAACTGATATCCAACCACGCGGAGCAGGTTTTCGCACCCGCCGACTTGGGCATGGAAACACTGCGGGCCGACGAGATTCTGGGTGGCGACACCGTGCAGGATTCGGCAAAAATATTTATGGATGTGCTGCAAAACCAAGCCAGCCCCGCCCAGCACCAAGCCGTGGTAGCCAATGCCGCCGTGGCGCTGCACACCGCCCGGCCAAACTTGTCGCTGACCGAAGCCGTTGAAACGGCTCAGGCCAGCCTTGCCAGCGGCGCGGCCCTGCACAGTTTCCGGCGGCTGGTGGGGTAGGTTTGGGGTTTTGCGGAGATACTATTTTCAACAACCTCACCCCCGGCCCCTCTCCTTCAGAGAGGGGAGCAAAGGCTCCCTTTTTTCACTCCTCCCGGCAGGAGAGGGGCCGGGGGTGAGGTTTGGCCTTTTTGAAACATACTATTTTCACCGGCAACACACCGCCGTCACAAGCGGCGGATGCGGCTGCCGATTTTTATTTCGGTGAATTTTCCGCGCAGACCCAATATTTCAGCGTCCGCCCAGCCAATATTCCTGACGTACGTGTGGCGGTAGACGGAATTGGGGCACGGCCCCGGTCCCGGCCCAGTGCAAACCCCCGGAACGTTGTATTCAAAAATCAGCGTGTCGGTGCCGGCTTTCACGGTGGTGATGCTGGAAACATCCACGGAAATATCTTCCCGGAGCGTGAACCTTTCGCCTTGGTAGGTGCAGAATTTGGTGATGCGTTCCTCGACATTTAAGTACGGGAAGTAACGAATCAGTACCCCCGATTTGTCAACGCGGTAGTAGCTGGTGTCGGGCGTGTTGAAATACCCAAGGTAACGCAGGCACTGGGCGTATGCAATGCCGTTGAATCGTTTGATTCTGGCCACTTCCACGTAGTTCTTGTCATCCACCTTCCAGTAATTGCCGGTCTGTAGGGGCAGGAACTCGGATGTGTTGGTGCAGGATAGCGGGGCGGTGCCGCTGTTGTCGCGGCACGACACGGCCAGGAAAAAAATTGCGTAGGTGGTTGCCAGGATCAGTCTCATGGTGTGTGCTTGTTGGTTGGGTTTTCCAAGGGCCAAGACACACGATTATGGCAAAGGGTTGCACGCGCGCGCCGTAAAAATATTTTCATCCGGGGAAAATGCGCACTTTGCGACCCTGAAAAACGCGGTTTCCGGTGCAATTTGTAACTTGCCGGTATAATTCACCCGATTTGCCACAGCCATATGTACAGGATCAAACTTGAAATCGAGAAGAAGACTTACGACTTCCAGTTGTTCCATTGCTCGTGCTACAATTTGCCGCCCGCTACCGGCGAGGACGAACACCAGGCTCCGGTAAGCCAAGATATGAATTGGAACGTGCGGGCCGCCAAAGCGGACCAGAAACTGCCGGCACTCTGTTAACGGCAAATCGAAAACGCAAAACGGCACGCAATGGAACCCAAGGACTTGCTGGAACATTTTGATGGTGTGGAGCGGCGGCTATTGGAATTGCTGGCCGAGCGGGAGGATGCACGCCGCCAACTGGCAACCTCGGAAGAGGAGCGGGAGCGGCTGCGGCAACAGGTGAAACAACAAGCCGACACAATCAGGAAAATGCAAAAGAAGCAGGAAACATTGCAAAATAATTTTCAAAAGCAACATAATATCAGTAAAATTGTAAATTCAATCAGTGCAGATGCGAAAGGAACTGCCGAATTGAAGGGGAAAATAGAGGCATACATTCAGGATATTGACCGGTGCATCATCTTTTTGAGTCAATCATAATCAGGCATGGAGGATGAGATTCCCATTAAAATCAAGATTTTAGATAAGGAATATCCCTCGCGCATTCCGGCGGCCGAAGAAGAAACATACCGCCAGGCAGGCAAGGAACTGAACGAACGCCTGCGCCAAATGCGCGAAACCTACGGAAGCCGCACCGACAAGCAGGACTTGTTATCGCTGGTGGCGTTTGTGATGGCGGTGGAGAATTTGAAACTGAAAGATGAAAAAAGCACTTTGGATGAGGTGCTTATCCGAAAAATGTCGCGCCTGACGGATTTGCTCAATCTGTCGTAATACTTTTTCCCCTCCCCAATTCCCGTTTCTCGCGTATTCTGTCGCGTTAAGGTTGTGCCGGTTTGCTGCGTCCGCGCCGCCCGCACACCTTTGTCAATTCACCTTAACATACAGAAAAAATGTCCACCACCACCATTGTTGCCCTATCCACCATCATCGAGGCGGTGCTGGCGGTTGTGATCGGGTTTGTGATATTCCGTTACCTGAACCGCCGGAAAAGCAACGCCGCCGAAGACAAGGCCAGCCTCATTGTCCGGGAAGCCGAACTACAGGCCGAAAACATCAAGAAAGACAAGGCAGTGGAGGCGCGGGAGCATTTCCTGAAACTCAAGACCGAATTTGAGGACAATTCGAGTAAGAAAAAGGAAATCATCATTGCTAACGAAGCCAAGATCAAGCAGCGCGAACAGAGCCTGCTGCAACGCGAACAAAACTTGCAGCAACGCGAGCAAACCGCCGTTAAATCGCTGGAGCAGGCCAAGCGCAAGGAAGCCGAAGTGGACGATGTGAAAAAAAACTTGGCCGACCAACTGGAAACCGCCGCCCGCAAACGCGAGGAAGCCGAAAAAATGCGCAACTCGCAGATTGAGCAACTCGAGAAAATAGCCAACCTGCGTGCCGAAGATGCCCGCAACCAACTGATTGAAACGCTCAAAGAAGAAGCCGAATCGCGGGCCTCGACTTATATCAAAAACATTGTGGATGAGGCGAAACTGACAGCCACCAAGGATGCCAAGAAAATCGTGATTGAAACCATCCAGCGCACCGCCGCCGAACACGCCATTGAAAACGCCGTCTCCATTTTCAACATTGAGTCGGACGATATAAAAGGCAAGATTATTGGCCGCGAAGGGCGCAACATCCGGGCGTTGGAGGCCGCCACCGGTGTGGAAATCATCGTTGACGACACGCCCGAGGCCATCATCATTTCCGGCTTCGACCCGGTGCGCCGCGAAATCGCCCGCCTGTCGCTGCACCGGCTCGTGCAGGATGGCCGTATCCACCCGGCCCGCATCGAGGAAATCGTGGCCAAAACTACTAAGGGCATTGAAGACGAAATCATTGAAATCGGCGAACGCACGGCCATTGACTTGGGCATTCACGGCCTGCATCCCGAACTGATCCGGCTCATCGGGCGGATGCGCTTCCGGTCTTCGTACGGGCAAAACCTGTTGCAGCACTCCCGCGAGGTGGCCAAACTGTGCGCCACCATGGCCGCCGAACTGGGCCTGAACTCCAAACTGGCCAAACGCGCCGGCCTGCTGCACGACATTGGCAAGGTGTGGCCCGAAGAACCCGAATTGCCCCACGCGATTTTGGGCATGGAACTGGCGCAGAAATACAAGGAAAACGCCGAAGTGTGCAATGCAATCGGGGCGCACCACGACGAGATTGAGATGACGTTCATGATCTCGCCGATCATTCAGGCGTGCGATGCCATTTCGGGTTCGCGGCCCGGTGCGCGGCGCGAAGTCATGGAAAGCTACATCAAACGCCTCAAGGAATTGGAGGAACTGGCCGTGAGCTTCGATGGCGTGCAGAAATGCTTTGCCATCCAGGCGGGCCGCGAACTGCGCGTGATGGTGGATGCCGAAAACGTGACCGACGACAAGGCCAACAACCTGTCGTTTGAAATCGCGCAGAAAATAGAGAAGGATATGCAGTATCCGGGCCAGATCAAAGTGACCGTGATTCGGGAGATGCGTTCGGTGAGCTATGCGAAATAACGGCCTCCCCCAACCCCCTCCGAAGGAAGGGGCTTTGAAATAGTATCTTTTGAAAAGCCCAAACCTGCTTGCACCCTGTAAGAACCGCCGGGGTTTTTACAGGGTTTGTTTTTGGCCGCCGGGAATAGTATGTTTTCGAAACGCCAAACCCCTCAAGCACCCAAGCCTTTGCCTATAAATCCTTATGATTCAGCAAATTCTGGAAAGCCTTAGCCGAGAAATTTCCCGCCAGCAATACGGCCAGTACCCGCCCGAACTTTACGAGCCGATCCGGTACATCATGTCGCTGGGAGGCAAGCGGTTGCGGCCCGCATTGACGCTGCTGGGCAGCCAGCTTTTCACTGACCACTGGCAGCCGTTTGTGAAACCCGCCATTGCCGTGGAGGTGTTCCATAACTTCACACTCATGCACGACGACATCATGGACGCGGCTCCGCTCAGGCGCGGCCAGCCTACGGTACACCACCGCTGGAACCCGAACGTGGCCATCCTGTCGGGCGATGTCATGCTGGTGTGTGCCTACGATTTGCTGCTCGAAGCCGACCATGCCAAACTGCCCGCCGTACTGAAAAAATTCAACCGCTGCGCCGCCGACGTGTGCGAAGGCCAGCAACTGGACATGAATTTTGAACGGCTGCCCACCGTTTCGGAAGCCGACTACCTGAACATGATCCGGCTGAAAACGGCGGTTCTGCTCGGTTTCAGCCTTGAATTGGGCGGAATGCTGGCCGGTGCCGATGCCAGCCAGACCGGTTTGCTATACGAGATGGGCGTGAATATCGGTACGGGCTTTCAATTAAAAGATGATTTGCTGGACGTGTTTGGAGAGCAAGCCAAGTTTGGCAAGCAGGT
>JANPIL010000314.1:0-4066 GCA_031424975.1 Sphingobacteriales bacterium
CGCGCATCCGGGTAGCCCTCAATGTTGAATTCGGTGGCGATGGCCAAGTGCAAATCCAGCGCGTCTTGGTAGCGGATGTGCCGCTCGTCGGGGCGCGGATGCACGGTAATGCCTTGTGCGCCAAAACGTTCGCAATCCTGCGCCACCCGCACCACATTCGGGTTGCTGCCCCCGCGCGAGTTGCGCAGCGTGGCAATCTTGTTGATATTGACGGAAAGTTTGATCATTGTCTGAATGGCTAAATGTTCAAATGGTTTTGGCGGGTTTGGGCTTTTGGGAAGATACTGTTTAGCCCCCTCTTTCGGAGGGGGTTGGGGGAGGCTTCAGGTTTGGGCTTTTCAGAAGATACTATTTTCCATAACCCAAACCGCCCCGCTTTGAAAAGCCGTAATCCGCCGGTTTTGTTCCTCGCATCCGGCATTTGCGCTTGGCGTGCCGGGCAAAAATGAATATTTTTACGGCTTGCCAACCCTCTTTCTCATGCTTGCAACCTCCCGCGTTCCGGCGCAGACCCTCAATCCGGTGGCCAATCCGGCGGCCATCGTAACCAGCGGCGAAGCCCGTTTTACCCTTCTCACGCCGCAAATGATTCGCATGGAATGGTCGCCGGAGGGCAATTTTGAAGACCGCGCCTCCTTTGTGTTTCTCAACCGGAACCTGCCCGTTCCGAAGTATTCCACAACAGTCGAGCAGGACTGGCTGACGATACAAACCGACAATCTGACGCTGAAATATCGAATCAATAGCGGTGATTTCAAAGCCGATAACCTACGCATCACCTTTGCATTGAACCAAAAAACCGTGGCCTGGCAGCCCGGCTTGGAAGATATCGGAAACCTGCGCGGCACCAACCGCACGCTGGATCGTGCCGAGGGTGCGGTGGAGATTGAGCCGGGCATCTTGTCGCGCAGCGGCTGGGCACTGGTGGACGATTCGGAGCGGCCATTATTGGCCGAAGACGGCAATTGGGACTGGATCAAGGCCCGCGGGCAAGGGATATGCCGGGACTGGTACTTTTTCGGCCACGGGCACGACTACCGGCAGGCCCTGCGCGACTACACATCTATTGCCGGAAAAATACCCATGCCGCCGCGTTTTGTGCTGGGCTTCTGGTGGTCGCGCTATTGGCCCTATACCGAGGAGGAAATGCGCGGTTTGGTGGAGGAATTTGAACTCCACAGCGTACCGCTCGATGTGTTGGTGGTGGATATGGACTGGCACACGACGTTTTTGAAGGACTGGTGGAAAAAGGAAAAAGACCAGGCCGGCGAACGCAAGGGCTGGACCGGCTTTACGTGGAACAAGAACCTGTTTCCCGACCCAAAAGCCTTTCTGGACTGGACCAAACGCAAAAACCTGAAAATCACGCTGAACCTGCACCCGGCCTCGGGCATCCAGCCGCACGAAGAATCGTATGCGGCGGTGGCGCGTGCCATGGGCATTGACCCCGAAACGCAAGCCTACGTGCCGTTTGACATCGTGAACAAGCAATTTGCCGAAAATTACCTGAACTTGGTGTTGCGGCCACTCGAAGAGCAGGGCGTGGATTTCTGGTGGCTCGATTGGCAGCAATGGAGCACCACCAATATTCCGGGCATGAACCCGACTTTGTGGCTCAATTATGTGCATTACGCCGATATGGAGCGGCAGGGCAAAGTGCGCCCCCTGATTTTTCACCGGTGGGGTGGACTGGGCAACCACCGCTACCCGATCGGCTTTTCGGGCGATGCGGTAAGTGTCTGGAAATCATTGGATTTTCAGCCGTACTTTACCGCCACCGCCGCCAATGTGGGCTGCGCCTACTGGAGCCACGACATTGGCGGGCATATGCCGGGGCCCATTTCGCCCGAACTGTTTTTGCGCTGGCTGCAATTCGGGGCGTTCAGTCCGGTGTTGCGCACGCATACTTCCAAGAATGCCAATGCCGAGCGGCGCATCTGGGCTTACCCGCACGAATATTTCCTGATGATGCGCGAAACCATCCTGCTCCGCTACGCCCTGATTCCCTACATCTACACCGAGGCCCGCAAAACCCACGAAAGCGGCGTGGCGTTCGTGCATCCGCTGTATTACAACTGGCCCGAATGCGAGGAAGCCTACTGGTTCAAGCACCAATATATGTTTGGCACGGACATGATGGTGGCTCCCGTTACCGAATCTGTTTCGGAATACAACCGGCTGGCCCGGCAAAAAATATGGCTGCCCGAAGGCAGTTGGGTGGAGTGGTATTCGGGACAGTGTTTCACCGGAAACCAAATACTTGAACGTTATTTCGACTTGGATGAGATTCCGGTTTATGTCCGCGCCGGAGCCATTATCCCGATGATGGATGCCAAAATAGTATCTTCCGTAAGCGAGAAACCCCTCGGCCATTTGGTGCTTGCGGTTTTTCCGGCCCGCGAAGGCAAAACCGAACTCTACGAGGATGGAAACAATACGAACGACTACTTGAATGGCCGGTTTGCGTGGACGCGCATCCGGCAGTTCATGCGCGACGACCACACGCTGACCATCCGTATTGAGCCAGCGGATGGCGAGTATGACGGAATGCCCGGCCAGCGGAGCTACCAAATCAGGGTGCGTGGCATTTTGCCGCCGCAAGCCGTGTTCTGCAACGGCCAAGAGGTGTTTTACCGGTCTCCGGACGATTCAAACACGCCGCATTGGCATTACGAAGGCAACCAGATTGCCACGGTGATCCAGTTGGATGAGTTATCCGTCCGTGCGGCGGTGGAAGTTACGCTTCAGTTGCAACCCCTTGAAAATCTGGACTTGCTGGATGGCGTGCCGGGAAAGATTTCGCGGCTGAAAAAAGTGATGCACCTGCTCAACAAGCACGCCACCAAAACCAAGGACTGGTCGCCGGAATTTTTGATCGAAGCCGCCCAGGCGGGCAACCGCATGACACTCACGCCCGAAACGGCATTGGCCGAGCTGCGCAACCTGGAAGATATTGTGCCGCGCGTGATCCGGGAAATATATCCGGTAGAAGGCGACAGCGGCGCAGAAAAACTGGCCGTGCTGCAACTGAAAACGCTGCTCAAAGACGATCAGGGTCTGTTTGCGCCCAAAAAGTAACAGCACCCGCTGCGGCTTGTGCAAAACCGGCGGCGCGTTCAGGTATTTTGTCAGCGGCTAACCCACGGTTTTATGGCTAACATCAGTTTTATCGGCGCGGGCAACGTGGCCTGGCATTTGGCGCAGGCCCTGGAAGATGCCGGGCACACCATCGTGGAAGTTTACAGCCGCAATATGGCCCATGCCGGGGCACTGGCACGGCAGCTTTATGATGTGCAACCCGTAAATTCGCTGGATTTTGCGGGCAGCCGCGCCGAAATTTTTATCCTCGCCGTGCCCGACGGGGCGGGTTTGGCGGTTTTAAAAGATACTATTCTGCCGCCCGGCGCAATCATCTGCCACACATCGGGCACGCTGCCGCTATCGGTGCTCAAGGACTTTCCGAACCGGGGCGTTTTCTATCCGTTGCAGACATTCAGCAAAAACCGCAAGCTGGATGTGAGCCGCGTGCCGTTTTGTATAGAATCTGACAGAGAACTGACAGAAAACACGCTGGTGGCCTTGGCGCAGAGCATCAGCCAGACCGTGTATCTGGTCAGTTCCGACGAGCGGAAAGTCCTGCACGTGGGGGCGGTTTTTGCCTGTAATTTCACCAACCACCTGCTGGCGGTGGCCAAGGGTTTGGTGGAAGCGGAAAACCTGGAATTCGATTTGTTGAAACCACTCATTGAAGAGACGTTTGCCAAGGCCTTAGCCGCCGCCAACCCGGCCGACGTACAGACCGGCCCTGCCATCCGGGGCGATGAACAGACCATCCAATCGCATTTGAAATACTTGAAAAACACCCCGCTCCAACAGAAAATCTACCAACTGCTCACCGAAAGTATCCGGCGGGCGGAAAAATAGCATCCCGCCAAACCCTCAAACCCGCCCGCCAGTTGCCGCCAAATATTCGGCCTTGGCCGATTCGAGCATCCCGAAAATCTCCTCGCGTTCGCGCAATAGGTTGCCAATCAATTTCTTGCGCTTTTGTGAAAGCCGCCTGAAC
>JANPIL010000315.1:0-13611 GCA_031424975.1 Sphingobacteriales bacterium
CAATGTGCTGGGCTTCCCGTACATTTTCCGGGGTGCGCTGGATGTGCGGGCAACCGAAATCAACGAGGCCATGAAACTGGCGGCCGTCCATGCCATTTCCAACCTGACCAAGGAAACCGTTCCGGAATCGGTGAACCGCGCCTACAACGACCAGACGCTGGTTTTCGGACGCAGCTACCTGATTCCCAAGCCCTTGGATCCGCGTTTGATTACCGCCATTTCCCCAGCCGTTGCTAAAGCGGCCATGGAATCGGGCATGGCCCGCATCCAAATCACCGATTGGGAAGCCTACCACCAGCAACTCGAAAAACGGGTGGGTATCAGCCAGAAACTGATGGCCCCAATCATATCATTGGCCAAAAGCCAGCCCAAACGGGTTGTTTTTGCGGAGGCGGATACGTACAAGATACTTAAAGCCGCCCAGATTCTGGTGGACGACGGCATTGCCATACCGATTTTGCTGGGCAACCGGCAGAAAATACGGCAGATACTGGCCGAAAACTACATAGAACTCGAAACCTGCCAGATTATTGACATAACCGAAGAGCCGGAAGACAAGGTGGAACAGTTTGCCCAGATTCTCTACCAGAAACGCCAGCGCAAGGGCATGACGCTCTACGACGCGCGCAAAATGATTCTGGACCGCAACTATTACGGGGCCATGATGGTACACACCGGCGAGGCCGACGCGCTGATTTCGGGCCTGACCAAGGAATATGCCCGCACTATCCGCCCGGCCTTGCAGGTGATTGGCGTGGAGCCAGACGTGAACCGCGTGGCGGGAATGTACATCATCACCAATAATAAAGGCGAGTCGTATTTCTTTGCCGACACCACCGTGAACGTGAACCCGACGGATGACGAACTGGTGGACATTATCGGGCTGGCGGCCCGCAAGGTGCGTTTTTTCGGCGTGGAGCCGCGCATGGCGGTGGTCTCGTATTCCAATTTCGGTTCGGCCCACGGCGAGCAACCCGAAAAGGCGGCATCGGCGGTGGTGAAGGCACGGAAGAAATACCCCGGCTTGGTGATTGATGGCGAAGTACAGGCCAACGTGGCCCTGGACACGCAACTGATGGGCGAAAACTACCCGTTCAGCGAACTGGCAACCGAAGGAGCCAACACGCTGATTTTCACCGAATTGAACTCCGGCAACATTTCATACAAGCTCTTGCAGCAAATCGGTGGTAACGAAGCCATCGGCCCGATACTGATTGGCATGAAAAAGCCGGTCCACGTGCTGCAACTGGGCAGTTCGATCCGCGAAATCGTGAATATGGTAGCCATTGCGGTGGTGGAAGCGCAAGGGTAGTTTGTCGTTTACCGTTTGGCGTTTACCGTTGCGGTGCGACGTTTCTACAAGACACTGCAGTTCCGCATTCCGCATTCCGCATTCAAAAAACAGTATCTTTTAAAAAGCCCAAACCCGGTTATTTTCCATTCCGCATTTGCCATTCACGTTCCATGCAAGAGGTTTTCCGTGCCAACCGGCCTTTTTTCCTGCTGTACCTGGTTTTTTTGCTGGCGGGCGGCATCAGCCAGCTTGTGTGGTCGCCAACGGTCATTTTTCTGGCCATCAACGGCTCTTACAATGATTCCAGCGACGTTTTCTTCCGGTATTTCACCAATGTCGGCGATGGCGCGTTTTTCGTGCTGGTCGTTTTCGGGCTGCTGTTTGTCAAATACCGCTATGCCATGATGGCTTTGGGCAGTTTCGCGCTGAGTTCGCTGCTGGCGCAATTCCTGAAGCGCGTGGTTTTCAGCGATGTGCTGCGCC
Organism: Sphingobacteriales bacterium; assembly: GCA_031424975.1. Lineage (GTDB taxonomy): Bacteria > Bacteroidota > Bacteroidia > Cytophagales > 172606-1 > Xanthocytophaga. The sequence continues at coordinate 1,778 of JANPIL010000315.1, forward strand.
CCAAATCCATTTTCGAGGGCACTTCTTACGCTCCCCACTGGATTAAGGGCTTGGACATCCACACCGCCAACAGTTTTCCGTCGGGCCACGCCACCACGGCTTTTGCGGTTTTCTGCCTGCTGGGCATGATTGGCAAGAACAAACAAATGGGCGTGCTGTGGTTTGCGCTGGCTTTTTTGGCGGCTTATTCGCGGGTGTATCTGGGCCAGCATTTCTTTGCCGACATCTATTTCGGGTCGCTGCTGGGCGTGAGCAGTTCCATCGCCATGTACTTGCTGCTCAACCATTTGCTTGAACGCAATCCGCGGAGTTGGTACCAGCAAAACCTGCTGCAATGGTGAACGGAGGTGAATGTTTCAAGTTTGACGGACGGTAATCCACGGGGAAAATAGTATCTTTTCAAAGGGCGAAACCCCCTCGCCGTTCATGCGGATTGTGTTTGCCCGGTAGACCCGGCAAGCAAAAATGCACTGTGACAGTTTGAGGAACTGGCGGCTTTTGCCTTATTTTTGCGCCAGTATTTGCAAAACGCATCCATTTCTCGGGTTGTTCCGGAAACGGGTTTGGTGTTTTTGGAAGATACTATTCTGCCCTTCCTTCGGGTGCATCCTAACCACTTACCACTTTGGACAAGAAACTCGCCAATTCGCTGCTGGTGGCCGGTGTGGCCGCCTTGTTTTTCCTGCCCTTTCTGGGTGGCGTGCGGCTGTTTGACTGGGATGAGATAAACTTTGCCGAAATATCGCGTGAGATGATTGTGCTCAACAACTATCTGAGCGTCCACATGGATTTTGCGCCGTTTTGGGAAAAGCCGCCACTGTTTTTCTGGTTCCAATCGGCGGCCATGCACTTGTGGGGCGTGGGCGAATACGCGGCGCGTTTCCCGAATGCCATTTGCGGCATTGTCACGCTGGTGTTCCTGTTCCGTGTAGGCTACAAGCTTTACGATGCCAGGTTCGGCTTGTTGTGGGCGGGAGCCTACGTGGGTTCGGTGCTGCCGCACTTGTATTTCAAGTCGGGCATCATTGATCCGTGGTTCAACTTCTTCATCTTCAACGGGTTGCTGGGCATTATCCTGTTTTATTGGAAAAAAGACAACTTCACCAACATCACTTTGTTTGCCAACAAATATTATTATTTGATTGGCGGCGGCTTGCTGCTCGGGCTGGGCATCCTGACCAAAGGCCCGACGGCCTACCTGATTCTGTGCCTCACGCTTTTTGTGTATTGGGTGCTGCAAAGGTTCCGTTTTTTCATCAACGCGTGGCATTTCTTGCTGTTCACGCTGATGGCAAGCCTGACCACACTGCTTTGGTACGGCCTGGAAACTTGGCAGCATGGCCCGCAGTTTGTCACCGAGTTCATCAGGTACACTTACCGGCTGTTCAGCACGCCCGATGCGGGCCACGGCGGGTTTCCGGGCTATCATTTCGCGGTGTTGCTGGTGGGTTGCTTTCCCGCTTCCATTTTCTGCATCCGCGCCTTCGGCTTCACGCCGCAACCGCACAACTACCAACGCGATTTCAAGACGTGGATGGTGATTTTGTTTTGGGTAGTGCTGATTTTGTTCACGATTGTAAAGTCCAAAATCGTGCATTATTCGTCGTTGTGCTACTTTCCGCTCACGTACCTGGCCGCCCTGACCATTTACCAACTGTGGGAAGGGAAAATCAAGTTTAACAATTGGATGCGTTTCGGCCTCATCGCCATTGGGTCGCTGTACTGCATTGCCACCATCGCCATGCCTTGGCTGGGGCGACACGTGGAACTGGCCAGGCCGTTTGCTAAAGCCGACCCGTTTGCGCTGGCCAACCTGGATGCGCAAGTGAATTGGACGGGCTGGGAAATGATTCCGGGGGTTTTGCTCCTTTTGGTGATACTGTTTTCGGTCCGCTTTTTCAACCGTGCGCAGCCGCAGAAGGGAGCCGCCACGCTTTTCGTGGGCACGGCGTGTTTTGTGCTGCTCACACTGGTTTTTTTCATCGGGCGCATTGAAGGCTATTCGCAGGCGGCGGCTATGCGCTTTTTTGAGCGTTTCCAAGGCAAGGATGTGTACGTGTACCCGTACGGCTACCGCAGCTACGGTGTTTTTTTCTACACCCGCCAACCCGACCAGCCCGACCCCCGCCGCCGCGACTTCAATTGGCTGGTTCGCGGCGATATTGACAAGGATGTGTACGTGATTACCAAGATCAACATGGCACCCGAAATTGATACGCTCCCGACGCTGCAGAAAATCGGCGCGGAAAATGGGTTTGTGTTCTACAAACGCGCCAGGAAATAAACCGTGCGCCGCATTTAGCCGCAAAAAACAGTATTTTCCCGAAAGGCCAAACTCTCCGATTTTTCTTAACTTTACTTCAGAACTTAAAACATTATGGAAATGAATCTGCGATTTGAATCATACGATTTGCTCAAAGCCAAAATCGGCGATGAAGCCGCCAAAGCTGTTGTGAACTTGGTGCAGGCTGAAACGCTGGAAATCCAGAAAACTCGTGAGGGAATGCTGGCCACTAAAGAGGATTTGGCAAAGGTGGAAACCAATCTGACTTCCAAGATTTACACGATTGGCATCGGTTTGGGCGTTTTTCAACTCGTCACCATCGTCGGTGCGGTGCTGGCCATCATAAAATTCATTAAAGGGTGACAGGCAAACACGAACCCGGACCTGCCGGGTTTGGTGTTTGGGTGGGATACTGTTTTCCGGGAACACTTTTTTATGCGTCCTGCTGAATCCAGTAATCAGCCATGAAACCCCGCACAACCCCCGTTAGTGAGCCGATACCACTTCAGGAAAAACTTTGGGAGGCGCATCTGCGCCTTCAGCAATTGTACGGTGAGCAGGAAATCATCAGCCGCCGCGACCCCATGCGCGAACTGATTTCCACGGTACTCTCGCACCGCACCACGCACGCCGACGAAGAAAAGGCCTACTGGAAAATGTTCGAGCAGTTCGGCACTTGGGAAGGCATCCGCGACGCACCGTTTGATGAATTGGTGCGGGCCGTGGAGCCGTCGCGCTTCCCGGAAGTCAAGGCGGCGTACATCCAGAAAATCCTGAAGCAGATATTTGCCGAACGAGGCGCGGCCAACATTGATTTCCTGCGCGAAATGCCCCTCGCCGAAGCCTTGGCGTGGCTCTACACGTTGCCCGGCGTGGGCCTGAAAACGGCCTCGCTGCTGCTGCTTTTCAATTTCCAAAAGCCCATCCTGCCCGTAGATACGCACGTGCACCGCGTGTCGCAGCGCATGGGCGTGATTGGCGGCAAAACATCGCCCGACAAGGCGCACGGCCTGCTGCTGGCCATGCTGCCCAAAGAGCCGAAAACGTTGTTCAACTTCCATAAGCACTTCTACTGGCACGGCCAGAAAGTGTGCGTGTGGGCAAGTCCACGCTGCGGCCAATGCCCACTTACCGACTTGTGCGACTGGTACAAGACCAACCGGCAAGGGCGGGTTTAGCGGTTTTAAAAGATACTATTTTGCGGAGCACAGACGCGGGCTTTCAGGCTCACGAAAGCAGTTTCCATTTCATTACGCCAATCTTAGTCAGGAAATAGAGCAGCGACACTTTAAGCACGCCCAAGCCGTAAGTCATGCTGCGCGAGAAGTTGATGGACGAGGCTTCCTTGAAGTATTTGGTCGGGCAGGTGACTTCGGCGATTTCGTGGCCTTGGTAAAAAATCTGCGCAATCATTTCATTGTCAAAGATAAAGTCATCGGAGTTGCGTTCAAGGTTCAGGCCGCGCAGCACCTCCCCGGAAAAAGCCCGGTAGCCGGTATGGTATTCGGACAGCTTTTGGTTCATGAGCAGGTTTTGGGTGAAGGTCAGGAATCGGTTGGCGATGTATTTGTAAACTGGCATACCGCCTTTTAACGCGCCGTTGCCCAAAATCCGCGAGCCGAACACCACCGGATACAAGTCGTTGCCGATAATGGAAACCATGGCCGTGATGAGTTTGGGCGTGTATTGGTAATCGGGATGCAGCATGACCACAATGTCGGCACCGAGTTTGAGGGCGGTTCGGTAGCAGGTTTTCTGGTTGCCGCCGTAGCCTTTGTTTTCCTCGTGGCGTATCAAATGCTTGATTCCAAGGCTTTTACCTACTTGCATGGTGGCATCGCGGCTGGCATCGTCCACGAGCACCACTTCGTCCACGATGTCAAAGGGTATTTCGCGGTAGGTTTGCTCCAGCGTCAGGGCGGCGTTGTAGGCGGGCAACACAATCACTACTTTTTTGCGGTTATACATGGTGGCAAAATTAAATAATCCATGCCGACCGCCCAAACCGATACCCAAGCAAAATCAATAACGTACTGAAAATCAATATCTTATCTTGGAGATTGATTTCCCAAACCGCCAAAACCACCGATACAACCCGTGATAACCGACGAAAATTCACTACTTTTATAAGACTTCAACACTGCCGCCCCAACCATTTTTTGCCAATGCCCGCCAACGAAACCCTGTTTTTCGCCGCTTTCAATGCGTTCATCATCGGGATGCTGCTCTTGGATTTGGGCGTATTCAGCAGGCGTAGCCACGTGGTCAAGTTCAAGGAGGCGGCGGCGTGGAGTGCGGTTTGGGTCATGTTTGCGCTGGCATTCTACGTTTTCCTGAATTACAACGGTACCCTGGTCCACGGCATTGGCGACAATAGCGAATTGCGGGCCGTGGCCAGCCAGTATGCCGAACACTTGCGTTTTCCGCACGCCGGTTTTGAGGCCAACAAACGGATTTACCTGGACAATATGGCCTTGGAGTTCATTACGGGCTATCTGGTGGAATACGCCCTTTCAGTGGATAACATCTTTGTGATACTGGTCATTTTCTCGTCGTTCCGCGTAAAAGAGATCCACTACAAGAAAGTGCTTTTTTGGGGTATTCTGGGCGCAATTGTGATGCGGTTCGGGTTCATTTTTCTGGGCAGCACGCTAATCCAGCGGGCCGAATGGGTGCTGTATGTGTTCGGCGTTTTCCTGATTTTCACGGGCGTGCGGATGTTCATCAGCCGCAATCAGGAAGATTCCATCGAACCGCAAAACCATCCGGTGGTCAAGTTCGCATCCAAGTATTTCGCCGTGACGCAAGGCTTTGTGGACAACCGTTTTTTTGTGCGCCGCGCTGGCAAACTAATGCTCACACCGCTGTTTCTGGTGGTGCTGATTGTGGAGTTCACGGACTTGATTTTCGCCGTGGATTCGGTTCCGGCGGTGTTTTCAGTCACCAAAGACCCGTACATCGTCTATTTTTCCAATATTTTCGCCATCATGGGTTTGCGTTCCATGTTTTTTTTCCTGACCAACGTCATGCACTTGTTCCACTACCTGAAAGTGGGACTGTCGTTCCTGCTGCTTTTCATCGGCGGCAAAATGCTGGCGCATCATTACCTGACCAAAATAGGCTTTGAGAACCAACATTCGCTGTACGTGATTGTGGGCATTTTGGGCATCAGCATCATCGCCTCGTTGCTATTTCCGCAGAAAAAGCCGGTTGCGGCCACCGCACCAAAACCCACCGACCCGCCGCCGCAAGCCTCGAACCCGGCAGGGTGAGGTTTGGCGTTTCTGGGAGATACTATTCTGACAAGGGTAGCGGGACTTTCCAAGTCCCGCAGTGCGGCGCAGACGGGGTTTGGGCTTTGCGGGAGATACTATTTTGGCGACCCGGACAAAGGGGAACTGGAAAACGAAGAGGAATAAAAACGCCATGGCAACTGACAAAAATGCGGGGTTCGAGGAGGAAAACTTATTGCATGCGCTTTCGCAACTCATTGAGCAAGGCAAGCGGCAAGTGGTGGCACAGGCCAACAGCACGCTTACGCTGCTGTTTTGGCAGGTGGGCAAGCGCATCAATGACGATGTGCTGCAAAACAAGCGTGCCGACTACGGCAAACAGATTGTGGCGACAGTGGCGATACAATTGGAGAACAAATACGGGCGAAATTTCACGGAGAAAAACCTGAGGCGGATGATGCAATTTGCCGAGGTGTTTCCGGATTTTGAAATTGTCGTTACGCTGTCACGACAATTAAACTGGTCGCACTTTTTGGTGCTGATTCCTCTTAAAAGCCAAGCATCAAGGTTGTTTTACGCGGCATTGATAACAAATGGTTTTTTGAGTGTAAGAGAACTCCGCAAACAAATTGCCAGCAAAGCATTTGAACGAACCGAAATAGCCAGTCTGCAAATTAGCGGCGGCAACACCATGCCGCCCGACACCTTCAAAGACCCGTACCTGCTTGATTTCCTGGACTTGCAAAATACCTACCTCGAAAAGGACTTGGAACAAGCCATCTTGCGCGAGTTGGAAGCGTTTATTCTGGAACTGGGTAAAGGTTTTGCCTTTGTGGAACGCCAAAAACGGATAATCATTGATGGCGAGGACTTTTACCTGGACTTGCTTTTCTACCACCGGCATTTGAAACGTCTGGTAGCCATAGAATTAAAATTGGGCAAATTCAAGGCCGCGCACAAAGGCCAAATGGAATTGTATCTGAAATGGCTGGACAAGCACGAAAAGCAAGCGGGCGAGTTGCCACCGGTGGGCTTGATACTTTGTGCCGAAAGCAGCCGTGAGCAAGTAGAACTGTTGGAAATGCACAAAGACGGCATAATGGTAGCCGAATACTGGACGGAGCTGCCACCCAAAAAGGAGTTAGAGCAAAAACTGCACAGCATCTTGGTGGAGGCTCAAGAGCGAATGGGCAAAACAAAATGCTGCCATGATAACCGCCAGCCTTGGCAACACCGACTTGTTGAAGCTGACCGAATGGGTTGTGGCCGGGGTTTGGCGTTCTTCAAAGATACTATTTTGGCGGGCGTAGCCGGACTTTCCAAGTCCGGCGGGGTTTGGGCTTTCCGGAAGATACTATTTTCAAATGCCCCTCAGCGCGGTTGCTGGCGTAGTTCCTCTTGCAGTTGTTCGCTGAGTTGCTGGCACAACTCCTCGACGGCGACCGACATCTTGGCATCACCGGTGGCGTTCATCAGCGTTTCGCCAATGCCCGCAATGATCTCGATGCAAAACTGCTTCATTTCGGGTACGGGCATTTCCTTGGTCCACAAGTCTATTTTCAACGTTCCCTTGTGGTGGGTGTCCCAAATGGCCAGCGAAATGGCGCGGGTTTCGTCAATGCCTTCGTTGGGATTGTCGGTGGCGTTCCAGTTTATTTTTTCGGGAACGTTGTCCTTATCCAGTGCAATGGTAAAATTTATCTCTGATTTTTTGGCGCACATATCGAAAATCATTTTCCGGGTGTAGGTCACTGCCGGATTCAGGGTGCAAAAAAGCCCATTTCCGCGCAATAATCAAAACCCGGTGTCGCGCATCATTCGGCATCCATGTATTCAGGCACGCGTTTTTTTTCGGCCTCGCGCTGCTTTTCGCGTGCGATGTCTATCGGGTTGCCGAATGTATAAAAGAACTTTTGCCGCCAGCCTTTGGCCGCCCGCACATCGCGGATCATGTCGGCATATTCATGGAAATTGATGTGCAGCGGGTTCGATTTATTGGCTATGTTGCTGGTAATGCCGTACACGGCCTGCTCCTCTTCGGCTTGGTACGTGCCGAATATCCGGTCCCAGAAAATGAACGTGGCCCCGTAGTTCTTGTTGATGTATTTTTCCTGCGAGCCGTGGTGTACGCGGTGGTTGGAAGGCGTGGCAAAAATGTACTCAAACAGCGGCGGCATCTTGCGGATGTATTCGGTATGCACCCAAAACTGGAACAGGATGGCAATCTGGTTGGTGACAAAGAAAATGACCGGGTGGAAACCCAGTAGCGCCACCGGCAGCATAAACACGATTTTCAGATACTGCACCCAGCTCAATCTAAACGAAGTGCTCAGGTTGTAGTCCTCGCCGGAGTGGTGCGTGACGTGCGTGGCCCACCAAAACCGCTGGTTGTGCGATATGTTGTGTGCCCAGTAGCTGCACAAATCAAAGATGATGTAGCACGGTATGAAAGTCCACCAATTGGCTTCCATGCGCCACGGAACCAAATTATAAACCCAAACCACCGCGTAGAGCAGCGCCAGTTTTATGCTCAGGCTCACGGCCACATTACCGAGGCCCACAAAAACGGAGCCGATGGTTTCCTTTTTGTGGTAGTATTTCCGGTTTTGCAGGTGGGAAACGATGATTTCGACCGCCACGAAAAAGAACATGACGGGAGCGGCCCATACAATGATTTCGGGCGTGCTGTCTTTGATACTGGTAATCTGGTCGAACGAGATTTTCTCCGCGCCGAAAATGTCAAGGAAACCTGAGTTGGATGGCATAATCTGAAAGGAAGGCGTAAGATTGGTTTTGCAATGACTCTTTTTACAGTGGAATTTGGTAAACGGAAAAGCTGGCTGGATGCCATGGAAGGTGGCGCGGGGAAATGAAGGCTCACCAACTGGCTCGTTAATATAGCACTATTCCGGTACTTGTCCGCAAGGAGTTAAAAAAACCGTGCCTGATGGCGCATAAAAAATCGGTCGCTGCCGGAGGGGGCAGACTTTGGGAGGGATTGGGCGGCAGTGATATTTAAACTATCGCTCGTTTCAAACATAACCTCGATGATGGGCCAAATACATCGCGGTGGCGGCAAAACAGTATGTTTTCAAAAGCCGAAACCCGCCCGTGTGCGCTGCCCGTACGGTTTGCACCGCCAGCACAGGCAACACGAAAAATCGAAAACCAGACCGTTTCGACAAGTCGGGTTTTGATGTTTCCAAGGATACTATTTGCAGCCCGGAACACAAAACCCCGGACTGCAAACGGGGTTTATTTTACCTCGACAAGCCACTGCTGGGCAAAATCGCGGGCGGCCATGGCGGGTTCCTTGCCGGCGCGGTAGAGTTGTTTCCACAGGTCGCTTTTTTTCTCGTAGGCCGGATTAACGAATTTCTTGGTGCCGTATTTATCGGCTTTGGTTTGCGCCGCAAAGTCCACCGAGTTGGCGGTTTCGATGAGTTTTTTCAGCCGGTTTTTCACCATCGTCGGGTATCTGGTGTTGTCGTAGCGCAGTTGGGCTTCGCGCAGTTCCGCTTCCACCTTCTGTATGGTACTGTTGTCGCCGGCGTTTCCAACGGGTATTTTTGTTTCCCCAGCCAGGTGTCTTTGCATTTCCGCCCAATCCTCCTTGCTCATCTGGCTTTTCATGGCCTCAAGCATTTGCGGGTTTTCCTTGAGTATTTTGGCCGTCTGCTTCTGCGACTCATCCATTTGCTTGCTTGATTTGTCCGCCTCCGTCTGCTGGGCGGCGGCTTTCTTCTTGGCTTCCGCCAGTTGCTCATACTCGCCATTGGCACGCGGGTCGCGGACGTTTAGCCCGGCCACGTGCGTTTGCCATTCCTTCTTGAACCGCTCGGATGAGATGTAGGCTTTCACCACCGCGCCCAATGATTTCACGGCCGCCGCCTGCGAACCGGCGGGCAGCGCCTTGGCCTTGTTCACAAAGTCGCGCAGCGAAAACCGGTTCCATTCGGGCACTTGCAGGCCTTCCTGCGCGGTTTTCATTACCACTTCTTCCAACTGCGCCTTTGGGATGCTCAGGTCGGTGAGGATGTCGGCGGTTGTTGCGGCAAAAAGGAGCAGTGCCGCGATTTTCAGGATCAGCAAGGGGTTTTTCATGATGGGTGTTTTTTGCGTTGCAGGTTAAAGGCATGAAATGGCTGAAGGCCAGAAAAACGACCCGGAGGTTTGGGCTTTCGGAAAGATACTGTTTTTCCGGAAGCCATTTTTGCCAACCCCCGTCAATTGACCCGCGCCAAGCTGAAATAACCGGATATGGGCACAAGCCGGCCCCTGTCATCATACAGGTTTCCCGAAAATGTGCCTGTGATAGTATCGCCGAACTTGGTTCCGACATCGGTTATGTTGCTGCTGAAAGAACTGCAATACAGCTTGCCATTATCGTCATACCATTCATTCAAATAATTTACTCCCGCGCTGGCCGTGTGTGATACCGCATCAGCGACATTCTCGCACCGGTGCGCGTGGTTGCCCGCAGATTTCAGCGACCGGTAAAACGTGAAATTGGGGATGCCCGTAGCCGAACCGCCCTGCCATGCCACATACTCGTCGTCTACCACAATGGCGGCCACCTGATTTACGCCACCCGTTTGCTGGTATCGGTATTCGATGCCGTTGAAATTGACCACCAACACACCCGTTTCCGAAATGGTAATATTAGACACCAGCAACGCCTTGCCAAACAACTGCGCGGGCTTGCCGTCCTGGTAGCGTTCCAGTTCAACGTTTACCGCCACCGGATTTTGGGAAGGCACTTTGGAGGGCGCGGTGTAGGTGGCCGACCATCCGTTGGGGGTGAGTGTGCCTTCGCCCGACAGGTTCCATTTCAGCAATTTGAACAGCGAATTACGTTTTTCAAAAGGCACCAGCGGCTCCAAGTCATCGCCGCCGCCTTTGGGTTCCAGAGGCACCAATGGCGTTAATTCCTCGTCAGGATCGGTGCTGGCCACAAAGCCGGAAACTTTCAATTCGACCGATTCTTTGGGTTTCAGAAACGCGGCGGCCGGGTTCAATTGCATATCCAGGAACTTGCCCAGCCCCCAGTCGCTGAAGTGCTTGATTTCGCCCGATACGGTTTTTGCGGCGGCATTTACGCTGCTTTTGCGCAGGGCCTGCCACGAGCCGTCACTGGCTTGGGTCACCACCCAAAGCAGATCGGCGGGTGTGCCCGCCAGCATTACGTCATTGTATTTGAACAAAACCTTGACCGGCGTTTTAAATGTTTGGCCGTCGGGCGAGAAACGGTACGAGACCCCGGCCACTCCCAAAGGAGCGGTATTGGTAATGGGCTGGATGGAAATGACCGTATTGGCCTCCAACGCACCGGCCGGAAAATCCAGCGTCACCAACCCGTCGGCAGAGGCGATTTTGCCACCCGCCGCGCCTATCGTGGCCGACGAAGCCGTGCCTATCGGTGTTCCCGCCTCGGTAACCACCGGCTGCCCCTGCGGGCCCGGATCACCGTCTGTGCAAGAACCGGCCAGCAAAACCATGCATAATCCTATAATATGCCAGGCACGTTTTAGAGAAAGCATTGGATTGGGGGTTTAGTGTTTTAAAAAGATACTATTTCAGCAGGTTCCATACCTCAAACATTTGTTGCATCACTCTATCCCTATCTGCCAATGTTGCAGTTATGCGATGCCGGTTCTCCAAAAACCTGCGTAACATCAGGCCATTCAGTCTTTCACACACCTTATCGAGTAGCCAAACTGTTTTGTGGCCCCGTTGGTGGCAGTTGTTGCAAAATCGGCACTCAGCAGTAAATATTCGCCTTGGGTTGCATTTCTCTGGTCGGCCCCCCAGAAATAAGCGGCTCTCCCTTTCAACGCATACGGCCCATTGGAACTTCTGTATCCTGCGGGCAAGCCGCCAAAGCCACTGCTGTTGCTGGCACCGGCATTCGGGGCATTCCATAAGGCAGAAACCGATTTCATTTTTCCGCCCGCCTCGCCTGAGCCTCCCAAACAGGTTACCAATGCGTTCCATTCGGCTTCGGTGGCTACGTGCCAGCCCGCCGGGGCCAATTTGCCGCTGCTTGCCGCAAACCAATTGTACAGTTTGCCGTAGGCAGCATTGTTGGCCGCGTCGCCCTCATAAATGGCAAACGCCCCGGTTGTGGCAGCGTCCCATTGGGCATTGGTGAGGTTTGTAGTGATAGCCGCCCCATCATTATAACGCGTTGTTCTCAAATTCTCAGCCATCCAAAACTTGCCGCATATATTCACAACGGCATACGTATTTCCGTCTATGTCAGTAACTGAGGTTGGGTCGGGTGTCGGGTTTTCCTTTTTGCAGGAAACCGTGGCAAC
>JANPIL010000316.1:0-11278 GCA_031424975.1 Sphingobacteriales bacterium
GCAGCCGCGCCGCCAATTGTTCCGGTATGGCTTGTATGCCGTGGGCGGGCAGCACGACATCGCCGGTGGCGAACTGGTTGAAGAGGAAACGGAAAAAACCATCGGCGGTGAGCAATTCCTTTTCCAAGAAAACGCCGCTGAAAAAAGGTCTGAAAAACGTGTCTATCATCTCGTCGCTGTAGCCGAAACCGCTCAGGAACGACAACGTGGAGCGGGAGGTTTGGCCTTTTTCAGCCATACTATTTCCGGCAGCCTTCACGTGGCGGGTCAGTTGCAGTATTTTCAGCTTGTCGCGCAAGGTGCCTACCGGCGCGGCCAACGCCTGCGGTGCCAACAATGGGTTTTTGAGCGGATTGGGCATGGTCAGCAACTTTCCGTCCTTGCGGATGATGGCTCCGGAACGGAACGGTTTGAAGTCCAGCGCACCGTAATCGAGCAGTTTTTCGGCTTCGGGATACGAGGTTAGGAATATCTGGAAACCCCGGTCCAGCCGGAAGCCATCCACAGTGTCGGTGCGTACGCGTCCGCCTACGCCGTCGGAGGCTTCCAATAAGGTGAATGCTATCTGCCTGTCTTGCAGGTATTTGGCGCAAGTGAGTCCGGCCATTCCGGCCCCGATGATGACAACCATGCGATGTGTTTTGGGTGTGAGATTTACCGTTACCAACCTTGTGCCAGCGCATTTGTTTGCCGCCCAGTTCACATTCTGAATGCCGCCACCTGATCCAGCAGTTGCAGCCGCCCGACAATGCTGCCGGGCAACAGAACCGTACCGGGCGATGTGACGGCATTGGCACCGATGCGCGAACCATCGCCAATCAGCGCGCCAAATTTGACCGAGCCGGTTTCCACGATTTTTCCATCCACCAAAACCCTGATTAACTTGTCCGTCCGTTCATTGAAATGGTTGGCAAGCACGGCTCCGGCTTCCAAGTTCACGTTTGCGCCAAGCAGCGAATCGCCCACAAAATTGAAATGCGCCAACGCACTATTTTGGAAAATGAAACTTGATTTGACTTCGCCGCCCGGCCCGATGGTCACGTTTTCAGCCAGAAATACGCCGCCGCGCACATAGGCGTGGGCCGCAATGAAACAGCCTTTGGATATGACCACGGGCGGTTTCAGAACCACACCTTCTTCAAGCACGGCCTCGCGGTGGATGGCGATTTGGTTGCGGATCACAAACTCACCATTCAACGTCGCCAGCATACGGCTTACCAACCCGGCAGCCTGCGCGGTGATGGCCCACGGCGTTTGGTAGCCGGACAATAACGGGCAGGTTTGGAAGATTTGAAAGATACTATTTTGCAGCATCGCATTGCCGTTGTGAGGCGGCGAAGATACGCAAAAAGCCACCTTGGGGTGGCCTTTTGCTTGTCCGAAAAAATGAACTTCGCCGCAAAATCAGAAGAAATAATTGATTCCAACACTGGCTCCGGAACCAAGTCCGAAATTCAAATTCGAAGTGTTGTTGTTGTCGCCCTTCGGATTGATAACGCGGTAAGATAAACCGCCAACATTCAGATTGATTCCCCAGTGTTCCGTGGGAAAATAAGAAAAGCCGGGGTTTACCGAAACGGAGTACGTGCTCGTTGAAAATGTGTCATTTGTTGTCAAGGAATTCCTGCTTCTTCCGAAACTAAGGGACGTGCCTAAAGTTGGTGAGAAAAAAAACTTTCCATCACTGACTGGAATAAAATACTGCACGAAAGGCGAAATGCTAAGGAAATTACTCTTCGATTCCGCCACTAAAGGATTGCCTTGCTGATCGAAAGTTTGATACCTATCCTTGGAGGCATTATATCCTGCACTCAAACCAATGGCAAAACGCTCGGCAACAAAATAACCGACACTTGGGGAAATGTTGAAATTATTGCTCTTCAAATCCCTATTATTCTGATTGGATTGCGAATTGAAGCCTACACTTCCGCCGATAAATCGTTTTCCTTTTTCGGTTTGGGCTTGTGATTCAATACAGGCCAATGCGACGATGATGGTAATGATGATTTTTCTCATACAATTCGGGTTTAGATGCGACACGCCTTCCCAAAAACTGTACCAAAAATCCTTCATCCAAGATATTCACGCTGACCGGTTTCCGGGTATTTGTCCGAACACGCCAAGCAAGCCGCCGAGTTTGCCATTCCCGAAAGCTTCCGGAAAATAGTATCTTTTGAAAACCCAAAACCTGCGGTTTCCGGGCACAAGCTGAAGCGTGTGCTACTGCCGCATCCGTTTGAATTCATTGATCAAGCCGTTGGTCGAGGCATCGTGCGTGGTTATTGGCTCGTTGCCGGTCAGTTCGGGAAGTATCTGGTTGGCCAGTTGCTTGCCCAGTTCCACGCCCCACTGGTCAAAGCTGAAGATATTCCAGATGGCACCCTGCACAAAAACCTTGTGTTCGTACATGGCAATCAGGCTGCCCAGGCTGCGCGGCGTGATTTGTTTGAGCAAAATGGAATTGGTCGGGCGGTTGCCGGTGAAGGTTTTGAACGGGGCGATGCGTTTGATGTCCGCATCCGTTTTTCCGGCGGCCACGAGTTCGTCGAGTACCTGCTCTTCGGTTTTGCCCTGCATCAACGCTTCGGTCTGCGCGAAAAAGTTGGACAGCAGCAGCGTGTGGTGGTTGCCTACCGGATTGTGGCTGATGGCCGGGGCAATGAAATCGCAGGGAATGAGTTTGGTGCCTTGGTGAATCAGTTGGTAAAACGCGTGCTGGCCGTTGGTGCCCGGCTCGCCCCAAATCACGGGGCCGGTCTGGTAGTTGGTGGCATGGCCGTTGCGGTCGGTACTTTTGCCGTTGCTTTCCATGTCGCCCTGCTGGAAATAGGCCGCAAAACGGTGTAAATACTGGTCGTAGGGCAGGATGGCGTGCGATTCGGCCCCGCAAAAGTTGTTGTGCCAAATGCCAATCAAGGCCAGCATCACCGGGATATTCTGTTCCAAGGGCGTTTCGCGGAAATGGTTGTCCATGGCGTGTGCGCCTTCGAGCAAGGCCCGGAAATTGCCAAAGCCAACCACGCACGCAATGGAAAGCCCGATGGCCGACCACAGCGAATAGCGGCCGCCCACCCAATCCCAGAAACCGAACATATTGGCCGTGTCAATGCCGAATTTCGCCACTTCCCCGGCATTCGTGGACAGCGCGACGAAGTGTTTGGCCACCAATGCCTCGTCTTTGGCCGCATCCAGAAACCAATTGCGTGCCGTGTGCGCATTGGCCATGGTTTCCTGCGTGGTGAAGGTTTTGGAGGCAATCATGAACAGCGTGGTTTCGGGATCCACGCGTTTGAGCGTCTCGGCAATGTGCGTGCCATCCACGTTCGACACAAAATGCACCCGCATATTCGGCTGCCAGTAGGGCCGCAGCGCCTCGGTAACCATGACCGGCCCCAAATCGGAGCCGCCAATGCCGATGTTCACAATGTCGGTGATGGCGCGGTCGGTGTAGCCGCGCCACTGGCCGGAAATTATCTTATCGGAAAACGATTCCATCCGTTCCAGCACGGCATTGATTTCGGGCATCACATCTTTGCCAGCCACCAGCACGGGCGTGTTGGCGCGGTTGCGCAGGGCGGTGTGCAGTACGGCGCGGCTTTCGGTTTCGTTGATGGCCTCGCCCGCAAACATGGCGGCAATGGCGGCGGGCAGTTGCGTTTCGCCGGCCAGTTGCAGCAGCAGGGTTCTGGTGTCGTGCGAGAGGTTGTTTTTGGAAAAGTCCACGAGCATATCCTCGAAGCGGAGCGAAAACTGCCCGAAACGATGCTCGTTTTCCGCAAACAGATCCCGGATGTGGCGATTTTTGGTTTGCTGGCGGTGCGTGGCGAGTTTTTGCCAGGCGGCGGTGTGGGTCGGGTTTATCTTGGGAAGCATGGTGCCGGGTTGGGTGGATGGATGGCACAAGTTTGGGGAAGAATCGGCGGAATTGCAAAATAGTATCTTTCAAAAAGCTGAAAGCCCCGTCTTTAGCGGGGGCCAAACCCGCCCGAATACCCATGCCCGTTCTGACACGCAGTGCCTGACCGCCGTTGGCTTTCAGTCTTGCAAAGCGGAGCGGATTTCAATTTCACCGGCCAAGATGCGGTGTACCGGACAGTTGTTGGCGATTTCCAGCATCCGTTGGCGCACAGCCGCGTCCAAGTTACCCAGCAGCTTGATCTGGCGCGTGATGCGGGTTTTCTGGCCGCCACCGGTTTTCTCCACGTCCAGCGCAAGGTTCACTTCCACGGCTTCGAGCGGCAGGTTTTTGCGGTCGGCATACATCCGCAGCGTGATGGCCGTGCAGGCTCCCAGGCTCGAAAGCAGCAGTTCGTAGGGTGTGGGCGCGGTGTCGGTGCCGCCCACGTCGGCTGGCTCATCGGCTTGGATGGTGTGGCTCGCCAAGTGGATTTGCGTGCGGTAGGTTTCGATACCGATGTGGGCGGTGGCTTGCGCGTCGGGCATATCGGATTAATGAAAAATACGCAATGAAAAATGAAAAACGGGTTGCGGTATCTCACGCCGCAACCAATCGTCCGCAAAAAGTATCAGCCCACCACCAGTTCCTTGGCTTTCTTTTCGTGTACGGCTTCGGCCAGCCACAAAAACTCCTTGGTGAAACTGTCCAGACTCTTGCGGAAATTCTCGTCGGTCAGGTTGCCGTCCTCATCGAATTTCTGCGTCAGGTGCGGCACCAGCAGCATGTGCGGCGAGGCAAACGCAAATAATGCCGGAATCAGTTGCTGCATTTGCATGGCGGCCCGCATACCGCCCATGCCGCCCGTGGTTACGGTGACAATGCCGATGGCTTTCCGCGAAAACTCGGTCTTGTTGTACGAATCCACCATGTTTTTCAGGGCGGGCGTGTAAGTGCCGTTGTATTCGGGCGTGACGAACAGGAACGCGTCAGACCGGTTCAGTATCCCGCCCAGTTCCAGCATCACCGGCGATGGCTGCGGGTGCCTGTTGACAACCTCCTCGAAAAGCGGAATCGGATATTGGGCCAAGTCGGCCATGGTAACGTCAAGATTGTCAATGCCTTGCAAAAACTTTTCCAAGCCCAAAGCCACACGATGCGACTGTCGGCCAATGCGTGTGCTTGCGGAAACAATTGTCAGGTTCATGGTGTACGGTTTATTAGGGGTGAGTTTTATGGGTGTGGTTTCCGGAGGCCAAACCGGTACGGAGCCTTCCAAGCAGAACCCCGAACCGGAGCCAAAGGTTTGGAAACGGGGTTCGGGCATTTTTCAGGATACTATTTCCAACATCTTGTTCACGCGGTTTATCTCGTCTTCAATAATGGTGTGCGGCATTCCCGGATAGAGTTGCGTGGTCACGGCGGCCCCCATTTTTTGGAAAACCGCCGCGCTTTCCAACACGCGCCGTTTCGGAATGTGCGCGTCCACGTCGCTGCAACCCAGAAAAACGGGTGTGCCGCCAAAATCGCCCGCGTAGTTGCGCGGTGTGCCATCCGGCCCGACCAAGCCGCCACTCAAGCCGAAAACGCCGCCGTAACGCCGGGCATTCCGCGCCGCAAACTCCAATGCCAGGCACGCTCCCTGCGAGAAGCCGAGAAAGTAAACGTTTTCCGGCGGTATGCCGTTACCCAGCACGCGGTCGGTCACGTTTCCAATCACGTCCAGGGCCGACGACAAATCCGGTTCGTTCTGTTCCAGCGGCACCAGAAACGAGTTTGGATACCACGTATTGCCCGTGGCCTGCGGCGCGATGAAAGCCATGCCCGGCTGCCGGAAATACTTGGCCAGCTCCAGAATGCTCTGCGCCGTGGCGCCGCGTCCGTGAACCATAATCATGGCCCGGTCGGCATCGAGCAGGCAAACGCCGCCCTTTTCGTAATTTTCAAGTTTGTGTGTCATGTCTGGCAGTCCGCAGGCAACAGTCCGCAGAAAAAAGTGGGTTTGAGGATTTTTGAAGATACTATTCGGCCCCCCAGCCCCCGAAGGGGGAGCCAAGGAAAACTCCCCTCCCTTTCGGGGAGGGGCCGGGGGTGGGGCCGCCGCCCCTACGGTTGGCTTATCGGTTCCAGATTACCTTCTATTTCGGCGCGTCTGGCTTCGTACCACGGCGGCAGTTGCAAACGTTCACCCAAATGCCCTGCCTCCTCATCCACCGTGAAACCGGGCGGATTGGTGGCGATTTCAAACAGGATTCCGCCCGGTTCGCGGTAATAAATGGAATGGAAATACTGCCGGTCAATGACTTGGGTTGGCTGGTAGCCCGCTTGCAGCAGTTTTTCGCGGATTTCAAGTTGCGTGGCATCCGAATCGGTGGCGAAAGCCACGTGATGCACCGTGCCCGCACCCTGCAAGCCGCGCAAATCGGTGGGGCGGTGCAGCACATCCACAAAACTGCCCGGCTCGCCGGTTCCCGCCGCAAACCGCATCCGGTCGCCGTCTTCGGCCACCAAGCGGTGCTGCATGGCTTCGGTGAGCAGTTTTACGGTCTTGTCGGCAACGGTTTCGTGCAGCGTCACCGTGTGGAAACCGCGAATCGCCGCCTCGGGCGGAACCACGCCATTGTTCCGGGCGGGGCGGCTGTCGTTGTCGTGCGCTACCAATTCCACGCCCAAGCCGTCGTAATCTTCAAAGCGGATGTAGGTTTCGTCGAAGCGTTTTTCGGGCTTGCCGAACGGAATGTTGAACGCTGCCAGCCGGTCCATCCAAAAGCCGAGGGCGTTTTGTGGGATTGAAAATGCGGTGTACGTCAGTTGGTTGGCTCCCTTGCGGCCACGCGCCAGGCCACTGTATGGAAAAAAAGTCATGATGGTGCCGGGGCTGCCCGTTTCGTCGCCGTAATACAGGTGGTACACGTCGGGCGCATCGAAATTGATGGTTTTCTTGATCATCCGCAAGCCCAGCACGCCCACGTAAAAATCAACGTTGCGCTGCGGGCTGCTGGATAGCGCGGTTACGTGGTGCAAGCCATTGATGAGGTTTTTCATGAAGCGAATGTTTTAATTGTTTATAAATGTATAGACATTTAATGTCGTAACAATTATTATTCCCAACTTGGTTTCATCTCCGCAAAACTGCCAAACCCGGCTTTAACCCATAATTAATAAGACTTATCCAAGATTGGCTGGCATTTTGACAGGTAAAATAGACTGACAGAAAGCAATGACTTGTCGCTCGTCTTCAATGCGATTGTCCGAACGCCAAAACACGCGCCGCAAAACAGTATGTTTCAAAACGCCCAAACCCATACCTTTTTCTGGGACACTCTTGTGGCTGCCCAGACGGTTTTCTCTGTGGACTGTTGGCCATGGACTGTCGACTGAAATAGTATCTCCCGAAAAGCCCAAACCTGCCCGGTTGAACCACAAAAAGGATTTAAGAGAGGCCGTTCCACTTTGGAGTTGGGGACTTTTTTATCCGGCCAACGCCCGATCTAAGTCGACCATTAAATCATCGGGATGCTCCAATCCAATGGAAACGCGCAGCAGGTTTTCGGGAGCCATGCTGGCGGCACCCTCAACCGAGCGGCGGTGCTCGATCAGGCTTTCCACACCACCCAAACTCGTGGCCCGCGTGAACAACCGCACGTTGGCGGCCACCGCCATCGCCTCCGCCGTGCCGCCTTTTACCTGAAAAGACAGCATCCCGCCAAACGCCGACATCTGTTTCTTGGCGATTTCGTATCCCGGATGCGTGGACAGCCCCGGATAGTGAACCGCCTCTACGCCAGCGTGTTGCGCCAGAAATGCGGCTACTTTCAGCGCGTTTTCCGATTGCGTCCGCACACGCAACGGCAGCGTTTTGATGCCGCGTGCTACCAACCAGCACTCAAACGGCGAGGGAACCGCGCCACCCAAGGTCTGTATTTTCTTGATTCGCGCGGCCAACTGTTCATCTTTCACCACCAATGCGCCGCCCAGCACATCGCTGTGGCCGCCGAAATACTTGGTGGTGGCGTGCTGCACCATATCGGCCCCCAAATCCAGCGGACGCTGGAGTACGGGTGTGGCCCACGTATTGTCCACGGCGCACCACGCGTTGTGCCGGTGCGCAAGGCTGGCAACGGCGCGGATGTCGGTGATTTTGAGCAGCGGATTTGATGGCGTTTCCACCCAGACCAAACGCGTATTGGGGCGGATGGCGTTTTCAACCGCCTGCAAGTCAGTCATGTCCACGCGGCTGGATTGTAAGCCCCACGGCCCGAAAATCTCATCCATCAGGGCCGAAGCCGCATAGTACGTGTCATCGCCCAGCAGCACGTGGTCGCCGGTTTTGAGGGTCTGCAACGCCGCCGCAATCGCCGCCAAGCCCGAGGCAAACGCGAAGCCGTGCGTGCCGCCTTCCAACGCGGCAAGGCTTTGTTCCAGCAGCCGCCGGTTGGGGTTATCGGCCCGCGAATAGATGTAATCCTTGGGAAAAGTGCCGTCTTCCGCCCGTTCAAACGTGGTGGAAAGGTAAATCGGCGCGGCCACTGCCCCCGCATTCTCGTCGGGCAGGTGTGTGCTGCGGATGGCTAACGTGTCTATGTGCATGGAATCGGTTGGTTGAAACGTGGCTGCGGCGTGGTGGCTTCCGCACCGGCAATGGGGATGATGAAAATCACCGGGGCAAAATAGTATATTTTTTTGAGGCCAAACCCCACATTGTCGTTTGCCCGGATTATTTTGCGCATCATGGACAATCAGGAAAGCTTTTTTGCCGGAAACCGCAACCCCCGTTTCACCGCCACCGCGCCGGGCAGTCTGGATGTCATGGGCGGCACTGCCGGTTATTTTGGCTCGCTGGTGCTGCAAATGCCCCTGCGGCCACGCATTCAAGTGACGGTAGCCTTACGGAATGACGGCCTGACCCGCATCCGAACTTTGGATGCCGGGCAAAACCCGACTTCCGAAATAGTATCTCCCGGATTGGCCAAACCCGGCGCTTCGGTTGAGTACGCCGGGGATGTTTTGGAACAGACTGCGGGCGGCTGGGCGGCGTATGTGGCGGGTTGCCTGCGGGTTTTGCAACAGGAAAGGGGAATCTTCTTCCAAGGAATTGATGTCTCTGTGGATTCTCAAATACCTGTTGGTGAGGAATTTGTGCCGGCGATGGTGGCTACGATTCACGCTTTGGCCCAGGCATACAATCTGGTGTTTGCGGGAACGGAACTGCCCGTTCTGGCGCAAAAAGCCGCCAGCCTGGTTACGGGCAGACCATGCGAACCGGCCGGTTTCCTGGCGAGCCATTTCGGGGAGCCGGGAAACCTGCTACCGGTTTTGTGCCAGCCCGATCACGTTTCCGATCCGTTTCCGTTTCCCGAAGGCT
Organism: Sphingobacteriales bacterium; assembly: GCA_031424975.1. Classification (GTDB taxonomy): domain Bacteria; phylum Bacteroidota; class Bacteroidia; order Cytophagales; family 172606-1; genus Xanthocytophaga. The sequence continues at coordinate 9,261 of JANPIL010000316.1, forward strand.
TGCATTTTGCGGGAATCAATAGTGGAAAGCCGAATCTGACAGAAAACGATGCGTACTCAACCATGCGCACGGCGGCATTGATGGGCTACACGCTGCTGGCCCTACACGAAGGCGCGTATCCGCACGAACTGCAACTGGCTCGCACCACCGGCCAGCGCGAACATTTACTTTACAACGGTTACTTAGCCAACATCACGCCCCGTGAGTTTGAAGACCGCTATGCCTGGCTGCCCAAACAACTGAAAGGAAGCGATTTCACTGACAAATACGGCTTCACGATTGACCCGCTGGCCGAAGTGAAATCCGACGAAACCTACAACATTTTGCAAGCCACGCGCCACCCGGTGTACGAACACACCCGGACGCAGTATTCCTCGCTGCTACTGCAACATTTTCCGCCACGCACCGACCACGAAATGCACGAAAAATCGCTGCGGCAATTGGGGTCATGGATGCAGCAATCGCACGAGAGCCACGCGGCGTGCGGCCTGGGCAGCCCGGAAATGGATGCGATTGTGCAAATGGCGCGTGAAAACGCGGGCAACGGCGTGTACGGAGCCAGGGCAACGGCCAGCGGCGCGGTTTGCCTGCTGTGCGACGGCGAAAAAGGACTGGCAACGGCGCGCAAAATCCGTGAGGCGTACCAGCGGCAGCATGGCGGACAGGGGCAGTTATTTGAGTGAAAATAGTATGTTTTGAAAAGCGCAAACCCGGCACAGTCAAAATACCAGCGACACCGCCCCCAGCGACAAGCCAGCCGCCGAGCCTGCCAGCAATACTTTCGCGCCTTTTTGCAGGCGGTTGCCGTTGTGCAGTTGTTCCAGACCCAGCGGGATGGAGGCCGAAATGCAGTTGCCGTACTTTGCCAGGGTGAGAACCATTTGCTCCGTCTTGAGATTGTATTTGCGCACAAACAATTCGTTTCCGATCAGGCTGGTCTGGTGCGGCACAATGAAATCGTATTCGTGCAGCGCAAGGTTTGTCTGGCACATGAAATCGGCCATGAAACCGTCCAGTTTCTCCAGCGTCAGTTTGATCATTTGTTTGCCCTGCATCCGGAAATAGAATGCCGACCTATTGGCGTTTAGGCCCGGCTCAACAACGCCGCCCGCCGGAATCATGGCCATTTCCGCACCTTGGGTATAGTTCCTAAATTGCGAAAGCCCCGGCGCATAGCCTTCATTTGCGGAAGCCTCCAGAATCACGGCCACGGCCGCATCGCCAAACAGCGAATAGGTTTTGGAGTCGTGGGGGTCGAGGCTGCGTGAGGCAATTTCCGCACTGACAATGGCCACCCTTTTCAGGCCCCGGTGCGCCAAGTACAGGTGAGCGATGTCGAGGGCGTGCAGGAAGCTCAGGCACGTCGAATCCACATCGAAACAGGGTGTTTCGGCGGCTTGCGTGTCTAATTGTTTCTTTATCAGGGCGGCATTGAACGGGATGGGATAGTCGTACGAAGCTCCGGCGGCAATCAGCAAGTCCAAGTCCGGCAACGCCAGTCCCGCCCGCGCCAAAGCCCGGCGCAGTGCCTCGGCCCCCATGGAAGCCACCGATTCTTGCGGGTCTGCCCAATGGCGGGTGTCCACGCCGCTGTTTTTCCCGATCCAGCCTTGCGGAAGTTGCAGTTGCCGTTCAAGTGTGCCGGAATGCACGGCCTGACCGGGCAGGTATTTTTCAATCGCGCGTATCTTTATCTGTGTCATTCGGGTCTGTGTCATTCGAGTTCCCCGTCGTCGAAGCACCGGGTTATCTTGCGGAACTTGCCGCCCCGCACAAAGGTAACACCTTGCCGAAGTTGCATGGGTATGTTGCCGATATCTTTCAAGGCCAGGGCTTCCTCCACGCTCTGCCTGACCTGCCGGGAAACCGATTCAAAGGCCGCCGCTTCGCAGTCCACTTCGATGAGGATGCGGTTCGGGGCGGTCTGGACAATGCGGTACGAACGGAAACCATCGGTGCGGCGGGCAATCATCCGGCTGATCAGGTCGGGGTAAACGCGGGTTTGCCCATCGCCGAAA
>JANPIL010000317.1:0-14675 GCA_031424975.1 Sphingobacteriales bacterium
GAACGCCCGCAGTTCAGGTGTGTGCCTGGCATATCCGCCAAAATGATACCCCGTTTCAAGATGCCAGTTGTCATGGACGACCGGGTTTGCCCCTTCCGAAACATAGTATTTTGCCAGTAGGTCTTGCACCTCTGCCGTTAAAAACCCGCCACCTTTCAATGCCGAAAACCCGCGTATGCTGCCCCGTCCGGCGGCTCCGGCAATTAGTCCGGCCAGTGTGCCGCCTGTACCCACGGCGCAAGTCAGGCAGTCGAACGACATGGCAACCTCCTCCATTATTTCGGCGCAGCCCCGCACGGCCCATTCGTTGCTACCGCCTTCGGGGATGAGATGGAACGGCGCGTATCGGGTCTCGATTTCGCCGAACAATCCTGACTTTTCCTTGTGGCGGTACGCCTCGCGCGGCCAAAACTCCAGTTGCATCCCGCACGATTCCGCAAATTGCAGCGTGGGCGAAAGCAATCCGGGTCTTTCGCCACGCACAATGCCAACCGTCTTGAAACCAAACAGTTGTCCGGCGGCGGCGGTTGCGTGCAAATGGTTGGAAAACGCCCCGCCAAAAGTGACCAGCGTACCCAGCCCGCATTTTTGCGCGTGCATCAGGTTGTATTTCAGCTTGCGCCACTTGTTTCCCGACACCTGCGGATGAATCAAATCGTCGCGTTTGATGAGCCATTGCACACCCGCTTCGGCGGCAAATCGGCTGCGGATGGGTTGCAGCGGCGTTGGCGTTTGGAAGGTCTGCAACAGATTGTTCATCGGGCGGGTTTGGGACTTTTGAAAGCTGAAAGCCCCGTCTTTAGCGGGGATACTATTCTCGATGGCCGGTTTCATGGCTACGATGCCGGGAGCCGGGCCGGTTTCAAACTCCCGGAAAAGGTACGGTTTTTGCGGAAAGCCGGGTGGCGTTCCGTACATTCGCATCTTATGAAAATCCTTGACCTGTACATCCTCAAAAAATACCTCATCACGTTTGTTTTCGTGGTTGGCATCCTAATGGCGGTAATTGTGGTGATTGACATTGTGGAGAAAATGGACAATTTCATCAAGCACCGCGCGTCGCTGAAGATTATCGTATTTGATTATTACCTGAATTTCATCCCGTATTACGCCAACCTGCTCAGCCCGATCACTATTTTCATTGCCACGGTTTTCGTGACGGCGCAGTTGGCCGCCCGCACCGAACTGGTGGCCATCCTGAGCAGCGGTGTCAGTTTCCAGCGCATACTGGTTCCGTATTTCATTGGGGCTTGCATTGTGGGGGCGGCCATCTTCGGCCTCACCGGCTGGGTGATACCCAACGCCAACAAGGTGCGGCTGGCCTTTGAGAACAAATACATCAACGACCCGTTTTATTACAGTGGCCGCAACCTGCACCGAAAAGTAACCCCCGAGTTGTACGTATACCTGGAAAGTTACGACAACAACCGCAACGTGGGCTACCGGTTTTCGCAGGAACGCATTGTGGGCACGCAGTTGAAGGAAAAACTCACCGCCCAGTCGGTGACGTGGATTCCCGAGACGAAACGCTGGAAACTGGATGGCTACCAAATCCACACCTTCGATGGGTTGAAGGAAACCCTCAGTTCGGGCATCCAGAAAGACACCCTGATACCCAACTTGGTTCCCAAGGATTTCGAGAACAACTACATGGCCTACGAAACCTACACGCTCACCGAACTGGAAACGCTGATTGGCGAACTCCTCAAGCGTGGCGACGATGGCGTGGAAACCTACCAGATTGAAAAATACATCCGTTTCACCAGTCCGTTTGCCATCATTATCCTAACAATGATGGGCGTGATTGTGTCGGCGCGCAAGAGCAGGCAGGGCGTGGGCTTCCAGATTGCCTTCGGATTTGTGTTGGCATTCGCCTATATCCTGATATTCATCATGGGCAAAAGCCTGGCCCAAATTGGTACCATCCCGCCCATTGTGGCCGTCTGGATACCAAATGCCGTATTTGCCGCCCTCAGTTTTGTGCTGTATTTTGTGGTGCCGAGGTGAAAGCCCCCAACCCTGGAAGGGTAGCCGGACTTTCCAAGTCCGGCGGTACAGGTGGGTTTGAGCTTTTCAAAAGATACTATTTCAACCGCCCTTGTTTTTGCTCCCCTTCGGGGTTAGGGGCCGTTTTTCCATCATGCCTGCCACACCAAAAGACTACCTGCACCTGCATTTTCTGGTTCTGATCTGGGGTTTCACCGCCATTCTTGGGCGGCTGGTTTCCATTCCGGCGGTGGAACTGGTTTTTTTCCGTACGCTGCTCGCCGTCCCGTTGCTGGCAGTGCTGTGCGTGTTCCGGCGCAAATCGCTGCGGCTGGATGGCCGCGCCGCTGTCCGGATGATGCTGACCGGCGTGGTGATTGCCCTGCACTGGATATTGTTTTTTGCGGCGGCGCGGGTAGCCACGGTTTCGGTGTGCTTGGCGGGCATGGCCACCGGCTCACTGTGGACGAGCCTGCTGGAGCCGCTGCTGCAACGCCGGCCAGCGCGGATGCTGGAAATAGGCTTGGGCCTGCTGGCCATGGCCGGGCTGTACGTGGTGTTCCGCTTTGAGTTCGACCACGCGCTGGGGTTGGGCATGGCAGTGGCTTCGGCGGCGTTGTCGGCGTTGTTTTCGGTTATCAACGCCCGGTTTGCCACGGATTATGATGCCCAGGTGGTCACATTTTACGAGATGGTGGGCGCGTTTGTGGCCACCGCACTTCTGTTACCCGTGTTTGCGGCTTTTTTTTATGGAGGCCAGCCCGTAAATCTGGCTCCCACTGCCACCGACTGGCTGTGGATCGTGCTGCTGGCCTGGGTTTGCACGGTGTATGCCTATTCGGCGGCGGTGTGGCTGCTGCGCAAGTTTTCGCCGTTTGCCATCAACCTGACCGTAAACTTGGAGCCGGTGTACGGAATCATATTGGCCGTGGTGGTTTTTGGCGAGCGGGAACAGATGACAACGGGGTTTTATCTCGGCACGCTGGTAATCTTGCTCTCCGTGCTGCTGTACCCGCTGCTGAACCGCCTGACAACCGACAAAACAAAAGTAGCGCGGTAATTGCCCGAAGGGTCGGCACCAAAACAGTATCTTTTCTGGATGCCAAACCCCCGATTCTTGCATCGCGGATGCGGACAAAACAGTATCTTCCGCCAAGCTGAAAGTCCTGCTCCCGGCGGGAGCCAAACCCCGCCATGCCCCCGAAAAAAATCACCCTGCCGTTTCCCTCACAAAAGTCAATTTTTCAGACGGCTCGCCGCCCAAGTGCCGCTTGAACCGCATCAGCCCGTGGTTGGGTGCGCCGTTGTCGGTGGCGATGCCCAAATCCAGCATCCGGTAGCCTTCGCCTTTGGCCACCCTGTATAGCCCGTCAGTGAGCAGAACCGCAGGGCTATAGCCCAGAAAATCCTCATGGTCAGCCGGATAAAAGTTGTAAAGGATATCCTCGTTGATGCGGATGATCACGGCCAGTGCGGCAATTGTTGTGTCTTGCCGCACCGTGAACACCCGGTAAACGTCGGGCATTTTCGCGAACATTTCCTCAAACTTAGGCAACTCCATCGGCATCCGGAAACCCTTGCGCCGCCTTGCTCGGCCAATGAACGCGTGAACAGCGGCAAGGTCGGGTGTGGTTTCCTCGGCGAATGCCATGTTTGCCGTGTGGCATTTGCGCAGCCGCCGCCGCTCAGAGGCGTGCATCCGTGCCTCCAGCGGTTCGGGCGTAATGGCAATGTGGTAGTTGGTGTCGGTGGTGCGGATGCGGTAGCCGTTGCGCAGCAGAGCCGCCGTTACGTGCGGGGCTTCGGCGGGCTGGTAGGCCGCCGGGTGGTTGGCCATCGAAATGCTGGCAATATTCTGTGAATCAGCGAACTGATTGACTTTTTGGAGGAAAGAATCCAGTTGCGTGGCGGTGATATCGGGCGCAACTTCAATGCCGCCGAACGTGCCGCGCCACGGACTCACCGCTTGGCCGTGGGCAAAATGCAGGTAAAGCAAGGCCATGGTTTGGTGGCTCGGGGCGTGTTGCAGCGTGAAAGCCACCAAGCCGGCAGTGGGCTGGTTTTGCAAATAGTATCGCTGGTTGAAGAGAAACCTGCCCTCATCGGGAATGGAACCGAAATCCTGGTAGACATGAAAACGGACATCTGGCAAACCGTTGGTGTTGGCAGTCATGCTTTTGCAGAATTAGCACCTCAGTCGGTGTGCTTGAGAATTTCGGAAAGTATTTTTGGGCCCGAAAGCCAGCTTGTCACTTTTAAGCCGAACGGCGAAAATACAGCAATCATCGGGAAAAACATCGGGCTTAACCACTGGGCCAACATCAGGCCCGAACCCCACTACATGATTGAACGCCATGGAGCCAGAGTAAACGACACACTGGATACCATTGACGACGGCGGCCATGGTTTCCGGGTGCATTGGTTTGCGCGGCCCCGTCCGCAGGAGCCTTGCGGCCACCGGTTATTCCGCTTTTACCGGCATTTGCGGAGCCGCCAAAATAGTATCTTTTCAAATCCCCAAACCCCCGGCACAATTCAACGGATTGTGCCGGGGGTGTTTTTTTGAAAACCCGCCAACTGCCATGCGGCACTTTTGTAAAATCACGGAAAAGGTCAATTTTTGGATGCTAACTTACGTGCAAAGTCACATCATATACAAAACACTTTTTCGTGAAGTTGGTGCGGGATTCCAAAACCGTGTATTGAGTACATATTTGCCTAATGTGCTGATAATGAGCAGAAAAATGTGGATTTGATGCCTCACTTTGCTGAATGCCACTCCGATTTTCAGGTGCTTGCTAAGCCGCCAAAATATTACATTGCGTTTTGGCGCGTAATTCTCACGTTGTGTAACTCTGGTTTTCGTTCACACGTATTCCCCCAAGAGTCCTCAAAATTACGACCAAGCCGTGATTTTGCCCGATGAAATACCGGTTTGGCTACGACCAAGCCCCAGCCACCCATCCAGTTGAATTTGAGCAGTCACAAAACCTTAACACAATCCAGCTATGAGTAGATTTACAGGACAAATCAGAACGTATGTCCGTTCCTTTCTCTGCATCGCCTTTGCGTGCATCCTCAACATTTCGGCCCAAGCCGATATTTTCTACGTCAGCACCTCGGGCAACGATGGCAGCGACGGTTCGCAGGCCCGCCCTTGGCGCACCATCCGCAAGGCAGCCAGCGCAGTTCCGGCGGGCAACCACACAATCATGTTGGCGGCTGGCACGTACGATGAAAAAAGTGCGGATTTGAAGCCGGGCGTATCGCTGCAAGGTGCGGGAGTGGACAAGACCATTATCAGTGTTGGCACTTGGCTGTGGAACGAAGGGGCTTTGCGGCTCATCAGCGGCAGTATGACTGTGGGCAACCAATCCCTGAAAGGGTTTACACTGGATGGGAGAAACCACAACGGCTGGTCGGGGATACAAATCATCAACCGCTCGAACATTACCATAACGGATGTGAAAATCCAGCAGTTCTTTGACAATGCGATCGGCATCACGGCTGATTACGGCACAACGGCACGCAACATTGAGATCGGCAACTTTGAAATCAGGGAATCCTCGCGCGAGAGTGGCAACAGTTCGCAGGGCAACATCACCACGCGCGGCAACATGGACAACCTGCAAATCCATGACGGGGCCATCTATCACCAGACGAATGTGCCTGTCGGCCCGTGGGGTGATAAAAGTTCCGGCTACGCCATCAAGTGTTTTGCATCATGGAATGGCAGCGGTTTCAACAGTACCGACTTGGTAAGCAACAGCAAGATCTACAACATCAGGGACGTTGGCAAATCTAGTGCCGCTTGGGGCAACAACGTGCCCAATTTGGGTTTCGAGTTTTGGTACATCGGGGGTTCGGAGGTTGAAATCTACAATTGCGACATGACCACCCAAATATCGCTTGAGCACGACCTGTCCACCCCGTATGCCAAGGGAAAATACACGTTTTGGGTGCATGACAACCGGTTTAAGGTGGCTACCGGTGCTTCGCTTGAACTTACGGTGAGCAATACAATTATTGAAAGGAACGTGTTTGACTACCGCGACAATGTGAATGCTTGGAACGTGATGGGCGAATACAACCAAAAGCCGAAAGGCGGATCAAACATCCACGTACGCCGCAACTACTTTATTCTGGGCAAAAATTCTCCAATCATCTGGGCGTTGAACAATGCCTCGGACGGGATTTATTTCTACAACAATACCATCACGGGTGATGGCGACTTGCTTTTTCCACCGATTTTCCAGATGCGCACGCCGCACAGCGGCCGCATCAGCAACAACCTGCAAGTGCTAAACAACGTGTTCGATGTGGGTACCAACAACACGGTTGATTACTGCATCTACGACAACGGCGTGGGCCAGCCCTCCAATGCGGTGCTTCGCAACAACCACCACAGCAAACCGTTCAAGTCCATCCCCAACGGCGCGTCGGTGTCGGGCAACAGGCAGGGAGTGCCCGCCATCAGGCGCAGCGGGGCTTATCCGCTGCCTTACATGGAATCCGTGCCAAACGGCGCCTTGATTGATGCCGGAACGGCCAACCTGCCTCTGGCACCGATTCCAATGTCGTTCAGCGGCAATGCCCCCGACATTGGCGCGTTTGAGTCGGGCCAGGCCGCAGTGATCCCCGCCAACCAGAACCCGGCCATCAAACTGACAAGCCCTGCCAACAATGCCTCGGTGGTTTCCGGAAGCAACGTTTCGTTGAACACCGAGACGACGGATGCCGATGGAACGGTGGCGAAGGTGGAGTTTTTTGCCAACGATATCAAAATCGGGGAGGCGGTTTCCGCGCCGTGGTCGTTTAATTGGAACAGGCCAGCCCAAGGCAATTATTCACTGAAAGCTGTGGCCACTGACGACAAGGGGGCCAAAACCACTTCGGCGGCAATCAGTTTCAGTGTTGCCGCACCAGCCGCCAATCAAAACCCAACGGTAAGCATAACCTCCCCAACCGACAAAACCGCGCTTTCGGTAGGTGCGTCGCTCACCATCAATGTCAACGCGGCAGATGCCGATGGCTTGGTGGCAAGAATTGAGTTTTTTGCCGGTGCGGTGAAAATAGGCGAGAAAACCACCGCCCCGTGGACAATGGTTTGGAGCAATCTTGCCCAGGGAGATCATGTGCTGACCGCCAAGGCAGTTGACAATAAGAATGCGGAAACGGTTTCGGCGGCCATGACAGTCACAGTCAAGCCGGTTATACCCCCGGCAATGGTTCCGCCACCGGTAGCCGTTGTGCCCGCCCCACCACCCGCCATTGTGCCCCCGCCCATTGTTGCGCCGGTTCCTCCGGCTCCCGCACCGGTTCCGCCAGCATCTTCCGGTGTCTCGGTCACTTCGCCCTCCGAGGGGGCAATATTCACCGAGGGCGACAATGTGCTTTTCAGTGCCAGCGTTCCGGCAGGCACGGCCAAGGTTGAGTTTTTCATCAACAACGGCTACTGGATCGGGCAGCGCACTTTGGCTCCGTGGCAGATGGGCTGGAACGGTGTGTCGGTTGGCCAGTACGTGCTGAGCGTCAAGGTCACGGCCAGCAACGGGGCGGTCACCGTTTCGCCTTCCATCCGCGTCATTGTGAAGGCAAAAGGCGCACCCGATCCGGTTGTTCTGGCTCCGGCTCCCAACCAGTTGCCACTCGTGGCCGTGACCTCGCCCAAGGCGGCGGCACAGTTTGAAGAGGGCAACGCAATCACCATCACGGCCAGTGCCAGCGATGCCGACGGTTCGGTGGCCAAAGTGGAGTTTTTCGCAAATAGTATCAGGATTGGCGAGCAAACATCTGCCCCGTGGACAATGGTTTGGAATAATGCGCCGAAGGGCAATCATTCAATTACCGCAAAAGTCACCGACAACCGCAATGCCAGCGTAACTTCGGCTGCGGTGAGCATCACCATCAACTCCAAGTCGGCTATACCTCAGCCAGTTCCGGCTCCAATGCCAGTTGCCGTTGCGCCCGCCATTGTACCCGCCATTGTACCCGCTCCCGCGCCGGTTCCGGCTCCCGTGGCAACGGGCCTTTCAATCACCTCGCCTGCCGACGGGGCGGTATTCACCGAGGGCGACAATGTACTTTTCAGTGCCAGTGCCCCGGCAGGCACGGCCAAGGTCGAGTTTTTCATCAACAACGGCTACTGGATCGGGCAGCGCACTTCGGCTCCGTGGCAGATGGGCTGGAACGGTGTGTCGGTTGGCCAGTATGTGCTGAGCGTCAAGGCTACGGCCAGCAACGGGGCGGTCAGTGTTTCGCCTTCCATCCGCGTCACGGTTGTTAAGAAAGGTGCACCGATACCCGCACCCACCCCAGCCGCGCCAGTAGCGGGAATTCCCGCTCCCACCGCGCCATCATTCTACCGGGCGGTGAACCTGAACGGATCGTCCATGCAAATTGACGGCCAGAATTGGGCGGGTTCCAATGCTCCGAACTACACGTACAGCGGCACCCCATACAACCTGCCATCGGTGACACTAAATCCGGCCACCGATGCCAACCGAACGGATATGATCCGATCTTGTGTGGGAGGGCGCAACGTGAACGTGGCACTGACTGCCGTACCCGCCGCCACCTACGATGTGTACCTGTACGTTTGGGAAGATAACAGTTCGGAAACATTCAGCGTGTTCTTGGAGGGCAAGGTAGTGCAGGCAAACTACGTCAGCGGCGGTGCCGGAACTTGGAAGCGTTTGGGGCCTTTCCGCACCGCCATCACTGACGGCGCTATCAATGTGGCTGCCACGGGCGGTTTTGCCAACCTGTCGGGCATTGAAGTATGGCAGGTGCCCGCTGCCCAAGGCGCGTCGGCAAGCGTTCCCACCCAGCCAGGCGGCCGTCAGGCAGCCCCGCCGGTTGAGAATACGGTGAAACTGGTTCCCAATCCGGCCAGCGACCGTGTGGGTGTCCGGTTCAATGTCGCCGAAGCGCAGGAAGCCAGCATAGTTGTCACCAATATGGGCTCGCAGCAAGTCATGAGTATTGCCAAGGCCGCTACCGCCGGTGAGAATACGGTTTCGCTGGAAATCAGCTCGCTGATGAGGGGAATGTACATTGTGTACGTGAAAACGAAACAAGGCATGGTTTCGCAAAAACTGGTGGTAACGCGTTAGTTCCGGCAGGAATCCAAACAGGAAAAAGGTTCAGGCATCCGTGCCTGAACCTTTTTTATTGTCAGGTTTTGGATGCCTTGAACCGGCGGTTCCGGCAATCTGCCTTTTGTTCTTACACTCCGTTGCAACCGGCTGCACTACTTAGTAGCTTTATACTATCCAATCAGCTAATCATATTAACTTTCCATTCTGATGAAACTCATTGCCGCCCTTTTGCTGGCCTGCATCTGCACCGCGTGTGCCACCAACCGCCCCACCAAGGCGGGCCTTTACAAAAACAGCCGCATTCCCGAATTTGCCAAAGAGAAATGAAGCCCGCACGCAACCCGGCTGGGTTACTGAGCACACAAACCTTACAGCATACACGAAAATGCACGCGCGTTTTTGCGTGGCATGGCAATGTAAGAAAACCGGGGAACCGGAAATCCATTGAAACCCGCTCTTTCCCCCATACTGGGCGGGCGGGTTTCGCCTTTTCCAGCGATACTATTTTTAAAAGGCGGATGGACGGAATGTGAGAACCCGCCGTTAAAAATCGCCGTAGTCCACTTGCAGGCACGTAAGGCCAAGTTCCTTGCGCCACATGGCCACCACTTGGTCGCGGTCGTCAATCACCATCTCCACGAAATATTTGCCTTGGATATGCCGCCCAAACAGTTCCTTTTTTACAATACTGTCCTTGCGCTGGTCTTTTTCGGCACGCATGAATAACTGGAAACCAGCATTTTCGTGCCAGCCGAAATGCCGCGTCAGCCAGGCCGACGTATCGGCGTGGCAAACACCATCGCGCCCCGAAAAGAAGATGATGCGGTAGCCGTGGTTTTTCAGCGACTTCACCAGGTTTATCACGTTCCATTTGGGCCGGTCTTCGCCCACCCGGTGCCAATCAAAAGGCCGGCGGCCATCCATTTGCGCCACCGTGCCATCAATATCCACCAGCACACACTTGGGCAAGGTTCCGTCTTGCAGTAAAACAGCGGGGGTTTGGACCATATTTTTGATACTATTTTCAAAGTTGAAATTCCTTTTCAGGATTTGCAGCTTTCCGTATTGCTCCCGTATCACGGCTTCGCCCACCACGTCGGGGCGGGCGGCATCGCGGGCAATGGCCGTTTCCAGCGGAACTTCCAGCAATTTGAAACGGATTTCCACGGCAAAAATTTCCAGCATTTTCAGCAGTTCGTTAAGGTATTTCTGCTTGATGTGCGTGTTGTCTATAAGCACATTCCAGCCGCGCCGCAACGCCTCGTGAATCGCGGTGCGCTGCAATTCACTGACCAGCGTTTCAATGCGCTGGCGGTATTCCGGGTCTTCGTTTTTCCAATATTCGTTCAGGCCGGTTGCCAGAATGCTCTTGCGCAGTTCGTCGCGGTTTACGCGCAGCCAGTTCGGGTTGTTCTGCACAAATTGTTTGGCAAACGTAGATTTGCCGCTACCGCTGATACCCGTCAGGATTAAGACTTGTTGCATGGATTGCGTGTTGAAATAGTATCTTTTAAAAAGGCGAAACCCGCCAATGACCAACCTGTGAGGTTTTAAAAACCTCACAGGTTGGTTTGTCCCCGAGGCTCCACAAGTTCAAAACCTGCGGTTTTGGGCACAAGCTGAAGCGTGTGCTACTGCGCGTCGATGCTTTCCAGAATCACCGCGCACGCCTCACGGATTTGCGCTTCGGTGATGACCAGCGGCGGGGCGATGCGCATGGAATTGTCGCAGTACAGAAACCAGTCGGTGACGATGCCCCGCCCGATGGCGCGGTCAATGATTGGTTTCAGCACCTCGAACGAATCGAACTCGACGGCCATGAGCAGGCCGAGGCTGCGAATCTGGCGTATTTTAGGGTGGACGAGCAACTGCCGGAACAGCGAGGCTTTTGTGTCAACTTCGGCCAGCAGACCTTCCCCTTGAATCACGCGCAGCGTTGCCAGCGAGGCCGCGCAACTGACCGGATGCCCGCCAAACGTGGTGATGTGGCCCAAAATCGGGTTGTTGGTGAACGCCGACATGATGGCCTTGGGCGCGATAAACGCCCCGATGGGCATTCCGCCGCCCATGCCTTTGGCGCACACCAGCACATCGGGCACGATGCCGAAATGCTCGAATGCCCAGAACCGGCCCGTCCGCCCGAATCCGGCCTGAATTTCGTCCAGCACCAGCAGAGTACCGGTTTCAGTGCAACGTTGGCGCAACTGCCCGAAATAATTGGTGCAGGCCACCCGCACACCCGCCTCACCCTGCACGGTTTCGATGAAAACGGCGGCGGTTTTGCCGGTAATCTTCTCCAAATCGCTGTAGCTGCCGTAATGGATGTGGTTGATGCCCGGCAGCAGCGGACGGTAGGCGCGCTTGAATGTTTCGGAGCCGGAAATGGACAATGCCCCCTGCGACGAGCCGTGGTACGCGTTGTGGCACGAAATGATTTCATGGCGGCCGGTGTGGCGTTTGGCCAGTTTCATCGCGCCTTCAATGGCTTCGCTGCCCGAATTGGTGAAATACACATTGTCCAGCGGGGCGGGCAGCGTTTGGGTCAGGGCTTGGGCCAGCAGGTTTTGCGGAGCCTGCACGTATTCGCCGTACACCATCAGGTGCAAATACTTATCCAACTGGTCATGAACGGCTTGCAATACTTTCGGGTGCCGGTGCCCCACGTTGCTCACGCCGATGCCCGAGATCAAATCGGTGTAGCGTTTGCCGTCGGGTGCGTACATATACACGCCTTCGGCCCGCTCGATTTCGATCATGAGCGGAAAGTCGGTTGTCTGCGCAACGTGATCCAGAAAAAGTTGGCGTTGGGAAAGCATGGGAATGATATCGGAAGAATTCGGTAGAGACGTTGCAGTGCAACGTCTCCTGCGCAATGTTTTCTGCAATAATTCTGCGGCGGCATTGCCAGTGATGTCAACATCTGCGCGGGAAACATTTTTGCTGGAACCAAAGACGTTGCAGTGCAACGTCTCTACAACTCAAATATTGATTCCGGCAAAATAGTATCTTTCAAAAACGCCAAACCCGCTTCTGTCTGTTGCCTTCTGACAATCAAACCGCTAACTTGTGATGAAATAACTGATAAGTAAACTTTTCCCCTTTCTCCATTGTATCCAGCCTGATTTTATTTTGGTTTTGTTATCACAATGGGCAGGCGTAAATAACTCTATCCAATTACCTTTCATGGATTTCACTTGAAAACAATCCCCTCCACCGTCATACTGTATTCCGGGTGATGCATCAACAGGCTGCCTCCGAATCCTTTGCGGATATTTTTTGGCCCGCTCAACAACAAACATTTCTTTCAAGAATGTTTCCCAAGTTTTAAATTTTATGTTGCTGCTTTTTTGCAGCCAATAACTTAGTCCGCTTTCATTGTTAACAATTACTTCTATCCAATCGCCTTTCACAGACTTGCAGCGAAAGACGAGCGAAGAATAATCCAACCAGAGTGTTTCAGGTTTAAGCCATTGTCTTTCATTTTTAAGGTTTTTGATATTCCAACTATTTGTGGATTCATCGTTGAAAAATTCCAAAACTTTTATTGGCTTGTGATTTTTAGGGGTTGCATAAAATTTAAGCACGGTGATTTCATTAAATTCAACAGACAGCAGACCTATGCCTAACTCACTTTCGGCAGCAAAAGAACAGGTTAGCGAACACTGTAATTGAATAAATAGAAAAGCAATAATTCGTCTCATGTGAACTCCAATTTCAACTTGCAAAATAGTATCTTTCAAAAACGCCAAACCCCTCCAGTCATTTCTTTGGCTTCCGGGCTTTTTCCTCTTCGGCCTTCTGCCGTTTTTTCGCCTGCTTTCTGATGGATGCTTTTGACACAAACGTTGCCGGTTTTTTGAACGGAATCCGGTAAGAGACATAGTAACTCACGCCAAACTGCGTGTTCTTTGCCGACCTGCCGTAGCCGGGCACCAAAACCGGGCCGGTATCCGAATCAATGTTGCCCGCCAGCCGGGTACGGAAACGCAGCGTGAAACCCAAGTAGAAATTGTTCCAGAGCCTGCCTTTCAGTCCGCCCACCAACTCGCCCCAGTGCATCAAACCCGACGATTGCGGCACGCTGCCGCTGGCATTGCCCCAAACCGTATCGCGCACCGTGTATGAATCATAGCGGTAGCCAACCCGCCCCACGCCGTAGCGCAAGCCCCAGAACACGGCATCGTCGCCGCCGCGCAGCATATTCCGCTCCACGCCGAACCGCCCGTACACGCCGTTGCCCGTGTATTCATACACGCCGGGCCGTCCGTCGGTGTTGCGCGCATAGCCCGCCTCCACCACGCCCAGCCATTTTTGGTAGCCCACGTCGGCATACGCTTCCAAGCCGAAATTCTTGCGGTTTTGCAGGAAGTAATTGGCCACCCGCCCCACATCAAACCCGATGCGCAAGCCATTGGAAAGCACCGTATCGGAAGCGGAAACTTGGCCGAAAGACCGCGTGCAAATGCCCGACAGACAGCTAACGAGGAACAGGCCGAAAAGTAATCGTGATATTGGGTTGCAGTTCGTCATCGGCAAGTGGATAAATCAGGCTGACTGCCACAATGCGGCGCGAAAGCGAGGTGGTGAAGGTTTCTTTTTTGATTTCCAACCCACTGTACTTGTAATTGAACCCGCAGCCTTCCGATACAAAATACGGCTGCCTTTGGTAACTCACCGTCAGGGTTTCCGTAATAATCGTGTTTTGCCGCAGGCGGCTGGCGGCTGTCCGCGCCGTGTCCCATTTAATGGTGAAAGTGGTTTCATCAGCCGCTTGCGAAAGCAGGGCGGTCAGGTTGTTGGTCACCGTGGTGTCTTTGACTTGACTCACAAACCTGCCCGGCAATGCGCCGGTGGCCGTCACGCTCACAATGCGGATGTTGGTGTCAACCGGATTGAAGCGGTTGGTTTGCGGCACGCGCCGCAGCACAACGAACCGGATGCGCAGTTGCGGGTCGGCATTGACGGTGCATTCCGGCTCCGAGCAGGCGGCAAGGGCGGCGAACAGCATGGCAAAAGGAAAAAATCTTGCGAACGGCATACACGAATGATTGGGGCGGCCCGGTTTGGATTCTCAAAGGCTAAACCCGCCACCCATGCTGAAAATAGTATGTTTTGGAAAGCCCAAACCCCCTTGTTCTTCCGGAAGCCGATTTCCGTTTCCGGTCTGACACGCAGTGTCTGACCGGCGTTCCAGTTTCCCTCTTGAAAATCCTTGAATGAATCCGGAAAATTCTGATTTGGACAAAATAGTATGTTTCGGAAAGGCCAAACCCGGCCTTTGTTGGCGGCCAATCGGAAACGCCAGCCGCAATGCCGCCGCGATAATTGTGCCGCAAAAGTAGAGAATGACGGATAATATGCGGATATTTTCGGCTTGATTCCCACAAGAAAACCCTTTTTCTTGTATTTGTTAAATAGTATCCCCAAAACATACCAAACCCCATGACTAACAATACAACCTTTGCGCCCGGCGTTGTGACGGGCGAACAACTGACCGAACTGTTCCGCCACGCCAATGCAAACGACTTTGCCCTTCCGGCGGTCAATGTGGTGGGCACCAACTCGGTCAATGCCGTTTTGGAAACCGCC
>JANPIL010000318.1:0-2775 GCA_031424975.1 Sphingobacteriales bacterium
CCAGCCGCGCCAAAAGCAAGGTGGTGGTGCTGCTCACCGACGGCGAGAACAACGCCGGTTTCATTGCCCCGCTGACGGCGGCGGAAATGGCGCGGCGGCTGAAGATCAAGGTTTACACGGTTGGCGTGGGGCGCGAAGGACTGGCTCCGTTTCCGGTCAGGAACTTTGGCGGTCGGAAAACTTACCAGCAAGTGCCGTTCAGCGTCAATGAAACTTTGCTCAGGCAGATGGCCGCGCAAACGGGCGGCTCGTTTTACCGCGCCGACAGCCGCGAAGCCTTGCAACGAATTTACAGCCGGATTGACAGGCTGGAGAAAAGCAAGACCCGGACGCAAGTGCAATACAATTACCGCGAGGTTTTCGCGCCTTTTGCGCTGTGGGCGTTGGCTTTTCTGGTGCTGGAAACATTGCTGCGTTACACGGTTTTCAGGAGTATTGGTGACTGAACTTTGTGTCCTTAGTGCCTTTGTGGTTTATATTTTTACCACAAAGACACGAAGGGCACAAAGAAAAACAATGCGCGGTTCACGAACGGGTTTGGCATTTTAAAAAGATACTATTTTGAACCTGAAACTTGAAAATGGCGAATACGCCATTCTTTTCGGACTTTTGCCGATGTTGCTGCTGCTTTTTGCGGCACATATCTTCTGGCGCAAACGCAGCTTTCGCAAACTCGGCATTCGGCTGCTGGCGGGCCAATCAATGGGTAGTTCATCCGGTCGTTTTTACGGGCGTTTCGGGTTTGTTTTTCTCAGTGTGGTTTTGGTAATCACGGCGTTACTGAATCCGAAATTTCCGCAAACCGTGGCCCCGCCCGCCGTGCCCACCGCCGATGTGGTGTTTGTGGTGGATGTTTCGGTGAGTATGCTCGCCACCGACGCGCCGCCCAACCGCCTTGCCAACGCGCGGCAAATACTGGCCCGGTCGCTGGCCACACTCGACAAATGCCGCGCCGGGATTGTGGTGTATGCCGCCCAAGCCTACCCGCTGGTGCCCCTCACCGACGATTTGCCGGTGGCTGCGTCTTTTGTTCCGGCCATCCAACCGGGTTTGATACGACGGCAGGGCACGCACGTGGGCAAAGCCGTTGAAACGGCTGCTTTTTACTTTGGCAGCCAAACACGTGGCAACCGCGTGGTTTTCATCCTTTCGGATGGCGAAAACCACGATGCCGGGTTTGAAAACGAGGTGCGTAAGGCCGCCGCCAAAGGCATTTCCGTGCACACCATCGGCATCGGCACCGAAAATGGCGGTAACATTGCCTTAGACGGCGGGAAGCTGAAAACCGATGCCGCCGGGCAGCCCGTGCGCACCCGCCTCGAAGCCGACAACCTGCGGCGCATGGCCGAAGCCGGACGCGGACAATACTGGCCGGGCGGATCCACCGCCGAGACCGTGCAATTCATCACGCAGCGCGTGGAGGCCGCTGCTCTGTCGGTAGGCGCGCCGCCCAAGGTTACGGGCTACCATTATTTGTTCCAATGGATGACCGGCGCGGCGTTGGGTTGCCTGCTGCTGCAAATGCTGCCGACCTTTGGTTTCCGTCCGCGCAAGTTCGGTGAAGCGTGACTGGCTGCGGAATGCCGGAGGTTTGGCGTTTCCGGAAGATACCTGTCTGCCGACAGGCAGGCTAGTTTCCCGGAGACGGGTGGCCTTCAGGGGTTTGAGGTTTTCAAAACCTGCCTGCCGGACAGGCAGTGATACTATTTTGGCGGCCTTGTTCCCTACGACAAGCCGTGCGCTACGGCTCGACCAGTATATTGTCAATCAGCCGGACAAGGCCCAGATGGGCGGCGATGCACAGCGCGTAGGGCGGCACAACGACGGCGGAAGTGATTCCGCTAAGATTTTGGCTATCAGCCACTTCGAAATATTCCAAACGGATCTCGCCGGATTGAGACAAATGCGTTTCCACGGTTTTTGTTGCCGCTTCCACCGTGCCGCCACCGGCAAGAACCTGACCGGCCATTGACAGGGCTTGGTACAGCAGCGGCGCGGCAGCCCGTTGCGCGGGTGTGAGCCGCCGGTTGCGCGAGGACATGGCCAAGCCGTCGGCCTCGCGCACCGTCGGGTGGATTTTCATTTCGATGGGAAACGACAAATCCCGGATCAACCGCCTGATTACCAGGCACTGTTGCAAGTCTTTCTGTCCGAAATAAGCCGTGTCGGGCTGCACGATGTGAAACAGCTTGGCAACCACAAGCCCCACGCCGTTGAAATGTCCGGTACGGAATTTACCTTCCAGCACGGTTTCCAGACTGCCGAAATCCATTTTCAAGTGTGGTGCCTGCGGATACATTTCCGCGTCGGTGGGGGCAAAAAGCACGTCGCAGCCCGCCTCTTGCAGCAATTGGCGGTCGGCTTCGAGCGTGCGGGGATAGTTGCGCAAATCTTCGGGATTGTTGAACTGCGTGGGGTTCACGTAAATGCTGCACACGGCAAGGCCGTTTTCCTGCTTGCAACGGCGCACCAACGCCAGGTGTCCGGTGTGCAAGGCTCCCATGGTGGGCACAAACCCGATGGTTTTGCCCGGATTCCGGTAGCCGGAAACGTGTTTCCTAAACGATTCAATGGTGTCAAAAGTCTGCATCAGCAATCGGTAAAAGTGGTCAGCCGCAAAACCAAGCGGGTTTGGGCTTTTTGAAAGATACTATTTTAACGTGAACTATGGGGTTAGCCAATCATAAGTTGCTGGCTTTCAAAGCAAAAGACCGAAGGTTTGGTATCATAAAAGCAGTAAGCGATTAGCCCTGAGAAAATGTGGGCCAGCGCATT
>JANPIL010000319.1:0-19438 GCA_031424975.1 Sphingobacteriales bacterium
CCACATATCAAACTGGAAAATGCCTTTCGACAGCGGCGAGCCTTTGAACGTCTCGTACGCGCCTTCGGCCTTGGCCAGTTCCATCGAAGCTGTCATGGCACCGAAGTAAATCGTCTCGAAAATATCCTCGTTCAAGCCCTTTGCTTCCTCCGATTCAAACGGCATCCGCAACAGGATAAACGCATCGGCAAGCCCCTGAATGCCAATGCCAATCGGGCGGTGACGCTTGTTGGAGCGTTCGGCTTCGGGTATCGGATAGAAGTTAATGTCAATGATCTTGTTCAGGTTGCGCGTGATCACTTGCGTCACTTCAAACAGCCGCTGGTGGTTGAATTTGCCGTTTTCAATGAATTTTGGCAGCGCAATCGAAGCCAAGTTGCACACCGCCACTTCGTCTTTGGAGGTGTATTCCATGATTTCGGTACACAGGTTCGACGACTTGATCGTGCCCAGGTTTTTCTGGTTCGATTTGCGGTTCGCGTGATCCTTGTACAAGATGTACGGCGTGCCCGTTTCAATCTGCGATTCAATCACGGCAAACCACAAATCCTGCGCCTTGATTGTCTTGCGTCCTTTGCCTTCGCGTTCGTATTTCTCGTACAATTGCTCAAACTCGTCGCCGTAGCAATCGGCCAAGCCGGGGCATTCGTGCGGGCACATCAGTGTCCACGTGCTGTTTTCCTCCACGCGCTTCATGAACAAATCGGGAATCCAGAGGGCGTAGAACAAATCGCGGGCGCGGAGTTCTTCCTTGCCGTGGTTTTTCTTCATTTCCAGAAACTGGAACACATCGGCGTGCCACGGCTCCAGGTAAATTGCAAACGCGCCTTTGCGTTTGCCGCCGCCCTGGTCCACGTACCGCGCCGTATCGTTGAACACTTTCAGCATCGGGATGATGCCGTTGGAAGTTCCGTTGGTTCCCTTAATGTAGCTGCCCGTGGCGCGGATGTTGTGGATGCTCAGGCCAATGCCGCCCGCCGATTGCGAAATCAGGGCGCACTGTTTCAGCGTGTCGTAAATGCCTTCGATGCTGTCGTCTTTGGCGGTTAGCAAAAAGCAGCTCGACAATTGCGGCTTGGGCGTGCCCGCGTTGAAAAGCGTGGGCGTGGCGTGCGTAAACCAGCGTTCTGAGAGCAGATTATACGTTTCCAACACCCGCTCAAGGTTATCGCCGTGGATGCCCACCGCCACGCGCATGAGCATGTGCTGCGGCCGCTCCACCACTTTGCCATCCAGCCGGATCAGGTAGGAGCGTTCCAGCGTCTTGAAGCCGAAATAGTCGTAGCCGAAATCGCGGTCATAGATGATGCTCGAATCCAGCAGGTCGGCGTGTTTCTTGATCACTTCAAACGTCTCCTTGGAGAGCAAGCCCGCGTTTTCGCCCGTTTTCGGATCCACGTAGGTAAACAGCCGCTTCATCGTGTTGAAAAACGACTTGCTGGTGGTTTTGTGCAGGTTTGAAATGGCAATCCGCGCCGCCAGAAGTGCGTAGTCGGGGTGCGTGGTGGTGAGCGAAGCGGCGGTTTCGGCGGCCAGGTTGTCGAGTATCTCGGTGGTTACGCCGTCGTAGATGCCGTCAATGACTTTGCGCGCCACCGAAATCGGGTTCACGTAGTTGGTGTCCAGTCCGTAGGACAATTTTTCAATCCGCGCCGTTACCTTATCGAATTTGACTGATTCGCGCCGCCCGTCTCTTTTGATTACATACATAGTGAGGAGGGGTTAAAAAAATGAAGAATGTTGAATATTTGAATGAGTGAATGATAGGCGGGTTTGGGCTTTCCGGAAGATACTATTTTGTCTGAATCAGGATTTGCAGGATAAAAAAACCTTTCAGAAATCCTCGTCCAGCGAGAACTTCCCGCCTTCCTTTTCGCCGCCGCCCATCACGCCCGCTTTCTGGTATTCGGCCACGCGTTTTTCAAAGAAATTGGTTTTGCCTTGCAGCGAAATCGTGGTCATGAAATCAAACGGGTTGGCCGCGCCGTAATACTTGTCGTAGCCCAGCCGTTCGAGCCAGAAATCGGCCACGTATTCAATGTATTGCTGCATCAGGCGGGCGTTCATGCCAATCAGGGCCACGGGCAGCGCCTCGGTGATGAACTCCTTTTCAATCGCCACTGCATCCAAGATGATTTCGTGGACGCGTTCCTGCGAGAGTTTGTTCTTGATGTATTTCGTGTAGAGCAGGCAGGCAAATTCGCAGTGCAAGCCTTCATCGCGCGAAATCAGTTCGTTGGAAAAACTCAGGCCGGGCATCAGTCCGCGTTTTTTCAGCCAGAAAATCGAGCAGAACGAGCCGGAAAAGAAAATGCCTTCCACCGCCGCAAACGCCACCAGCCGCTCCACGAAGTTTTCGCTGTTAATCCAGCGCAACGCCCATTCGCCTTTTTTCTGCACGCACGGCACGGTATCCAGCGCATTAAACAGGTAGTCCTTTTCCTTCGGATCTTTCACATACGTGTCAATCAGCAGCGAATACGTTTCCGAGTGGATGTTTTCCATCATGATCTGGAAACCGTAAAAGCACTTGGCTTCGGGATATTGCACTTCGGTCAGGAAATTCACACCCAGGTTTTCGTTCACAATGCCGTCACTGGCCGCAAAAAACGCCAGAATGTGCTTGATGAAGTGCCGTTCGCCGTCGTTCAGCTTTTCCCAATCCGACAAGTCGGGCGAAAGGTCAATTTCTTCGGCCGTCCAAAAGCTGGCTTCGGCTTGCTTGTACATCTGCCAGATGTCGTTGTGCTCAATCGGGAACAGCACAAAACGGTTCGGGTCTTCGGCCAGCAATGGCTCGTGGGCGGCAATGGCGGTGCTATGCATATTTTCTGGGTGTTTAGGATGTTACAAACGGTTTGGGGAATTGGCATCTGACGGATTCAAAACCCGTCGGCGGGCTTAATTAGCGGAACCAAATTTACAAACAATTGTTCGCTTGGCGAACCCGAATTGTTTGTGTTTTCGCGCAAGCGTCGAGGGTTTTCGCTTTTTGAAACATACTATTTTTCTGCGTGGCAATGGCATGGTTTCAAAAGCTACCGGGTTCTGTTCTTGGCTATTGGTGTTCAAGTTGATAGGCTGCTGCTCTGAAGTCGCCTTCAAAAAAGGGAAGACAAATATAGAAGCTATCGGAAAAAGGGTATCCACAAATGATGTTGATGAACTGTTGATGAAATGTGAATATGTGTTAATAGGCTGGCTGTCATGTTTTTAATGCTTGGCAGATTTAACATTGGCGTAACATTGAACCATCGGTCAGCCTACAGCCAAGAAAAATTCCTTGCGCAGGCTTGGCCGTGATTTTCCGGAACAAAATCAAGGCAAACCTGACGCGTGCCGCCGCCGCCAATGCCTGATGCCCGGCCAACTTTGCCTTGGCGGTGCGTTGGCAGCGGCCTTTTGCCAAGTGCCAATGCCGGGTGCGGCGGGTTTGCCGCTTTCCGAAGATACTGTTTTATTACATGAGGTTTGCCTTCGGGCAAGTTACTTTCCGGCAGGCGCGGCCTATTTAGAAGAAACAAACTGACCCATGCGCACGTCTACTTTTTTAAGAATAGCTTTCGGAATTTGCCTTGCCGTTCCGGTTGCCGCCCAAACCACCCGCACATATATTGTCACCAACAATGGCGACACGGTGCGCACGGCTGTCCGTTTCAATGCCAAAATGGCCGACAACAACCGCGAGGTTTTTGCCTTTGTCAATGGGCGCACGGTTCGTTATGCTCCCGGCGACCTCAGGGCGTACTACAATGGATTGCAGGAATACGAAACCCAACCGCTGGGCGAAGCGGTGGTGTTTTTGCAGCGGCACACTGCCGGATATGCCAGCCTGTATTACTGCGATGAGGCCATGCTTGCCGAAATGATCCGCAATTATCCGCGCCTCGGCGACCAGATTGGTTGTTCGCTCAAAGATGCGGTGGGTTCGGCGGTGAAATCGGTGAGGGAGGCGAGCCATTTCAACGGAAAAATCCCGGTGCTGATGACCGAGGGAAAAAACCTGCGCATATTCGACCCCAACCTGCCCAAGCGCAAACAGGAACTGGCCGCCTACTTCTACGATTATCCCGGCACAGAATCACTGTTGAGCCAGGCAAAACTCACGCCCGAAACCTACGAGCAACTCGTGATGGCCTACAACCAATGGAAACCGCAGGCATTGGCGCGGCTGGTGAGCCAAGAAAAAAACGCGACCGGATTTTAGGAACCCCGTATGGTATTCACAAAGGGAAAAAACAGTATTCCCGCCCAAAAGCGGGATTTCGCTCCGCTCAACTTTTAAAAACGCCAAACCCGCCCTTCGGCAAGTCATGTTTTCGGAGGCATTGGGTGGCTCCCTTGGTTTTTCTGTCGGCAAGGCTCACGGTTTTTTTCGTGGGCCTTATCTTTTTAAAATTTGACCCGCCACGGTTTTTTGTTGACATTCACAAGATTTTTTCCATACATTGGCTGTCCATTCCAAAAAAATGGAAACCTGCCAAGCCAGCGAACCTGAAAACGTTAAAAGACATCGGTCACAAAACCCTTTCAAACGCATGGCTCTCTCTACCCAAGACTTCAAGGAAATTGGTTCGCAAATGGAAGTGATGCGCCACTTTATCCGGCAACATCCGCAGCAGGCCACTGAGATATTCGAGCAGTGCCCCGAACTTCACGAACATATCAAAAGCATCGTCGCGACCCTACGCCAGATGCAGGAAGACGTAAAAACCGTTGAAAACAGCCGACAAGGGCTAATCTGAAACGCACCGAACACGGGTTTTTTGCAAGTCAACGCAAGGGTACTGGCTGCTTCCCCGTGGTTGAAACCGTACGTTGGCAATTGCCTTGCCGTGAAAATTAGGTTTGACAAAGAGGCTTAATTGACGCAACTTTGCGAAAACCATATTTTCTGCCATGATTTTCATGCCCTTCCGTTGGAATGCCATCCGCCAGAAATTGTGGATTGCCGCCTGCGTAGTGTTCATGGCCGGTAATGTACAGGCCGGCGAAATCCTGATTGCCGGCATTTACCAAGGAAAAAACCTCTTCGTCCAGAATCCATTTTCGCCCGACAACAAAACCTACTGTACGAACGAGGTTTATGTGAACGACGAAAAAGTGATGGCCAGCATCAAACTCGGGGCATTTGAAATAGATTTGTCGGGCTTGGAAGTGGATGATCCGGTCACAATCCGCATTACGCACAAAGACGGTTGCGCCCCCAAACTCATCAACCCGCAGGTAATCCGCCCCAGCGGGAATTTTCAAATCACCGATGTGCTGGCCTCCGGCAACACCATCAAATGGGTGTCATCGGGAGAAACGGCGGCATTTACCTATTACGTGGAGAGTCTGGTCAATGGCAATTGGATAGTTCTGAGAAAAATGAACGCCAAAGGCCAACCGAAAACGCCGTATGTTGTGACGGTGGCCGAGCCGGATGCCGCGAACAAATACCGGATTAAGGCCCAGGACACCGAAACGCACCATATGTTCTACAGCCGGGTTTTCGGCCAGCGTGCCGAGGCACCCGTAACCAAACCGGATACGGCTGACTACAAGCCAATTACCTTCACCCCCAAAAACCCGAAAACCCGGCTTACGCTCTCACGCGAGGCTGAATACGAAATACTGGATGCCCGCAAAAAAACGATTGCCAAGGGAAAGGGCTTAGTCGTGAGCGTTGCCAGGCTGAAAACGGGAACCTATTATTTGAAAACCGAAGGCCAGCCGCCGCAGAAATTCGTGAAGAAATGAGGTTGCAAATGTGTGCAGCGTCTCTCCGGGTTTGACGTTTTTGGAACATACTGTTTTGCCAGAAGAATCCATTTGGCGTTGGCGTGAACCTGTGGCTGAAAAAATAGTATCTTTTCAAAAGCCCAAACCCCCTTCAAAAGCAAAAGGCACGAACCAGTCGTGCCTTTTGCTTTTGCGTATGTGCTGAAAATCAACTTCCGGAAACATCGGCCACCGCAACGGGGGTTGCTTCGCCTTCGGGTTTTTCCTCGGGTTTCCCGTCTTTCTTTTCCTCTTCCTTTGTTTCTTCCGGCTTCCCGTTGTTGCTGTCCAGATACGCTTGGTACGTGGTTGGCGCTTCAAACGGGCGTTTTCCAATCAGTTTTTCCAAATCAGACTGGAAAATAATTTCCCGCTTCAGCAACTCTTTGGCCAGTGTTTCCAGTTCCTTGAGCTTACCACTGAGTAGCACCTTGACGTGCTGGTAGGCCGAGTCAATGATTTTCCGCGCCTCCTCATCAATCATCTTGGCAGTATCGTCTGAATAAGGCTTGTTAAAGGTATATTCAGACTGTTTGGAATCATAAAATGATACGTTGCCGATTTTATCGTTCATGCCATAGACAGTCACCATGGAATAGGCCATCTTGGTTATGTGTTCCAAGTCGCTGAGTGCGCCGGTCGAGACCTGCCCGAAAATGAGTTCTTCGGCTGCCCGTCCGCCCAACGTCATGCACATCTCATCGAAAAGTTGGTCGTAAGTGTAAAGGAACTGCTCGCGTGGCAGGTATTGGGCATATCCCAAGGCCGCCACACCACGCGGCACAATGCTGACCTTGACCAGCGGATTGGCGTGTTCCAAAAACCACGCTGCCACCGCATGGCCCGATTCGTGGTAGGCCACGATTTTCTTTTCCTCCGGCGAAATAAGTTTGTTTTTCTTTTCCAACCCGCCAATCACACGGTCAACGGCATCCTGGAAATCCTGCATATCCACTGCCGTCTTGTTGTGGCGGGCGGCAATCAGCGCGGCCTCGTTGCAGACATTGGCAATTTCGGCTCCCGCAAAACCGGGCGTTTGGGCGGCCAGTTTTTTGGCTTCCACGTCATTAGACAATTTCAAGGGCTTCAAATGCACCCTGAAAATCGCTTCGCGTCCGTTCAAATCGGGCTTATCAATGCTAATCATCCGGTCGAACCGGCCAGGACGCAGCAAGGCGGAATCCAGCACATCGGGCCGGTTGGTGGCGGCCAGAATGATCACGCCCGAATCCGTGGCGAATCCGTCCATTTCAACGAGCAGCGAATTCAGGGTATTTTCGCGTTCGTCATTGGCTCCCGGCATCGAGCCGCGTCCGCGTGAACGCCCAATGGCATCCACTTCGTCAATGAAAATGATGCAGGGAGCCTTTTCCTTGGCCTGCTTGAACAAATCGCGCACCCGCGCCGCGCCCACGCCCACAAACATCTCCACAAAATCGGAGCCGGAAAGCGAGAAGAACGGCACATTGGCCTCGCCCGCCACGGCCTTGGCGAGCAAGGTTTTGCCCGTTCCCGGCGAGCCTACCAGCAACGCGCCTTTCGGTATCTTACCACCCAAATCGGTGAATTTCTTGGGGGTTTTCAAAAATTCAACGATTTCCTTGATCTCCTCTTTGGCCTCGTCCAAGCCGGCAACATCGTTGAAAGTGATCTTGACTTTGCTGTCGGCATCGAAAAGCGTGGCTTTCGACCGCCCGATGTTGAAAATCTGTCCGCCGGGGCCGCCGCCAGCCACGCGCCGCATCACCATCCACAAACCCACCATCATCAGTATCAGCAGGCCCCAGTAAAACAGGCCGCCTGTAACGTCGGTCTTGCGTTCCACCTTGTATTCGATGCCTTTGAATTCCTTTTCCATTTCAGCCTCGAAATTCTCTGCCTTCGAGATGCCGAAACGAAACTGCGCGGTGTTATTGTACGGGGCGAGTGTACCGGGCTTGGGCATTTTGTCGCGGTATTTCACGCTTTTTGCGGCTTCTTCCGTCAGGGTAACCTCCACTTCCTCTATGTTGGAATAAATTACTACCGACTTCACCTCGCCTTCGGCAGCCATCCGCTTGAATTCGTTTTTGGTGATAGACCGCGGTTCGCCACCCTGCTGGAAATACGTGAATGCGACCAAGATCACCAGCCCTACCACAACCCAAACCTGATAGCCCGGACGTTGCGGGGTCTTGGGGAGAATTGGTTTCCGAGTACTCTTTTCTGGATTTTCGTTCATCTGATTTGTTTACAAAAGATTGCTCCCATGTTGAATGGAAGTTGAAACACCAACTGCTTTGCTTGTTTTTGGCATTGTGCCCGGCGGAAGTGGATGGACACGGAATAGTATCTTTCAAAAAGCCGAAACCCGCCAATATTCCGTGGCTGGCATTAGGAATCAAGACGTGTGGCGGGAGCGTCGCCCCACAGGTCTTCCAGCGCGTAAAAAATGCGCCGGTCTTTCCTGAACACGTGCGCCACCACGTCCACGTAATCCAGCAATATCCACTCCTTGTTGTTTTTGCCTTCCTTGTGCCAAGCATCCTCGTTCAGGTTCTTGTACACCTGCTCTTCGATAGACATCATGATTGCATCTACCTGGGTATCGGAATTGCCCGAACAGATGACGAAATAATCGGTGACGGCACTCTTGATTCCGCGCAGGTCAAGCACCACAATGTCCTCGGCCTTCTTTTCCTGCATTCCCTGCACCACGCATTGGCTCAGGATTTCGGAACCAACGGCCGTACTCTTTCTTTTTCTTGCCGTTTCTTCTTTTACTTCGTTCATCCAAAAAAAAATCTCGTTGTGAATATGAAAACCGAAAAACGCTAACTTTGTTGTTTTTACGCTTTGCGTTGCCTAAAAAACGTACGAAAACTTGTACAATAATCCGCCCAAAACGTTATTTGTCGGACAGCAACGCTGTTTCCTGCCAGTCTGTCACTCCACCAATACGGTGGCTGCCGAACTGCTGGAAAGCACCCCGGCGGCGGACGGGACAGTGGTGGTAGCTGCCCACCAAACGCAAGGGCGCGGCCAGCGCGGCAACACGTGGCAAACCGAACCGGGGCAGAACCTCACCTTTTCACTGATTCTGAAACCGGGTTTCCTGTCCGCCGCCCGGCAGTTCCGGCTCAACGTTGCGGTTTCACTGGCAGTCCACGATTTTCTCGAACCCCACCTGCCCGGCGGCGGCTTGCGCACAAAGTGGCCCAACGACGTTTATTGGCACAACTCGAAAATGGGCGGCATCTTGATTGAAAACACCATCCAAGGCACAAGCATTGCCCATTCGATTGTTGGTATCGGCCTGAACATCAATCAGTTGGTTTTCCCCGACCATCTGCGGGCAACCTCTCTGCGTTTGGCCAGCCGAGTCGCTGAAAGTGAAGACGGATACGATTTGGAAATATTGTTGAATGCCTTGCTCGAATCGTTGGAGCGAAGATACTTGCAACTGCGCGGCGGCGGGTTTGCCGATTTGGAAAGATACTATTTGGAAACCATGTACGGCTTTGGCCAAACCCGGACGTTCCGCAGTGGCGGGCACGTTTTCGAGGGTGTCATTGCCGGCATTGATGAAACGGGCAGGCTGGCCGTGCGCAAAGGCAACGAAACCCGGCATTTCTCGTTCAAGGAAATCGAATTCGTACTTTAAAACAAACCATTGAGCCGGTTCCCGGTTTCCTTTTCCGATGCCATTGGTTACCTTTGCGGTCTATCCCATACAAATGGCAGGATTTCAAGACCCAATCCCAACCCCTTTTAAACACTACCCAACATGGTTGAAACAGCATTCGTACCCTACAAAGTGAAAGACATTGCCCTCGCAGAGTGGGGCCGTAAGGAAATAAGGCTGGCCGAAGCCGAAATGCCCGGCCTCATGGCCTTGCGCGCCGAATTTGGTGCATCAAAGCCGCTCAAGGGCGCACGGGTGGCCGGTTGCCTGCACATGACCATCCAAACGGCGGTACTCATTGAGACGCTGGTGGAGTTGGGTGCGGAAGTAACCTGGTCGTCGTGCAATATATTCTCCACGCAAGACCACGCGGCGGCGGCCATTGCGGCGGCGGGCGTGTCGGTGTACGCTTGGAAAGGGCAGACCGCTGAAGAATTTGACTGGTGCATTGAGCAAACCCTGTTTTTCGGCGAGAACCGCGAACCGCTGAACATGATTCTCGACGATGGCGGCGATTTGACAAACATGGTGCTGGATGTATTTCCCGAACTGATCCCCAATATCGGCGGCATTTCTGAAGAAACCACCACCGGCGTGTTGCGTTTGTATGACCGCATGAGGAAAGGCACACTGCCGGTTCCGGCCATCAACGTGAACGATTCGGTGACCAAATCCAAGTTTGACAACCTCTACGGCTGCAAGGAATCGTGCGTGGATGCGCTGCGCCGGGGTACTGATTTGATGCTGGCCGGCAAAGTGTCGGTAGTGGCGGGCTACGGCGATGTGGGCAAAGGTTCGGCCAAATCACTGGCCGGTGCGGGATGCCGCGT
Source organism: Sphingobacteriales bacterium (assembly GCA_031424975.1). GTDB lineage: Bacteria > Bacteroidota > Bacteroidia > Cytophagales > 172606-1 > Xanthocytophaga. Next base: position 10,258 of record JANPIL010000319.1, read on the forward strand.
GATTGTGACCGAAATTGACCCCATTTGCGCTTTGCAAGCTGCCATGGATGGCTTCCAGGTGATGAAAATGGACAAGGCCGCCGTAATCGGCGATATTTTCGTGACGGCAACCGGCAACCACTCGATCATTGTGGGCAGGCATTTCAAAGCCATGAAAGACAAGGCGATTGTGTGCAATATTGGCCACTTCGATACGGAGATTGACATGGCTTGGCTCAACACCAACTACGGCCATACCAAGGAAACCATCAAGCCGCAGGTGGACAAATACACGATTGACGACAAGGAAGTGATTTTGCTGGCCGAAGGCCGCTTGGTAAATTTGGGTGTGGCCATGGGCCACCCGTCTTTTGTGATGTCCATGTCGTTCACCAACCAGGTGCTGGCGCAACTGGAACTGTGGCAGAACGCCGACAAATATACCAACCAAGTATATGTGCTGCCCAAGCACTTGGACGAAAAGGTGGCGAGCCTGCACTTGGAAAAAATCGGGGTGGAACTCGAAGACCTGACCCAAGACCAAGCTGAATACATTGGCGTGGATGCCCAGGGGCCGTTTAAAAAAGACCAGTACCGCTATTGATCCAAAATAGTATGTTCCAGAAACGGCAAACCCCGCCCATTGGCAAGGCACACTGCCGTCCGCAATGAAAAGCTCCCCGCAAAAGGGGGGCTTTTTTTGTAAATGCGCCGGAAAACACTAATTTTCCGTTACTTTTCGCCCAATATCCCGGAATAGGTTGCCCACTTACCGGAAAACATTTACCTCCCGATAATCCGTTCGTCCATGAAAACCTTCCGTCCGTTCCTCATCACCCTCCTTTTGCTTGCACTTGTTGCGGCCTGCAAAAAGAAAGAAGCCGCCCCGGAACCTGACCGCACGGCATTGCTCACGGCAAAACCATGGAAGATTGACCGGATACTTTCCAACGGCTCGCCCGTAACCGGAGCCGTCTTGCAGGAGTTGCTGGGCTCGAACGCGCTGTTCAGCCAACTTGTAGCCTCCAACATACTTTTCAAAGCGGATGGCACGTTTGCGGCCACTAACCGTAGCAGCGGCCAAAAATTTGAAGGAACCTGGAGCTTCAAGGAAAACAGCACCAAGCTCCGGCTTGATGTGGCCGCGCAAGGCTACGATTTCACCGTGAAACTGCTTTCCGCCAGCAACCTCAACCTCACAACGCCCTATACATTTAGCGTGGGCGGCTTCCCCGTCACGGTCACCGCCGACTTTGAATTGGTTCCGGCGTAACAGCACACTTGCGTAAGTTTCCTTTCCGGGGCTTTCCGTATCAATATCCGGCGAATCCGTTCGCCTGTTTTCACACCTTTTCATTCAGACAAATACCCTGCAATGCTGTTTCACGGAGCATACATACTTAATGAGGAGCCTTTGGTAATGGGCGTGCTGGACTACGTGGTGCTATCCAAAATTGCCGAAAAGCACAAGGATGGCCCCGTGTACTGCCTGCTCCACCTGACTTGGAACCACGCCAAAATCCACAAAATTATCCGCAAGAAGATTTTCCTCAACTCCCTGAAACGCAAAGGGCTGACCCCGCTGCTGATTACCAATTCGCTTGAGGAGGATGCCTACCGGCGGTTTTTCAAAGTGCCCGGTTTCCACTGCAACGAATACATTTATACCGATGAGAGGGATTATGGCGTGCTGAACATTGAAAAGAAGTACGATGCCGTATATGCCGCCCAACTCATGCCTTTCAAACGCATTGAACTGGCAAGGGAGATAGACAAGATATTCGTGCTGACCTACACGCCCGGCTCAAAAGTGGGCGAAAACAACCTGCCCGACTTTTGCCCGTCCATGAAACACGCCGACTACAACCGCACTTGGGTGGACCACGTGGGCAAAAACCGGCTTTTTAACCAGTCCAAAGTGGGCTTGTGCCTGTCTAAGGAAGAAGGCCCGATGCTGGCCAGCCTGGAATACATGCTTTCGGGGCTGCCGGTGGTGAGCACCCGCAGCAAAGGCGGGCGCGACGAGTATTATAACAAGGAGTACTGCCTGATTGTGGACGACAATGCCGCCGCCGTGCGCAAAGGCGTGGAAGAACTGATTGCCCGGCAGATTGACCCGCACTACATCCGCGAAAAAACCATTGAAAAACTCAACCGCGACCGCGACCGCTACGTGAACCTGCTGAGTGAATACGTGCGCAAAGACAGCCACATAATTCTTGACCCCGAACAGTTGCGCCGCAAGTTTTTCGACAAACCCAAAAACAATTTTGTGCCGATAGACAAGCTTTGGGAAAGCCGGTAGGCTTGGCAGAGCAAGACTGCCGTTCCGGTTTCAAGGGGCGGGTTTGGCACTTCCAAAGGATACTATTTTCAGGCTCCGCTTGTGCATCCCGATGTGACAGTGGCGCGTGTTCCGGAAAACGGGGATTTTTTCATACATTGCCCCCATGGATGCGCATTCTATTTCCTGCCAAGAACACCGTTCCCTCCAACCGTTCAATACCTTCGGCATTGCCGCCCAAGCCCGCTACCTTACCGAAGCAAGGTCGGTTTGCGACTTGGAAAACATACTATTTTCCGAACGTTTCCGCCACGTGCCAAAACTGTTTCTGGGCGGCGGCAGCAACGTGCTTTTTACCAAGGATTTTGACGGGCTGGTGGTGCTGGTAAAAATCGGAGGCATTGAAACCGTGCGTGAAGACGAGTCGCACGTTTGGCTGAAGGCGGGTGCCGGTGTGAACTGGCACGCGTTTGTGATGCACACGATTGGTAATGATATGGGCGGCGTGGAAAACCTTTCGCTGATTCCGGGCACGGTCGGTGCCGCGCCAATGCAAAATGTCGGTGCATATGGCGTGGAAACAAAAGATACTTTTGACAGTTTGGAGGCGTTGGGGATTGAAAGCGGCGAGTTGCGGGTTTTCTCCCACGCCGAATGCCGGTTCGGCTACCGCGAAAGCGTGTTCAAGCATGAGCTTCGCGGCAAGTACATCATCACTTCCGTTACCTTCCGCCTGAAAAAGAAGCCGTCGGTTTTCAATGTTTCCTACGGAGACATCCAAAAAACCCTGAGCGAAATGAACGTGGCCCAGCCAACCCTGCGCACCGTCAGTGAGGCGGTAATCCGTATCCGCCAAAGCAAGCTGCCCGACCCCGCGCAAATCGGCAATGCCGGCAGTTTCTTCAAGAACCCGGTAATTGCGCGGCAACAGTTTGAGGAGTTGAAAGTCCGCTTCCCCGACCTTCCGGCCTATCCCGCCGAAACGGATACGGTCAAGATTCCCGCGGGCTGGCTCATTGAGCAATGCGGCTGGAAAGGGATGCGCGTGGGCAACACTGGCGTGCACCAGAAGCAGGCTTTGGTATTGGTCAATTATGGGGGAGCCGATGGTTTGGAAATCAAAAATTTATCCGAAAAAATACAAGCATCGGTACTGGAAAAATACAACATCCGGTTGCAGGCCGAAGTCAATTTCGTGTAGTTTTACTACACGTGTAGGGTCGGGTTCATAATCCGCGAAACCCGCCGGAAATAGTATCTTTCCAAAAGACCAAACCCCCGCATCTGATGGTGTTTTGGCATGGTATGTGTGCGGGCACTGCTGTGCGTCAGCCACATTGCGGGGGTTTGGCATTTTGCTTGCCGTTGTTGCGCTTGCCAAGGCAAACAGCACCGGCAGGCGCGGTCTGAAACAGACAATTGCCATGTTTGCCGGCAAACCTTACGTGGATGGTCAGTAAGAGCTGTTTGTTTGTGGTGATGTTTCAACGGTCTCGTACGTTATTTGATTGTGCGGTTTTCTGACATTGTTGAAGCCGCCCGAAAAATTCCCTGACCACCGCCAAACCGTCAGCCATCAATCCATGTCACACCCCGTTTTGGAAAAAAGAGACATAGCAAAGCATGAGCCCATCGTCCGTGCGCGTCCCGTGTTCGGGTCTCTGTTCCAAGCAGTGGCGGCGGGCTTGCGCAGGATGCTGGCCGCCGTTTCTGACAACGGAACCAACCATGCACACAGCCAATCCCTCAAGGCCACGCTCAACCTGACCAATTGGATTGCCGTTACGTGCATGGTATTCACGCTGCCTTTCATCGGCCTTTTTTTCGAGAGTGGCTGCACCGGGTTGTTTTTCATAATCATTGCGGTATGCCTGCTTGCGCTGTTGCTGGTACACCAGGGGTTCAACCGGCTTGCCCGCCTGCTGCTGGTGCACGGTGTTCCGTTGGGCATCTTCACCGCCACCCTGATGATCCGCGAATCCAGCAGCACAAAGGACTTGTCAACGCAAGTGCTGCTCATCAGTGCACTGATCATACCGTTGGTTGTGTTTCGCACCAGCGAAGTTTTTTACATCATTGAAGGGGTTTTATTTACCTGCCTGCTGCTGTTTTTGGTGGGTTACCAAGCGGATTTGTTTCCTTACAAACCGTTTTTTGAGCAGGATGTGAATTTTCTGCTCGTCCAGAAACTCAGCGTTATCGAATCGGTTTTCTTTGTGATTGTTGCGTTCGGGTATTACAAGTTCCTCATCGACAAATCCGCCAACCAAGTGCGCTATCTGGTGCGCGACTTGCGCGTGCAGAACGAAATGACCCAGCAGGCAAACGAGGAGTTGAAGGCTTCCGAACAGCAGTTGAAGGAAATGAATGAGGCCAAAAACAAGCTTTTTTCAATCATCGCCCACGACTTGCGTTCGCCCATGAATTCGTTCAAAGGGTTTTCGGGACTGCTAATCAACAACATTGATTCCTTGTCCAAAGAGGATGTGCAGGTGCTGGTGAAAGGCATGGGCAAATCGTTCAACAACGTGAACACGCTGCTCGAAAACCTGCTGCAATGGTCGCGTGTGCAGATGAATACCCGCACCTACCAGCCCGAAGTGGTGGATTTGTCGGTGTTGATCAGCGATAACCTGAACTTGGTGGAACCGGTGGCAGCCGACAAGGAAATCACGGTGCGGAGCCATGTACAAGACAACCTGTACGCCTTGGCCGACAAAAATGTGTTCAATGTGGTGCTGCGCAACCTGCTGACCAACGCCGTCAAATTCACCCATGCCAAAGGGGCGGTTGAGGTGCGGGCCTTGCGTGAGGAGGATAACATACGGATAGAGGTGACCGACAACGGCATCGGCATGAACGTAACCACGCTTGAGAACCTTTTCACCTCGCAGGATTACCATTATTCATCCCTTGGCACGGCCAACGAACGGGGTACAGGCTTGGGCTTGATGCTCTGCAAGGAATTTGTGGACAAGTGGCACGGCAAAATCGGCGCGACCAGCGTAAAAGGCGAGGGAAGCACGTTTTACTTCACCATTTCGGCTTACCAGAACCCGCTGTTTGCCATGTAAAGCCGATTGCTAATCGGCTTGGCGGGGGAGGGTGGTGTCGGGGCAAGATCAGCGGGCAACCGGGAGAAAAACATTCGACATGAAAACATTTTACCGGCGAAACCTGCCACACTTGCAGCCGAAAAACGGAACGTTTTTTGTCACGTTTCGCTTGGTTGATTCCCTTTCAAATTTACTGATCAGGCAATTGCAGGAGCAGCAGGAAGCAAAAGAAAGGGATATTTACCGGAATGCATCCACCGGAAATTGGTACGGGGAAATCCAAAATTCCAAAAAACGCTATTTTGCCACTTTCGACAAGCATTTGGATACCTCACCGCAAGGAAACCAATGGCTCAAAAACCCGTCCATCGCCCAAATTGTTGCGGATGCCATCCACTTCCGCAATCAAAAGGAATACGATTTGATTTCGTATTGCATCATGCCCAACCACGTTCACTTGGTGATTGATTGCGAAAAACACCAGAAAGAAGGAAGGCAATTGTATCACATTCTCCAGTCCTTGAAGCGGTACACGGCAACGCAATGCAACCGGGCATTGGAAAGAAGACAAACTTTTTGGCAGAAAGAAAGCCATGACCATTTGGTCAGGGACGACAGAGAATTAAAAAACATCATTCAATACGTACTCAACAATCCGGTCAAAGCAGGTCTGGCGGGCAGCCAGCAAAATTGGCAGTTCAACTATGTGCATACAGACTACGCATAGGACAAAATTGCCTCGTACGACACACGAGCCGATTAACAATCGGCTCTACATTAACTCAATATCCGTATTTTTCTCGCCACCAGCCTTTCAACGTCTTGCGCGACTCGTTTTCGCGGCTGTTGTTGCCGGGGTTGTACAGTTTTGTTCCCGACAACGCATCCGGTAAAAACTCCTGCGGCACGAAACCGCCCTCGTAATCATGGGCATACTGGTAGTTTTTGCCATAGCCCTGCTCGCGCATCAGTTTGGTGGGGGCATTGCGCAGGTGTAGCGGCACGGGCAGGTCGCCTTTGGCACGCACCAACTCGTTGGCTTGTTTAATGGCCACGTAGCTGGCATTGCTTTTGGCAGACGTGGCCAGGTACACAACCGTTTGCGACAGGATGATTTCCGCTTCCGGATAGCCAATCATCTGTACTGCCTGAAAACAACTCGTGGCCAGCAGCAGTGCGTTGGGGTTGGCGTTGCCAATGTCTTCCGAAGACAAAATCAGCAGCCGACGCGCAATGAACTTCACATCCTCGCCTCCCGCAATCATGCGCGAGAGCCAATATACGGCCGCGTTGGGGTCGCTGCCACGGATGGATTTTATGAAAGCCGAAATAATGTCGTAGTGCTGCTCGCCATTCTTGTCGTACAGGGCCACGCGCCGTTGCGCCACTGCCATCACCCGCTCGTCGGTGATGGCTATTTTTTCGCCTTCGCCAAACGAACTGACCACCAACTCCAACAGGTTCAGCAACTTACGCGCGTCGCCACCCGAAAGGTTGAGCAATGCGGCCGTTTCACCGAGCGTGATTTCTTGGCGCGACAAAATAGTATCTTTTGAAATGGCCAAACCCAACAACTGCACCAAATCGCCTTCGGTCAGGGTTTTGAGCACGTATACTTGGCAGCGCGACAGCAAAGCCGCATTCACCTCAAACGACGGATTCTCGGTCGTTGCGCCAATCAATGTGACGGTTCCCTTTTCCACGGCTCCGAGCAGCGCGTCTTGCTGGCTTTTGTTGAAACGGTGAATCTCGTCAATGAACAGCATCGCCTTGCCGTTGGCTTTGGCCTGCTCAATCACTTCGCGCACATCCTTGACCCCGGCATTGATGGCACTGAGCGTGAAAAAAGGCAAGCCGGCCTGCCGGGCAATGAGCGTGGCCAGCGTGGTTTTGCCCACGCCGGGCGGCCCCCAAAGCAGCATGGAAGGCACACTGCCCGAAGCAAGCACGCGGCGCAGCACACTGCCGCTGCCCACCAGATGCGATTGGCCGATTACCTCGTCCAGCGTTTGCGGACGCATCCGCTCGGCTAATGGAACAGGGGAATTGTTCAATGGCCATGTGATTGTATGATGCTCAGGCATAAGGCTTTTGCGGGAAATCGCGGAGCCAATACAAGCATACTTTATGCTTGTATTGGCTCCGCAACCTACCAACGCGCAGTCAATCCGCAAGCATTTCCGGAATAAATTTTGCCCGGCCAATGACAACCGGAATCATGCCCTTGCAAAAACCGATTGGTGCGCGGGAATAATACCCGTTTCGCGGCACAGGCGAAGCAGTTTTTCGGTGTCAATCTTTATGTCAACGTTATTTCTCACGGCGTGGCTTGCACCGACAATCTCTTGCGAAAGCTTTTCTCCAATCAGGTAATGGTACTCGCATTCGCTGTAACTGCAAAGGTTATAATTTGAGTCGTCATAATAACCGTACGGGAAAATCTCAACGATTTTGATGCCGGGACGGCAGAAAAGCGTGTTGTGCAGTGCCGAACCGTGAACGGCGATGACTACGTCGGCGTTGCCGAAAATATCCGCCTCCTGCTGCATGGTCTTGCCTTCCATGTTCATGAACACAAATCCATGGGGTTCCAGGGCGGCTTTTGTTTCCAATAGGTTCAGTTCGCGCCGCACCGTCACGTTACCGCGCATCACGTATATTTTTTTGGCATATTGTCCGGGCCGTGGCTTGAACAGGTTTTCCTGCATGAACTGGTGGCTGGATTTGTCAAGCCCGAACCCGGTGCGCAACGAATCCTCGTCGAAATCGCGGTAAGCCACCGATATCAGGGATCGGTCGGCACGGCAGGGGTAATTTACAAGCTGGCTGCGCTTGATGCCCATTTTGGCCATTGATTCTTCCACAAAGTCGGCAACCGGGCCGTCGCCAACGTAGTAATAGTCAATATTATCCTTGCCAAAGGTTTCCCAGTATGATAAAAGCAAGGGTAGCTGCGCTTGTATCCAATGTCCGTAATGGTTGGGGCGGGTGTTGGAAAAATAAGCCACCGTGCCGTTTATCTTTGGCGGCACAGTCAGGTATTCGTGCTGGATGGGAAGCCGTTTAAAAGGAACGCAGGCTTCGTATATGGGGCGGTTCAGGTCGTCGATAAGGTGGTTGTGCTGGAAACTAAATTGCGGGTTGCGGATGTCCAGCAGCAAGGCATCGTATTTGCCGGACGTATTGGAGAAAGTGGATGAGTAGCCCTCAAAAACGGAATCTTCGGGAAGGTGTTTGGGCGGCTCGAAAACAAAGTTGTTTTCCCGGACAAAATGGTGGATATGCACGTCGGGACGCGAACCGTAAATCGCTTTGGCGTTGTCCAAAGATAGTGCCGCCATACTCGTTGGCTTCTGCTTTCCAGACAATGCATGAACCACATTAGTCAGCTTTCTGGCAATTTTTTTTTGCAGTTGTTTTTGTTTCATGATCATTTTCAAGATAGGTTGGTAGTTGTTGGTTTTCGGTACTGTCCGAGACCGCTGTTTATATTCGCATTGGCACCAAAGTAAACAGCGTTTGGCAGTTATTTTGTCGATATATTTGTTACAGACTGATAATCAGCCTGTAACATCTCCTGTTTGTTTGCGTGAAAATTGCCGCGTGCTTGGTTTCCTGTTTGTTTCGGGCGACAGCAGGTTTCAGCTTTCGGAAAGATACTATTTTCCCCCTTCCATTCTGTTTTCTTAGTTCGGATAAAAGCCCGTATCTTTGCAGTCCGAAAAAAAATTATAATTTAACTATCCATTCACATGACAACAGAACAACTCAAAGAGTTGAAAGCCCGCGTATCGGCTTTGAGGGGGTATCTTTGACTACGACCGTAAAAAGGAAGAAGTTGTAAGCCTTGAGAGAATAACGT
>JANPIL010000320.1:0-3431 GCA_031424975.1 Sphingobacteriales bacterium
GCCACCGCAATCCGTTCAATGCGCTGGCCCACATTTTCTCAGGGCTAATCGCTTACTGCTTTTATGAGACCAAACCTTCGGTCTTTTGCTTTGAAAGCCAGCAACTTATGATTGGCTAACCCCATAGTTCACGTTAAAATAGTATCCCCGCAAAAGCCCAAACCCCCGGTGTCGGGAGTGCCTGAACCAACAGCCCCGCGCCGAAGCCGCATCACTTGCGGCGCGCCAGAATGCTGATCATGAAGCTGAGGGCCACCACCCACAGCAACGCCCAGCGCAGACTGAACGCTTCCGAAAGCCAGCCGATCATGGGCGGCCCGGCCAAAAAGCCCAGATAACTGACCGTGGAGACGGCGGCGATGGCCATGCCCGGACTCATCACACCCGACTGTCCGGCGGCACTGTACACGAGCGGCACCACGGTGGCAAAGCCCAAGCCCACGCACGCAAAACCCAGAATCACAACAATCGGTTGCTGCACCAGCAACGCCAGCAGCAAGCCAAATCCTGACAGTATGCCACTGGCAATCAATATCTTACGCGAGCCAAATCGGTTTGTGATCCAGTCGCCGCCAAAACGCCCGGCGGCCATGGCCAGCGAAAAAGCCGTGTAGCCCGCCGTAGTGAAAGGCGAATCGCGGGGCAGCAAACCCGCCAGATACACCGACGACCAGTCGGCCATGGAGCCTTCGCCCAGCATGACGCAAAAGCCGATCACCCCCAAACCGATGATTGCCCGGTCGGGACGCACGAAAATGGGCGTGTGCCCGCTTCCATGGCGGGCAGTGGTGAGCAAAAAGCGGTAAAAGCCAATGGACATCAACGCCGTAAAAACCGCCATACCCGCAAAATGCGCCAGCAGCGAAACATCTTGTTTGTACATCAGGCCGCCCACGGCCGCGCCCACCATGCCGCCCACGCTGAACAGCGCGTGGAACGAAGACATGATGGAACTGCCGTGCAGCTTTTCCAATTCCACGGCCTGGTCGTTGGCGGCAATGTTAATCAGATCGCCCGCCGCACCGAACACCATCAGGCCGAAGCCCAGCGTCCAGACACTGGGCAGCAATGCCAACGCGGGCAGAATGGCACTGTACAGGATTCCGGCGATGATAAGGATGGTGCGGCTGCCGAACCTGGCCGTGAGCCAACCCGCCAACGGCAGCACCAGCAGCGAACCCACGGGCATTCCGAGCAGCAGCGTTCCCAACTCGCCATCCGAAAGCTGCCACTGCGCCTTGACGGTCGGTATCCGGGCCGCCCACGTGGCGAAAACAGTGCCCAGAATAAAAAAATAGGCGGATACGGAAAACCTTTTGATGGTGAAGGAAACCGGGAAATCGGCGGAAGGAGTGTTCACGGAATAGTAATGGATGCTGAAATGTACGGGGTGACCGGTCTTGCGGGTTCGGCAAAGTTACGGAGGTTTGGCCTTTTTGAAAGATACTATTTTGGCCTGGGCCTACGGAATTGGCAAGCCAAAATAGTGGGCACGCTTCGGGCGGCAGCCGCAACACGGAAACCACCTTGCCGGTGAGCCATCCATAAAAAAACCAAACCCCGCCAAGTTGCAGCAAGGCGGGGTTTGGGGGTTTTGAAAGATACTATTTTCCCGGAACGGTTTCCGTTCCTAACCACGGAAAAATCAGTCCACCAGCACGCACTTGTTATCCAGAAAATCAACTTCCACTTTCTTGAATTTCACGCCACGCTTGATGCTGCCATCTTGGTATTGCACATTCACCAAATCGTTGCGGCTGGGCGTTTTCATCACCCGGATCGGGGCTATCTTCTCCACTTCCGCCGTGGGCATCGGCATATTCGGCATTCCGTTTCCGTTGTTCTGGTCCGTTGGCGAGCCGTATTCCTCCTTGCTGATTTGCAATTTCGGTTGCGGACGGCGTTGCGGCGGGCGGGCTTCCTGCACTTGGCTGCTGTCCTGCACCGGTATTTCGGCTTTCATCAGGAATGAGATCACGTCGCCATTGACGCGGGCAATGAACCGGCGGAACATCTCGATGGCCTCAAACTTATAGATTAGCAGCGGGTCTTTCTGCTCGAACACGGCATTCTGCACCGATTGCTTCAGGTCGTCCATGTCGCGCAGGTGGTCTTTCCATTCCTGGTCTATCAGGGCCAGCGTTGTGATTTTTTCCATGGAACGGATCAACTCACGCCCATCCGAATCCACCACTTTCTTGAGCGGCGCGGCAATGGAAATCTCCCGCGTGCCATCCGTGAACGGCACCACAACCTCGTTGATGGATGCCCCGCGCGTCTGGAACACTTCGCGCAGCACGGGCATGGCGTTTTCGGCGATGCGTTTTTCCTTCCCGAAATAGTGCTTTTCGGCTTCCAAGTACAGTTTGTCGGCCACCAAGTTGGCTTTCAGCCGCTTGAATTCATCCTCGGCCACGTTGGTTTCCATGCCCAGCGTGCGCAGCACTTCCAGCCGGAAGTTTTCGTGGTTGCCCGCCGTATTCTCCACAATGTTTTCGCAGATGAATTGCAGGCTGTCCAGAATGTCGGTCTGCACGCGTTCGCCAAACAGCGCGTTCTGGCGGCGTTTGTAAATCGCGTTCCGCTGGTAGTTCATCACGTCGTCGTATTCGAGCAGCCGCTTGCGGATGCCGAAGTTGTTTTCCTCCACCTTTTTCTGCGCCCTTTCAATGGATTTGGTAATCATCGAGTGCTGGATTACTTCGCCCTCTTCCAGTCCCATCCGATCCATGAGTTTGGCAATCCGGTCCGAGCCGAACAGCCGCATCAGATTGTCTTCGAGCGACACGAAAAACTGCGACGTGCCCGGATCACCCTGCCGGCCCGCCCGTCCGCGTAACTGCCGGTCCACGCGCCGGGCCTCGTGGCGTTCGGTACCCACAATGGCCAGCCCGCCCGCCGCCTTCGATTCGGGCGTGAGCTTGATATCCGTACCCCGCCCGGCCATGTTGGTGGCAATGGTCACCGTGCCGGTCTTGCCCGCCTCGGCCACCACTTCGGCTTCGCGCTGGTGCTGCTTGGCATTGAGAACCTGGTGCTTGATTTTGCGCAATGTCAGCAGGCGGCTCAGCAATTCGGAGTTCTCAACGGATGTGGTGCCCACCAGCACGGGGCGGCCCTTCTCAACCATGCCCACAATCTCGTCCACCACAGCGTTGTATTTCTCGCGGATGCTGCGGTACACCTTGTCCTCGTCGTCTTTCCGGGTGGTGGGCTTGTTGGTGGGTATCACCACCACATCCAGCTTGTAAATCTGCCAGAATTCGCCCGCTTCGGTTTCGGCGGTTCCGGTCATGCCCGCCAGCTTGTGGTACATCCGGAAGTAGTTTTGCAGCGTTACGGTGGCGTAGGTTTGGGTGGCTTCCTCCACTTTCACGTTTTCCTTGGCCTCAATGGCCTGGTGCAGGCCGTCGGAATAGCGGCGGCCGTCC
>JANPIL010000321.1:0-14176 GCA_031424975.1 Sphingobacteriales bacterium
TGCTGCTGCAAGGTTCTTGCAGCGGATGCCCTTCTTCCACAATCACTTTGAAGTCGGGTATTGAAAATCTGTTCAAGCGGATGCTGCCCGAAGTAAAGGAAGTGGTAGCCGAAGGAGTGTAGAAATGACTGATTAGCAGAAACTTAAGTTGTCTTTTGCGAGCCGGTTTGCCTCTGTGTTTAACAGATGCAAACCGGCTTTTTCCATTATCGCCTCTTTGCCAACCAATGTAGTGTCCGCACCGAAACCGAACAGCATTTAAACCGAATAGCTGCTAATTATGTACCGCAAACCAGGCAGGATGCCTGACTATCTACAACGGTATAAAATTTGGCAAGCGGTTATGCACAAAAAATTTTATGGGCAAGTTCTGACTTTTGCCTGCATAGCATTTTCGCTGGGGGCTTCCCCGGCAAAATATCCGGCCCAATTGCCGTTGCGCGCAAACCCGGTTCATCCGGTGCATTTGCCCGTCCAGAAAAACCAAGTTCCGGTTGTGGAATTGCTCGCGCACGACTGTGTGCTTGATCCGCTGATGCAGGACAAGATGCACCGGGGCATCCAGTTCCTGCACAACTTCTACGCCCAGTACTTGGATTACGATTTCAGCGACAACCTGACGGTACGCATCCATATCTTCAAAAACGCCGATGCTTACCGCCAATATATTGATGTCACTTACCCGCACATTCCCAAGACTTGGATCGGGGTTTACCTATCCGGCACGAATGAGATACTGGTGAGTTTGGAAGATGACGAGGAGGCTTTTTACCGGAATGTTTTTCACGAAACCAGCCATTTGCTGCTTACCGACAAGGTGAAAAACTGCCCGAACTGGATAAATGAGGGTTTGGCCGAATATTTTGAATACATGGATGTGGAAGGCAACGGCGTGTATGTGCATCCGCAGACGGTAAAGGACAACCGCACAAAAAACTGGCATGGCAAGGGCGCAATGCCCGATTTGCTGGCCTCGGTTTCAATGACCAACAAGGAATGGAATTTCAACGACAACCTTTCCGATTCGGATGAGCCGCGCACACTGGGCTGGTCGGTTGCGTATTTCCTGATGTCCGACACCAAAGGCAAGGTTTTCATTGGGCGGTTGCTCGGCTACCTGTCCCGCTATCCCAACGACCCGCAAGCCTCGCTCCGTGCCATGAACGAGTACTATCCCGGCGGCAGCCATAAACTCATGCGCGAGTGGAAGGAATGGATTGCGCAAAAGCACGAAAAACACGTGTATGTATCTCAGCATCAATTCGACACCAAAGCCGCACTGGTGAATGGCGAATGGTGAGCCGTGCGGCAGGGCACTTGCGCGGCAGGGTATTATGGATGCCTGCTTTAGACGGGCTGGTTCATGAACATGATCAAGTAGTATCCGGCCCAAGCCAGAAACCCGATCAGTAGCACCCACACCCACGCGGGTACGGCACGGGGCGTTTCAGATCCGGAAACCACGAAAATATCCTTCCGTTCGCTGCCATACGCATTGATCAGGATTGGTATCTTGTCTTGCACCACATCGTTTTCCTTCAGGCCGGTCAGTGTGATGGACGGGCCATTCCTGACCGTGAAATTCACCAATCTGATTCCCTCTTTTTCATCAGTGGAGGTGGCCACAATCTTGAGCGTGTGCGGCCCGTCCACGAGCCGTGTGGTATCAAACGAGAACTTTACCGGCGGGTGGTATTCGGCAATCGGGACGGTTTCGTTGTCAATGAAAATCTTGACTTTTCGGTTTTCCTGGTGCATACAATCATTCAGTTAAAAATCTGGTACTTAGCGTGATCCAATGATTTTTCGCCCGGCCTGACCAAGTGTTTGATGCCCATTACCAAGGCTATCAGGACAATGGCAATGGCGGCGTAAAGGATAAAATAATCCCACCGGTCTTGCGGCCCGGCTCCGTGCGCCACGTTTCTGAGCAGTTTCGGTTGGCGGCTCTTGCAAATCTCGCACGCAAAAACCCCCGCAAACGGGTGCAGCAGAAGCGGCAATAAAACAAGGGCGGGTTTCGCCTTTTTGAAAGATACTATTTTCATGGAAGGGCTGGTTTAAGTGAATCCCGGATTTTCTTTACTTCTGTGGCCGAAACCTTGGCAGCTCCGTTTCCCCAGGAACTTCTTTCGTGCGAGGCAATGGCCGCGATTTCCCCGTCCGACAGCCGGTCGCCGAAGGCTGGCATCACGCCGTATTCTTCGCGGGCATCGTAACCTTTCAAAATGATGCTCACCAAAAGTTCGGGGTTGGCATCGGTCACCACCAAGCTGCCTTTCAGCGTTGGAAATGCGCCTTTCAGTCCTTCGCCAGTGGCTTGGTGGCACGCTTGGCAATGTTGCTGGTACAGAACTGCTCCGTCTGGCAAAACCGTTTCGCCGCCGTTGACGGCGGTTGCCGCAACCTTCTTTTTGCCAAAATCATACTTGATAAATACCGGGTCTTGGCCGGTAGGCAAATCGGTCTGTTTGAGCGAAAGCAGATACGCAACCAGGTTCTTCGCATCTTGCGTCGGCACGATGTTTCCCTTCATGCCATTCCGGTATTTTTCGGGTACGTTCAGGGCTTTTTCACCTTCCGGCAGGTTTTGTTTTGCCTCAAACAGCCACGGATAATTGGGCATGATGGACTGCCCGACCACACTGCGCGGATTGAACAGGTGCAGGTAATGCCAGTCTGTGCTGGGCTGCCGTTCGCCGATTTCAGTCAGGTCGGGGCCGGTGCGTTCGGTGCCCAAAACAGAGGCTGGCTGCCGCCACACATCCATGCGTGTTTTCCAGGCATAGTCGGCGGCAATGCCGGGGCGGCCACCCCACGGCTTGTCCATGTCAATATTCCTCACTTGCTGCGTATGGCAGGCCACGCAGCCTTCGGCCACATACACGTGCATTCCCAGTTCCGCTTCTTCGCTCATGGCCACCGAGCCGGGCAGCGGCGCGTTGTTTTCCTGGATTTGATAGGCAGGCACAACGGCAACAATAATGCTCAGCACCACAAAACCCGTGAATGCCATGCCCACCAGCAGCCGATGGTTTTTGTGAAAGTTGAGAAGCATAGTGGTTCAGGGAGGAAGTAATTGAAAATAGGTGGCAAACGGATTGTTTTATTCAGTGTGATCCAGACGGCAGTTTATGCTTTGATTGCCTGAAGCCGGGTTTCGCTGTTTTCCACGATACTATTTTGTACCGGAAACTCGCCCGCCACCGGCGCGGCTTTGCGGTTCCGCAGCATCAGCCACAGGTTATAGGCGAAAATAAAGTGCGACAACAGCATCAGTGTGCCGCCGATGGCCCGCCAAAGCCAATACGGAAACATGAGCACCACCGAATCAATAAACGGACGGCCTTCGAGCCACGCCAAGCCTTTGAGCGTGCCGCCAACCATGGTGGAGACACTGTAGGCCAGCAAGCCAACCAGTGCGAACCAAAAGTGCATCCCCACCAGAAGTTGCTTGGGTTCGTGGCCGGTGAGCTTAGGCAGCAGCGCGTACATGGATCCCCAAAGTAAAAACGAAATGATGCCGTACATGGTCACGTGCGAATGCGCCACGTTGAAATCGGTGAAGTGCCACACCAAATTGGTGAACCTGAATGCCTGCATACTGCCCTGCAACGAGCCGGTGAAGTAGAAGACAATGCCCACCAGCAAAAAGGGCAGCACGTAACTTTCCTGAATCATGCGCCACGTGCCTTTCATGGTGAGCAGGAAATTCGTTGTGCCGGCAATGACCGGAATCATCATGCCCGCGCTGAAAACAACGGCTACCGTTTGCAATGCCCACGGAATCGGGCTGAACACGTAATGGTGCGTGCCGATGAGTGTATAAAATAGCAACTGAGTCCACAAGGCCAGAATGCCAAGCGAATAGGAATAGATCGGTTTGTTTACCGACATGGGAAGGAAATAATAGACCAAGCCGAGCGTGAATGTCATGAACCACATACCCACGCCTTGGTGCATGTAATAGCCCTGGATCACGGTTTCGCCCAAGCCGTTTTGGTAAAAGGGCAGGTAGCCGATAACCACCAGCACCAAAGCCCACACGCTGGCCGCCAGCATATACCAGTTGGAAACGTAAATCTCGGCGGTTTTGCGGTTGGAAACAGTCTTGTAGAAATTATAAAAGGTAATGGCAATGCCCACCGCAAACAACGCCGTTACGGGCCAAATGTATTCGCGGTATTCGCCGCCGCCATTGTTGATGCCTGCCATGAGCAACAGCGAACCGATAATTACCGAGGCGTTGATAAGCCACAACGTGTACCAAGCCAGCCGTGGATTGTAAATGTTGCGGTTGTTGGTGCGGGCCACCACAAAATAGCCCAAGCCAAGCATTCCCAACGATGTCCAACCCCAAAAAACCATGTTGGTATGTACCGGGCGCAACCTGCCAAAAGACAGCCAAGCCTGATTGTCGATCTCGGGCAAAACAAATTTTATGCCCAGATACCAGCCAATGGTAGTGCCCAAAACGAGCCAGAAGGCTGCCCAAGCCAAATATGCCTTTACAATGCGGGTGAGTTCGGGCGAAACCTCATGAATGGAATACGTCTTTTTTTTTTCGCTCACCAGCGGCGTTTCCACATCGGTGGCCGCCTCCGAGACCACGCCCCGTTTGTCGTTTGCTTGGTGCGGGCCGCTCAATTCATTGCCTTTCAACTGAAACGACAATTGCTGGTTGCGTTCAATGAGCCGCGCAATTTGGGCTTCGTTCAAGTGCGTGAGCGTTTCGTTGAATGCCGCTTCCGTAAGTGCGGTTTGGTTTTTTTCGGTTCTCAAAACCAGCTTTGAAACCTTGGCAACCACAATCAGAATAGCCAGCAACACCACAATCAGTACCAGCACAATCGTGCCCACAATGCCGGGCTGGCTCAGAGGGGAGCTGCCACCTGCCTGCGCAAACAGAAAACCCGGGCCGGAAAAACACAGGAGGGTGAAAAATAAACGTTTCATGGCCAAGACGTTAGAGTAAAAAATAAGTCGCTTTTAAAAATAGTATCCTCCAAAAACACGAAACCTGCCTGCCCGACTCCGGTTGTGTTTACCGGAATCGGGCAGGTAAAAAATCAAGGCTTCAGTTCATTTTGAATACCAGAATCTGTGCGTCGGATAGGGCGCGGAGAGCATGGAGCTGGTTCGGCAAAAACGAGAGGTAATCGCCCTTTTGGAGAAGATGGTCTGTTTGCTCAACCGTGATTTTCATGTTTCCTTCCAGCACGGTTACCCAAACATCAGAAGGCGCAGTGTGGGGCGGCATGATATCGCCTTCCCGAAAGTTGATGGCAAGGATTTGGGAAGACGGGTGTTTGAAAACAACCCGCGCCGAAAATTTATCCCGGACAATCTCGTTTGCCAATGGCTCGGAAACAAAAAGTGTCTTGGTTTCCATACGGATTTTATTTGGTTATGTGATCATTCGGTTATTCTGGCGCGAAAACCCGTTTAAATGTAAACGGATGGTTTCCCCGCTGTCAAAGCAAATGTACGCGGGTGTTGGGGTTGCATTGTATGATTGAAATCATGCCGGGAAATCATTTTATCGCGTATCAAAACCCTGATGCCCAATTGTCTGGCCGGGTTTGGGCTTTCCAAAAGATACTATTTTTCGACTCGCCTATCTGGGAGGCCGAAGCTTTAGCGCCAAGCAGCAAGGTTGGTGGAAATTGAAAAGGCCGGTTTGTTTTTTGCACAAAAGTATGGCCAGCGCAACGGTATTTTTATGACCTTGCACATAAACAGGCGGACATGATTGACGAGAAAATTCTGTTGGCATTCGGTGCCGACCATAAGCGGCTGGAAAAGAGCCAAGTAGTGTTTCGCGAAGGTGAAGATGCGCACTATTACTACCAGATTCAGGCGGGCCAAGTCAAGGCTTCCAATTACAACGAGCAGGGCCGGGAGTTTATCCAAGGTATTTTTGAGACCGGGCAGAGTTTTGGCGAACCAGCCTTGTTCGGGCGGTTTCCCTACCCGTCCACTGCCGAAGCCTTGCAGCCGACAGTGGTTTTGAAACTTCCGTACGAAAAAATGATGGAGCTTTTAAAGCAGCATTTCGAGGTGCAAATCAAGTTTTTGGAAGTGCTTTCCAAACGGCTGCAATACAAATCCATGATTGCCAATGAGTTATCAAACCACGTGCCCGAACACCGGATTCTGACACTGCTTGATTTTTTGAAAAAGGAAAACGGAACCAAGGAAAAATACGAAGTAAAACTGACCCGCCAAAAAATAGCCGACCTGACGGGGCTGCGCGTGGAAACCGTGATTCGGACGATTAATGTGCTGGTCGAACAGAAAAAACTGCTTAAAACCGAACGGAGGATTTTCCGTTAAGCCGGTGTTTTGCAAAACATAGCCGCTTGGCTTCCAACCAAACCCGTCTGGCAAAATAGCCTGCCTGCCGGACAGGCAGGTATGTTTCGGAAAGGCCAAACCCGGTTGCCGGAATTTTTCCGCCCATTTCACGCTTTTGATTAAGTTTGCGGCATGGCCATTACCTCAATTGTCCTGATTTTTGTGGCGGGTTACGCCGCTATCGCCTTCGAGCATCCGCTGCAACTCAACAAGACCGCCAGCGCATTGCTGACGGGCGTGCTGTGCTGGACTATCTATGCCGTGTCGGGATTGGCGGAGCCTGGGGCGGTGGCGGGCGAGTTGTCGCACCATCTGGCGGGCATTGCGGAGATATTGTTCTTCCTGTTCGGAGCCATGACCATCGTTGAGTTGATAGATGCCCACGACGGATTCCAGTTTATCACCGACCGCATCAAATCGCGCGGTAGCCGCAAATTGCTGTGGATATTGTCGCTGCTCACGTTTTTCCTGTCGGCGGCCCTCGACAACCTGACCACGGCCATCGTCATGGTTTCGCTGCTGCGAAAACTTATTGACAATGCCGACCAGCGCAGGTTTTTCGCGGGTATTGTCATCGTTGCCGCCAATGCGGGCGGGGCGTGGTCGCCGCTGGGCGATGTGACCACAACCATGCTCTGGATTGGCGGCCAGATTTCGGCGGCCAACGTCATGAAAACTGTTTTCCTGCCCAGCCTGGTTTCGCTGGTGGTTCCGCTGGTTTATTTGTCTTTTCGCATGAAAGGCAGCGTGGACAATGCGGCTGCGGTGGAAACGGAAGAAAAACCCCCGGTTTCCAAACGCGATGGCCTTATCATATTGGCGGTTGGCTTCGGCTTCCTGCTTTTTGTTCCCGTTTTCAAAACGCTGACCCACCTACCGCCGTACATCGGTATGTTGCTGGCCTTGGGCGCGGTGTGGGTGGTTTCTGAAATACTGCACAAGGAAAAAGACGAACAAGACCGCCTGCCGCTCACCGTTGGCTATGCCTTGCAACGCATTGATTCATCAAGCATTTTATTCTTTTTGGGCATTTTGCTGGCGGTTTCCTGTCTGGAATCCGTGCACGTGCTGCGCAATCTGGCGGTTTGGATGGACAATACGGTTGGCAACTTGGATATGATTGTGGTCATTATCGGTGCGGCCTCGGCCATCATAGACAATGTGCCGCTGGTGGCCGCCAC
This sequence comes from Sphingobacteriales bacterium, assembly GCA_031424975.1. Taxonomy (GTDB): domain Bacteria; phylum Bacteroidota; class Bacteroidia; order Cytophagales; family 172606-1; genus Xanthocytophaga. The sequence goes on from JANPIL010000321.1 coordinate 7,539, forward strand.
CATGGGAATGTACGACCTGGCGACTTTCCCGATGGATCACAAACTGTGGGAATTTTTGGCCTACGCCGCCGGCACGGGTGGCAGTTTGCTCATTATCGGTTCGGCGGCGGGCGTGGCCGTGATGGGAATCGAAAAGATTGATTTCCTGTGGTACCTGAGAAAAATCAGCCTGCTGGCATTGCTGGGCTACGTGGCCGGAGCCGGAACATACTTGCTGGTGTACGAGTTATTTGCCGGTGTGTGAGTTGCCGGTGAAACAAGAAATCCCCGGCGGGTTTTGCCTCCACCGGGGATACTATTTTGGTTTTCCGGATTTACTGGTCGCTACGCGTCGCTTTTCTGCTGCTTTTTGGCGGGCTTTGCCTGCTTTTTTTCGTCTTTGCTTTCCGCTGCTGTTTCGGTTTCCGGTGGCTGCACTGCCACGGCCGGTTCCGTTTCTGCGGCTGCTGCTTCTGTCTCTTGCCTCTCCAATACCTCCGGTGCGTATTCGATCAGGATTCCGTACCAGTTCACCAGCTTTTTTATGTCCGACGCATACACGCGTTCACTGTCATAATCGGGCACCACGGTGAGCATGAATTCGGCCAGTTCGCGCGGTTCGGCCTTGCTGCCCACTGGCAGGGCGTTTTTGCCGTGTGCCGCAAAAATAGTGTGCAACACATCCTGCAACGCAATATTGCCTTCGGTCGTGGTGACGTACATGGATATTTCGGAAAGCAGCGACAAGCGGTGCTGGGTTCCGGCAACAAACCGGGTTTTGTGCGCATCCATTGATTCCAGGATCATGCCCGTCCGGGTTGCTTTCATTACTTTAAACAGCCCGTTTTTTCCCGAAACTGTTACAATCTCTTTTAACTCCATGCTAATCAGTCAGTTGGTTTTTTAAGGCGAATGCCTGTTACCACGCAAAGATGAGAAAAATACCATTGCCAGTCCAGCGGCAGAACGCGGCACGTCTGCCGGGCTACTTGCCGCCGGGTTTGGGCAGCGAGAATTTTATGGGCAGCCCCACATCCATGCGGTAGCCGGGAGCCGCGAATTTCAGTTGGCTCACCACGCGCAGGGCTTCCGCCCCACAGCCGCCGCCAATTTCCTTCACCAGTTTCTGGTTGGCAATCTTGCCATCGGCTTCCAGCACAAAATTGACCAGGCACTCGCCCTGTATGCGGTTGCGCTTGGCCGTTGGCGGATACTCGATCATCCGCTGGATGTCGGCCATCAGTTTTTCCTGGCCGCCCGTGTAGTATTCGGCGGCCGGAAGCACCCGTGTGTTGGTTTGGGCTTGGGAGGTGTACAACGCCCCCAAAAAAATCATGGAGAAACATATCAGTCTGGCATTCATGTCAGGGATGGGGTAGCGGTTGAAAATTGGAAAAACTGGTGGATGAGGGCTGGCGGCTTGCCGGATGCGGCATGGCTCGCGTTTATTTTTTATCTGGATACGGCTGGATGCGCTTAGGTAAGTGCGGTTTGGGCGCAAAAAAACCGCAAATCATTACAGAACTTATAACCGGAGCCATTACACGCGCCTAGCACACGTCACTTAACGGATAAGCCTTGTATTTGTTGCACTGCTGGGAGGTGTGTTCCGGTTTCTGGAAATAGTATGTTTCAGAAAGCCCAAACCCGGCGGCCGGTGTGGGGTGGCCGGCTTAAAATTGAGCCGTTAGCTGCTCTATGTAGGCCAATACGGGGTCGCGGCCTTCCTTGGCGGTAGCTGAGGTTACAAAGTTGAGTGGCATTTCCTCCCAGTATTCCAGCATTTTTTCCACGTACGCCTCGTGCAGCACTTGGTTGCGCGTCTTGGATTGCTTGTCGGACTTGGTAAACAGAATCGCAAATGGCAGTCCGGTTTCGCCCAGCCACTGCATGAATTCAAGGTCAATCTTCTGGGCCGGATGCCGCGAGTCTATCAGCACAAAAATGCAGTGCAGATTGTCGCGTTTGGTCAGGTAATCCTTAATCATCGTCTCCCAGTCCGCGCGGTCTTTGCGGCTGCTTCTGGCATAGCCATATCCCGGCAAGTCCACGAGATACCAAGCATCGTCTATCAGGAAGTGGTTGATTAGCTGCGTTTTACCGGGTGTCTGCGAGGTTTTGGCCAAGCCTTCCTTACTAACCAGCATATTGATCAGCGACGATTTGCCCACATTAGACCGCCCGATGAAGGCATATTCCGGCCGGTCGGGCGCGGGGCATTGCGTGTAGTCGGTATTGCTGGTGACAAAAACTGCCGTCTGTATTTTCATGGGTGTATCGAAAAGCCCCGACCCCGATAAGGGGGCAAAAAAAATAGTATGTGTTGAAAACGCCAAACCCACCCTATCAAAAGTCTCTTTCTGGGAGGGAGGTGGGCGGGCCGCTTACCCTGCGTGGCTGATTGCCACAAAAATACGAAAATCCCGCGCTGTTTCCACCAGTTCGCTTTTCAAACTTACATCGCTTCCGTGCCAGCGGTTTCATCCCCAGAATCAGGCTGTTAGCTAATTTCATACATTTGTTTTGCGCTAAAATGTTTGTCCGCGCCGCAGCCATTAGCATTTCTTTCCACATGAAAAAAACGGTGTTCATCAGTTTGGCAATGCTGGCCGCTTTTGCAGCCAATGGGCAGTCGGCAAAAAAGCTGTTCAAGGAAGCGGACAATTATTTTGGGGAGAAACTCTACGCACCGGCCTTGGATTTGTACTTGGCCGGCTTGCAAAGGGATTCGTCGCGGTCTGATGTTTATTTCCACACGGGTCTTTGCTATCTGGAAACCGCATATAAGGAAAAGTCGTTGCGCTACTTGAAAAAAGCCCACGAAATGTCGGCCACGGTTCATCCCAAAATCCTGTTGTTTCTCGGTGAAGCCTACCAGTACAACCACCGCTTTGCCAAGGCTGCGGAGGTGTATGCCGCCTACCGGAAAACATTTGACAAGGATAGCGAAACCGAGCGGCAAAGCGAACTGGTACACCTGAACCGCAAAATGTATGAGTGCGCCAATGGCCTGCGCTACATGAAAGAGCCGGTAAAGGCCATCATCACCAATACCGGGCCGGTCATCAATTCCAAACACGCCGATTTCGCGCCGGTCATTTCCGCCGATGAGTCGGTGCTGGTGTTCACCTCGCGCCGGGAAGGTTCCACGGGTGGCGAATTGGCGGCGGAAGACAACCAATTCCACGAGGATATCTACATCACCTACAAGGGCAATGGCAACTGGACGGCTCCACGCAACATAAAGGAAGTGAACACCGACCAGCACGATGCCTGCGTGGCAATCTCGCCTAATGGCAAGCAATTGTTCATTTACCGCGACAAGCAGGGCGGCGACCTGTATGCCTCCAACTTCGATGCCGTGGCCAATGTATGGTCGAAGCCGCAGGGCTTGGGCGAAAACATCAATACCAAATACTACGAGCCGTCCATGTCCATGACATCCGATGGCAGCACGATTTACTTTTCCAGCGACCGGCCGGGCGGACAGGGCGGATTGGACATTTATAAAAGCCGGAAGGACGAGAAAGGCAAGTGGGGCGTGGCCGTGAACCTTGGCCCGGTGGTGAACACGCCTTACGATGACGATGCCCCGTTTATCCACTCCGACGGGCAGACGCTGTATTTCAGTTCGCGCGGGCACGCAGGCATGGGTGGCTACGACATTTACCGCAGCGAAATCCAAGACGAAGTGTGGACGGCTCCCGAAAACCTCGGCTACCCGATCAATACCGCCGGGGAAGACATTTATTTCGTGCTTTCGGCCGACAATAAGCACGGCTATTACGCATCGGCCAAGGAAAACGGATCGGGTGAGAAGGACATATACATGATTTCCATGCCCGAACGCAAGCCGCTGGAAATCAGTGCGCAAATCAATACGATACAGGTGCGGGCGGTAAGCCTGCAAATCAAGAACGTGGAGATGAAAACGCAGGCCGTGGCCGAAAACACCACTAATGCCACCGTGCTCAAAGGCAAAGTGATTGATGCCGATACCAAGGAGCCGCTTGTGGCCGATGTGGTGCTGGTGGATAATGCCACCGCCGAGCAACTGGAGGAACACAAAACCGACCAAGCGGGAATGTTCAGCACGTTCATGCCGTCGGGCAAGAACTACAACTTCTCGGTGGAAAAGGAAAACTACCTGTTCCATTCCGAAAATTTTGACATTCCGGCAAACAATGGCTACCAGGATTTCAATATCGTGATCGAACTCAGGAAAATCAGCGTCGGCTCAAAGGTAGTGCTGCGCAACATTTTCTTCGACTTCGACAAGGCCACGCTACGCAAGGAATCAACGGCAGAACTGGAAAAACTGCTCGCAATCATGCAGCAGATGCCCAAACTGAAAATAGAACTGGCCGGCCACACGGACAGCAAGGGTGCCGACGAATACAACAAGAAACTGTCGCAGAAACGCTCCCAGGCTGTAGTAAACTATCTGATTGCCAAAGGTATAGCTGCCGACCGGTTGCGTTTTGCCGGTTACGGTGAGGAACGACCCATGGCCTCCAATGATGATGAGGAAGGGCGGCAATTGAACCGCCGGACCGAATTTGAGATCATTGCGAAATAGTATCTTTCAAAAAGCCTAAACCCCCTTGCTTCGAGAAAACAAAACCGGCAAATGAATTGAACACGACAACATGAAAAAACTCAGATACCTTTTAATGGTGGCCTTTGGCCTGCTGGCTCCTGCCATGCTGCACGCTCAAGCCGATATAGACCTTGTGGCCGAAGGTGATGCGGCGTATAACATCGGCGGCAAAATGCTGGCTCTGGAAACCTACGAATTGGCCCTGAAATCGAACCCTAACAATGTGCGTGCCAATTTTATGGCGGGCAAGTGTATTTTGGAGACGATAGACAAGGGCCGTGCCAGCCAATATTTGCTCAAGGCATACGAACTCGACCCCAAGGTGAGCAACAACATCGTTTACCTGATTGCCGAGTCCTATCATTTGGGCTTCAAGTTTGACGAGGCGATTGACTATTACCAGAAATACCGCCAAACATTGCTCGACGACCCGTCGAAAAAGACGCTGACCAGCACCAAAAACGAACTCGCCAGAATTGAAAAGCGGGTGCGCGAATGCGAGAACGCCAAGAAATTCACCGCCGACCCCAACCGCTACCAAAGCACCAACGTGGGCGATGGCATCAACACCGTATATCCCGAATACGGCGTGGCAGTGAACAAAGACGAGACAATCATGGTGTTTACCTCGCGCCGCGAAGGCTCCACGGGTGTGGGCAACGTGGATAAGGACTTGCAGTATTTCGAGGATATTTACATCTCCCGTTTCAAGGACGGCAAGTGGGAGCCGGCCACCAACATGGGCGGCAACATCAACACCGAATACCACGATGCCAGCATTGGCCTATCGGCTGATGGCAAGACGCTGTTTCTGTACAAGGATGAAAACGGCGGCGATATCTACGTATCCGAAATGAACGACGACAGCACCTGGGCCGACCCCAAGCCGATTGGTGAGGAAATAAACTCGCCGCACCACGAAAACTCGGTTTCCATTGCGCCCGATGGCAAGACGCTGTTTTTCACCAGCGACCGGCCGGGCGGACAGGGCGGCATTGATATTTACGTGAGCAAACTCGACAAGAAAGGCCGCTGGGGAAAGGCCGTGAACTTGGGCGGGCCAATCAACACGCCCGAAAACGAGGACGGGCCGTTCATGGATTACGATAACAAGACGCTGTATTTCAGCTCGAATGCCCACCAAGGCATGGGCGGCTACGATGTGTTTGTATCGGAACTGGACAGTGTTGCCCAAACGTGGAAGGAACCCGTGAACATCGGCTACCCGATAAACACGCCCGACGATGACATTTATTTTGTCAAATCCGGCAACAGCAAGTACGGCTACTACGCCTCGGTCAAGGACGATGGCATGGGCGAAAAGGACATTTATAAGGTGTTGCTGCCCGAAGAGTCGCGCACGTATGAGCAATTGAAAAACAAGCCGGTTCCGGTGCCGAAAGACACCGTGGTTGCGGCATTGGCAATTCCGGAAGTGAAAAAAAACCCGGAGGCCAAGCTGCAGCCCGTCACGCTGCGCCTGCGTGTGCTCAACGAGGGCGGCAAGGCCGTGTCGGCCAATACCATCGTGGTGAAAGGCAAGGAAGACGGAATGTTGGCGGGCATCAAGAAACTGGCGAACGGCGTGTACCAGTGCACGTTTGAAAACGCCACCCCGCAAGACTACGTGGTGTCGGTGGAGCAGAGCGGCTATATGTTTGAAAACGTGGACTTTACAATTCCCGAAATGCAGGCCAAGCCGCAGACAATAAAGAAAGACGTGCGGCTGCAAAAATTGCACGTGGGCTTTGCCACAGTTCTGAAAAACATTTATTTCGATTCGGATAAGGCCACTTTCAAGATGAATTCGTACCGGGAACTGAGCAACTTGGCGCGGCTGATGAAGCAGAATGCCTCATACCGGATTGAAATTGCCGGGCATACCGACAATGTGGGTTCGGACAAGTACAACCTCCGGCTGTCGCACCGCCGCTCAATGGCCGTGGTCAACTACCTGATAAGCAGGGGCGTGGATGCCAGCCGCGTGGTGGCCCAAGGCTACGGCGAATCGAAGCCGATGGCCAGCAACGATGACGAAAAGGAAGGCCGCGAACTCAAC
>JANPIL010000322.1:0-5227 GCA_031424975.1 Sphingobacteriales bacterium
TACCCTTGTAGCGAAGCACACCCTTGGCGGGAAGCGTTTTCACGACTACCGAAGCCACCGTACCCGAAGCCACCGGAAAATCGGCGGTTTTGAAAACATACGGCGTGTTGAGGCTTGTGGTCACGTTGCCGGGCTGCGCGGTAATCGGTTCTATCACATTGATGGTGATGGTGCCGGAGGTTGTGCCGGTTCCGCTGATGTCTTTGGCTTGGTACGTGAATGTGCCGTACGGTGAGCCAACTTGGTTGGCAGCGGGAGTGAAACGCAGGTTCGGAATGTCGGCCACCGCAACTTCCGTTCCGTCAAGCACGGGGATTCCGTTGAGTGTCAGGGTGCTGCCTGCGGGCAAACCGGTCACTCCGCCAATGATAACGCTCTGCAACGCCCCAACTCCGCCTGTCTTGGCAAAGTCGTCGGTGCCGCCAAAACCGGAGGGGGTTTGGCCAAAATCGTAGATACTATTTTTGGCGATGGTAATTGTCTTGTTAACCGCCGCAAGTGCCGCCGCCGGGTTGATGGTGACCGTAACCGTAGCTGTTGAACTGAACGACTTACTGTCCACGACAACCGTGATTGTGTATTCGAAAATGGTGGTGGGGCCAGCAAAAGCGGGATTGGGTATGAAGGTAACCGTGCCGTCGGCGTTCAGAATTATTGTACCATTGGCAACAGCCACCGGGGTTGGGCTTCCGAAAGTGGCGGGCGTTCCGTTGATGGCGATGGCAGGCAAAACGGTTCCTTTTCCCTCATACGCATCGTTGTCAAGTATCGGAACCGTAACGGCCACGCCTTGGTTGGTGCTGGCGGCATCGTTGGCTGCCTGTATGATGCTGCAAGCCGTGAACACGGTGTTGCTCAAGTAGTTTTCCTTACCTGCGGTGGTGGCAATGGTATAATTGATCAGGTTCGATTCCGGTGCTCTTTCCAGCACATCCGCCAAGCCGTTGGAGCCGTACGGACTGTTGACCACAAAAAGGTCGCCTTGAACGGGATCGTTTTTGGGAGTCAGCAAACCCGCAAAGGCAAAGCCGGCTTCCTTGGCATCGGCGCAGCCGTCGCCATCCGAATCCAAATCAAACTGGTTGATGATGCCGTCGCCATCCGCGTCGAGTACAATGCCGGCGGGAACCGTTGCCAGCCATTCCGCATCCTGCCAGTTCACTGTGCCATCGTTGTCATCGTCCTTGGAAGGATCGCTGGGCAGACAGCCAAACGTGTTGAACTCGCGGATGCCGATACTGGTCAGCACGAAATCATCGCCATTGACCCCCAACTGGAAGTCGCGCAAGGAGAAAGGGTAGCTGGTAGCCGGGTTGATGGAGGGGTCGGTGGTGAAAAACACTTCGCGGCGCACCCACTTGTCTGTTCCGTTCTGCACCGCACGCGGGTCGGAGGCCGGGTAAAAGGAACGCGGATCGGCATCATCGTGTACGTAAAACGATTGGCCGGTCGGTTGGTTGTTGAAAAAAAACTGCATGATGCCATCGTCGGGCGGGTCGATGCTACCCAAGTTGGTTAGCGGGTCGGGGTTGATGGAACTGGAGGTGTAACACACAAACGAATACCGGATGCCGGGGCGCAAACCGGTTATCTGCTGCTCGCAAATGATGTAGGGTAAACCGGTGTTGTTGCCGTTGGAATACAGATAGTTTGTGGAGGCGGCCACACCATCGGCCGGATCGCCCGGAAAGGATTTCTGGGCGATTACCCCGTTGACCGGGAATCCAGCCGTAATATAGTCGGGCGAACCTGGAACGATATCCTTCGTCTGGATGGACACGCGCGTATCGGCCGAATACACATCTATACCCGCAAATGGCACACCGCTTCGCCAGCCATAGCCGGGGGCCCATTCTTGACCGGGAGGAATCGGAAATGGCCCGGTAATACCGGAAATATCGCTGAACCTTTCATTGGCCAAAAAATTGCCGCTACCATACACACTCACGGTTGGCCCGCAATACTCATTAATGTCCAAGATGCCATCGTTGTCATCATCCAAATCATCAATGTCGGCAATGAAATCGTTGTCATTGTCCTGCCCGGCAGGAATGGCAGTGACGGTAATGGTTACGGTGGCCAAGCCCGGCCCCGAACACTCCACCGGGAAGCCATTGTCGCAGATGGAGTATTGGAATGATGCGGATCCTACAAAGCCGATGGCGGGCGTAAAGGCAAACTCACCCGTGGGGCTGATGACCAGCGTGCCTTGGCCTACAATCGGCAGGATTACCTGACCGGTAAAATTTGGTAGGTTGGGGATGATGAAAGTGTTGCCATCCGCATCGCTGTCGGGTGTGCCGTCGGTCAGTACGTTGCCGTACAGTATCTTTCCCGTCTGTATGGTATAGCTGTTGTTGGTGGCTACCGGCGCGGCTGCATAAACCACTGATGAAAAGGCACTGCTCGATAAGGCGATTGCGCAAGCCGCAAGGAAACGGGTGAAGGTCTTGGGTGTAAACATTTGTCTATACGCTAAACTTTAGATTCTTGGAAAGTGACCGATAAAAGCAAAGGTGGAATTGCAAAACGCTTTCTGGATTAAAAACCCGGATTTTCGGAATACTAAATCAATGCCGACAAACCTGAAATCGCGTGTTTAATAGTCGTTTTTGCGGAAAGGTGTACACGCACGGAAAAATAATTTACCAAATCGGTTGGCAGCTCATGAAGAATGCCGCTGGAAAATTAATCACTTTGTCTGGCTTAAAAAAAGAAAGACGCTTTTTTTCGGTGAAACCTTACGGCATGGCTTTCAACCGCAAAATTCCGGCGGTTTTCTCGCTTTTCCTGCGGGTTTGCCGATTCCGTATCAAAATCGCGCCCTACAGCGACAAGACAAGCGAAAATCAGTGCTTCAAGCCACTGTTTCCCATCCTCTTCTGTCGCGCCGTGCCTTCAGGCTTGAAATCAATGTTCAGTTATGCCCCGCACTCGTCTGAGCCGCCCAAACCGGTTTAAAAATCACACCCGCCCCGAGTAGACTTAGCGGAAATCCGGTTTTGGCAAGGCAATTACCCGCATGGCCTTGAAACACGAAACCCGGCCATGTTTTCAGCATGGCCGGGTTTCGTGTTTTTGTAGCATACTATTTTTCCTAACCCGCTCCCATCACCGCTTTTTCGGGTTTAGAAGTGACGGTCGAGAAAATGTATTCGCGGTTCATCTGGGCAATGTTTTCCATGGATATTCCCTTCGGGCATTCGGCCGAGCAGGCTCCGGTGTTGGTGCAGGCTCCAAACCCTTCGGCATCCATCTGGGCAACCATGTTTTCGGCACGCCGCTTGCGTTCATGCTGGCCTTGTGGCAACAATGCCAAGTGCGCGATTTTGGCTCCGGTAAAGAGCATGGCCGAAGCATTCTTGCAGGCAGCCACGCACGCCCCGCACTGGATGCAAGTGGCGGCATTAAACGCCTCGTCGGCCATTTCCTTGGGTACGGGCGTTTCATTGGCATCGCGCACCGAACCGGTATTGACCGAAATGAACCCGCCCGCTTGCACAATCCGGTCAAATGCCGTGCGATCCACCATCAAATCCTTGACAACCGGAAAGGCCGCCGCCCGCCAAGGCTCGATGGTGATGGTTTCGCCCTCGTGAAAATGGCGCATGTGTAGCTGGCACGTAGTGGTTTGCATCGGCCCGTGGGGGCGGCCGTTGATGAACAGGCTGCAACTGCCACAAATGCCCTCGCGACAATCATGGTCAAACACGACTGGCTCTTCGCCTTTGACAATCAGGTTTTCGTTCAGCACGTCGAGCATTTCCAAGAAAGACATATCCGGATTGATGTCCACTTGGTAACCGGCCAACTTGCCTTTGGCTTTGGCATTTTTCTGCCGCCATATTTTCAGGTTCAGTTTCATATATCTCGGGTTTCCCGCACAGGGGGTTTATGCCTTTTAAAACATACTATTTTTTAAATCATCCTTACGTTGCCTCACTGATGCAAGAAGGCGCATTCCCTTCTATTTGTAGCTTCGCTGCGTGAGTTTCACGTTTTCAAAAACCAGTTCCTCCTTGTGCAATTCCTCGGGCTGGTTGTCGCCCTTGTATTCCCAGGCTGCTACGTAGGTGTAGTTTTCATCGTCGCGCCGGGCTTCGCCCTCATCGGTCTGGTATTCCTCGCGGAAGTGGCCGCCGCACGACTCATTGCGATCCAGCGCATCGTCCACCATCAGTTCACCGAGTTCCAGGAAATCGGCCACGCGGCCGGCTTTTTCGAGGCTTTGGTTCATCTCGTCGCCACTGCCCAGCACTTTCACGTTAGTCCAGAACTCCGCGCGGATTTCCTTGATTTTCTGCTTGGCATTCTTCAACCCCTCCGCATTGCGCGACATCCCGCAGAAATCCCACATCACCTTGCCCAATTCCTTGTGAAAATCGTCCACGGTCTTGTTGCCTTGGATGGAAAGCAGTTTTTTGGTCATCTCTTCCACAGCCGCCTCCGCCTGTTTGAAAGCCGGATGGTCGGTGGGCAGCTTGTCGGCGGCGGTCATGGTTGCCAGATAATCACCAACAGTGGCCGGAATCACAAAATAGCCGTCGGCCAAACCCTGCATCAACGCGCTGGCTCCCAGCCGGTTGGCTCCATGATCGGAGAAATTCGCCTCGCCCAGCGCATACAGGCCCGGAATGCTGGTCATCAGGTTGTAATCCACCCAGAGGCCACCCATGGTATAGTGAACCGCCGGATAAATCCGCATCGGAACCTTGTAAGGATTCTCGCCCGTGATTTTTTCGTAAATGTCGAACAGGTTGCCGTATTTCTCGGAAATCACTTTTTCGGTGTCGCGCTTGATGGCATCCGCAAAATCAAGGTACACCGCCAGTTTGGTCACACCCACGCCGCGCCCTTCGTCGCACACGTACTTGGCATTGCGCGAAGCCACATCGCGCGGCACCAAGTTGCCGAAAGACGGGTAACGGCGTTCCAAAAAATAGTCGCGTTCATCTTCCGGAATCTGATCTGGTGAACGGTCATCACCGCCTTTTTTGGGCACCCATACCCGTCCGTCGTTGCGCAGCGATTCGGACATGAGCGTCAGTTTCGACTGGTAATCGCCCGAAACGGGAATGCACGTCGGATGGATTTGCGTGAAGCAGGGATTGGCGAACAACGCCCCTTTCTTGTGCGACCGCCATGCGGCCGTCGCGTTGCAATTCATGGCATTGGTGGACAGGTAGAATACGTTGCCGTAGCCGCCCGTACACAGCAAAACCGCGTG
>JANPIL010000323.1:0-7163 GCA_031424975.1 Sphingobacteriales bacterium
ACTTTTCTGGTGATTTATGTATTCATGGATGAAAGTGATGGCATGGTTTTTTGACCGCTCCTCTTCACCCCGCACCCGAATCACGCTCCGTTTTTCAGGTTCCGAAATAGTATCCTTCAACAAGCCAAAACCCCCGCAGCCATGAACCTCAACGATACCTTGGAAAGTCCGGCTTTGCACATTGACGGCCGTTTTGTGGAGTATTCCTACGAAAGCACGGTTATGACGGTGCGCCTGAGCCGCAACCGCTACCAGAACGTGACCGCCCAGTTGGCAGACCGGCCACAGGGAACCATGCTGGAATTTTCGTCCACGGTGTGTACGCTGCGCCCCGAAATAGACCACCGCGCCATGCTTGAACTGAACCAGGAACTGCATTATGGCAAAGTGGTGATTCACGAAGGGTTTCTAAAAGTGGCCGCCGCCGCCTTCTACGACTATTGCACCACCGAAATGGTGCGCGACATGATTCTTGAAGTGGCAAGCGTGGCCGATGATTTGGAAATGCGCATTGTGGGCTGCGATATGTATTGAAAAACCGGAAACGGTTGCCATTGGCGAATGAACATTGCCCAAGCCCCGCTTTGAAAAAGGCGGGGCTTTTTTGCGCAAGCACGGAAATAGTATGTTTCCAAAAGCCCAAACCTCCTTTTTTTAATTCCGGTGTTTTAATGCAACTTTGGGCTTGGCCGGAATGGCTGCGCCCCACCCAATCCTTGCGCGTCACGTACCGGCAATACAAAAAACATTTTACCAATTTCCCCTGAAATGAAAACCGCCATCCTATTCCTCATGCTTTTTGGGATTTCCCACTGGTTCGCGCCCAAAAAACGGGTTGTTTTTTTCGGCGATTCCATCACGCAGGCCGCCGTGGAAGCCAATGGCTACATTACCGTTTTGCAAAACACCCTCGGCAAGCAACGCAAAGGCGGTGCGTATGAACTGATTGGGGCGGGCATCAGCGGCAACAAAGTGCCCGACTTGCAGGAACGCCTTGAAAAGGATGTGCTGGCCCGCAAACCCGACCTCGTGTTCATTTATATCGGCATCAACGATGTGTGGCATTTCGAGCATCCGTGCTGCAAGGACAATAGCGGCGGCACGCCGAAAGCCGCATTTGAAACCGGACTGCTGGACATTATCGCCCAATTGAAAGCCACCGGCGCAAAAGTGGTTCTCTGCACGCCCACCGTCATTGGCGAAGCCCGGCCCGGCACCAATCCGCAAGACAAGATGCTCGACGAATACGCGGCCATCAGCCGGCGGGTGGCCGCGCAAACGGGCAGCAAACTGTGCGACTTGCGCGGTGCATTCCAAGCCTACCTCCGTAAAAACAACGGAAAAAACTTGGACAAAAACGTACTCACCACCGACGGCGTACACCTGAACAATGCGGGCAACCAACTGGTATCCAAGCAGATGCTGGCATTTTTGTGAGGTGATTTCCCAAATCCGTCGCGCATTTCCTTTTGTGCCGTGTCCATTTCCTTCCGCCAAAGCCAAATCCGGGTTTCCGTTTCCGAAATCATTTCCGAAACGGAAACCGCGCCAAATCTTACCACCTACGAGTGGTTGGCGTGGCGGTTTTGCCGCAGTTGGCTTACGGGCCAAGAAACCTTTACGCTGCACACGTCCGGCTCCACGGGAACGCCCAAACCGATTATCCTTACCCGCCACCAAATGGCCGCCAGTGCGCGGATGACGGGCCGGGCGTTGGGTCTGCAACCCGGCGATGCGGCATTGGTAAACCTGAACGTGCAATACATTGCCGGCATGATGATGCTGGTGCGCGGCTTGGAACTCGGCTTGGACATGACCATTATTGAACCCGCCGCCACGCCGCTGGCCGGTTTCCCAATGGAAACCGGTTTCGATTTTCAATCTTATGTGCCGCTGCAATTGCAGGCCACTTTGGAACAAACGCCCGGAAATATACCGTTGCTGAACCGTGCCAAGGCGATTCTGGTGGGCGGCGCACCCATTTCGCGTGGCTTGGAAAACCGCTTGCAAGCCGTTGTTGCGCCTGTTTACCAAACCTACGGCATGACCGAAACGGTTTCGCACGTGGCTTTGCGGCGCGTGAACGGCGCGGAAAAGCGGGGTTTGTACTCCGCGCTGGATACTATTTTTTTTACTACCGATCCGCGCCAGTGCCTGGTGATCCATGCCCCGCAACTGAACCCCGAACCCGTAATCACCAACGATGTGGTTGACCTGCTTTCACCGGCAACTTTCCGCTGGCTGGGCCGTGCCGACAATGTGATTAATTCGGGTGGGGTGAAAGTGCTGGCCGGGAAAGTGGAGGCGGCAGTGGAAACCGTGTTTGCGCGGCAAAACACCGGGCGGCGTTTTTTCGTGGCCGGTTTGCCGCACCCGCAACTGGGCGAGGTCGTGACACTGATTGTTGAAGGCGCACCTTTTGCGCCAGCAACCCAAGAATCCATGTTGCAAGCCGCAGCCGCGCTGCTTGCACGCTACGAGACACCGAAAAGCATTCTCTTCGTCGCGCAGTTTGCCGAAACCCCCACCGGCAAGCCCGACCGCAACCGCACCCTCGGCCAGTTGGCCTGAAACGCTCCCCAGCCCCCAAAAGTGGAGCCAAGGAAAATCCCCAGCCATTCCGTAGCGCGTGCGGACACGCGCCACCATCGAAATCCTCCACAGCTTGACTGGCCATGACGATGACGCACGAATAGTCGAAGTTTTTCGGACACTACAAAAACAGGCACTGAATTTATAAGAGCTATTTCTTATAAGACCTGTTGCTTAAATAAACACGTTTGGATAGACAAAAACAGACTTCCAAAGTCCATTTTCGGCCCCGAATCCATTTTGCGTCGTTTTACAGCAAAAAAAGCCCTTTTTCGACTCAAAAACGCGGTTTATTTAGGAAAGAGGTCTATTAATTACGAATACTGCAAAGCCAATCCAAAAGCCTACAAAGGCTACAGCGAATCTTGCTGGGGATTGACGGCCAGCGACAATAATTTTTCGGGGTATGCCGCACATGAACCCAACAATGACTTGGGCATCATAACTCCGACGGCCGCTTTGTCTTCCATGCCCTACACGCCTGATGAATCCATGAAGGCTTTGCGGTTTTTTTACTACAAACTGGGCGACAAAATCTGGAAAAACTATGGTTTCGCGGATGCCTTCAACCTGACCGATGTCTGGTATGCCGACTCATTTTTGGCCATTGACCGGGGGCCTATCATTGTCATGATCGAAAACCAGCGTTCCGGGCTGCTCTGGAACCTGTTTATGAGCTGCCCGGAAATCAAAAACGGAATGGCTGAATTAGGATTCAAAAAACCATAGGGCCGCACGGCTACGGGTTCAATCTTTTGAAAAGATACTATTTTGGCTCTCCAGCCCCCAAAGGGGAGTTCAAGAGTGGTGTCGGTTGCCGGCACGCGGTTTGTTACAAACCGCGCGGACTTGGAATGGCGGGTTTTGGCTTTTTGAAACATACTATTTTCGGAAAGCCTGCGGCTGGCCAAGTTTGGCCCCCGCTAAAGACGGGGCTTTCAGCTTTTTGAAACATACTATTTTGCGGCTCATTCCCTGAACAGTTTCCTGTCGGCGTAGAAAGTGCCGAACGGGACAAGCGAGGCAACGAAAGCCCAGAACACCTTCGGCAAATTCCACTTTTTCAAAAATGCCACTTGCAAAACCAACACCACATACAGCACAAACAGAACGCCGTGCGCCATGCCCACCACATAGTTGGGTTTTGGCATTGAAAACCGGTATTTGAGAACCATGGTGATGCCCAGCAGCAAAAACGAGCAGCCTTCAACAAAAGCCACAATCCGCAGCCGCCCCAAGGGTGTTTTGAACAGTTGATTGAGCATACTGGTTTTTCGATTCGGCAGGTTTGGTCGTTTTGAAAGGTACTATAGCAATGATACGTGATTCGTGGCATGAAAAAGATATGGGCAAAACAGTATGTTTTGAAAAGGTGCAACCTGCCTATCTTGGCAGGTTTGTCCTTACTGACACAGATCACATACGGTTGCTATATTTTGCATTGGGTTTAAGCGAGGACGCTTGAACCAGTATTTATTGCCGCGCTTAATGTGAACATTCATACAGCAATACAAACACAAATATCAAAACCCATAGAATTTGATTTGTTAAGATATCGTAACGTCTTTTTGGTAAATGGTGTTCCGGGTAAGTTATCGTCCAAGTTCCTTGATTTGCACTGTCCAGAAGAATCATCGGCGTTACTGAAATATGATCTACCATTTCGTAGGGCGCTTTGAAAAGCATACTGTCCCAACTGTGTACTGACCCTTCGTCTTCATTATGAAAGTACCATAAATGGGAATCCATTTGCACATTGAATTTTTTGCCGAATTCGTCCATGAGTTCATCGTAATCGTCACCACAGCAACCAAGATCATTTAACAAATCACTATTTTCCTTTATCTCATTTTCAGTGCAACCAATTTTATCGGCAAGAAATCTAATAATATCTGGTAATGAATATTTATGCTGCGGTATCATTTTGCCACATTTAATTTTTTGGTTTCCTGTTAAAGTTTCTTTCACTGAAAACTGGTTCAAACGTCCTAGCTTGAATGCGCGAACCAGCAGGTTTGGCCTTTTTGCGGCATACTATTTTTTCAGTCACAAAAACACCCCACTCACGCCATGGCAAAACTGCTTGCGCTGGCGTTTTTCATGATGGCCTGGTAATCTGCCGGATACGAATCCTGGTGCAGCAGGCTTCCCACGGGCACTTCCGGATAAATATCGTCATAGCTTTTCACTAAGTTCATGAATATCCGCCGGTGAATATGCCGCCGCGTGATTTGCGCGGGGCTGCCCATGCCCGCCGCCGCCATCAGCTCCACAAAACTTTCCACCGTTTGGCGGTGGTAGTTGGCCACGCGCACCTTTTTGTCGTCCACCACCAAGCCTTTCACTAATTCCGGGTCTTGTGTGGCCACGCCCGTGGGGCAGATGTTTTTATGGCATTCCAGTGCCTGGATGCAGCCCAAGGCCATCATCATGGCCCGCGCACTGTTGCAGGCATCAGCACCGAGAGCCATGGCCCGAACCATGTCGAAGCCGTTGACCACCTTGCCCGACGAAAGCAGAACGATATCCTTTTTCAGGTCGAAACCCACCAGCGTGTCGTACACAAAGGCTAGGCCTTCCTTGAACGGCATCCCGACGTGGTTGGAAAATTCCAGTGGTGCGGCTCCCGTGCCGCCTTCGCCACCGTCCACCGCGATGAAATCCGGCCGGATGCCCGTTTCAATCATCGCCTTGCAAACCGCCACGAATTCATGTTTGTTGCCCACGCATAATTTAAAGCCGACCGGCTTGTAGCCCGACTGTTCGCGCATGGTCTGGATCAATTGGAGCAGGCCGACGGGTGTGGCGAAAGCCCGGTGGAACGGCGGCGAATCCACTTGCGTAAATGGCTTCACGCCCCGGATGGCGGCGATTTCGGGCGTGTTTTTCTTGGCGGGCAGAATACCGCCGTGGCCCGGTTTGGCTCCCTGCGACAGTTTCAGTTCAATCATTTTCACGCTGGGGGCGGCGGCTGTCTGGGCAAAGCGTTCGGGCGAGAAATGGCCGTCGTCGGCGCGGCTGCCGAAGTAGCCCGTGCCCACTTGGTAAATCAAATCGCCGCCCGGCTGCAAATGGTACGGACTGATGCCGCCCTCGCCGGTGTTGTGCGCGAAATTGCCGATTTTGGCGGCCCCGTTCAGGGCCATCACCGCATTCTTGCTCAGCGACCCGAAACTCATGGCCGACACATTCAGAATGCTCAGCGAATAGGGCTGCTTACACTGCGCGCCGCCCACCAGAATGCGCGGGTCGTGATCCAGGGCTTTCTTGTCCAAGGCCACGATGGAGTGCGACATCCATTCGTAACCCTCTTGGTACACATCCAATTGGGTGCCAAACGGCGTGGTGTCTATCTGCTTTTTGGCCCGCTGATAGATAATGGAGCGGTGCGTACGGTTGAAGGGCGTGCCGTCGGTGTCGGATTCGATGAAATATTGGTAAATCTTCGGTCGCAAATCCTCGAAAATATAGCGTCCGCGCCCCAGAATAGGAAAATTTCGCTTGATGGCTTGCCGCGTTTGCGTCATGTCATGGATGCCCATGCCAATCAGCGGCAGCAAAATAATGTAGGCGTAGGCCGCCGGTTGCCAAAGCCACCAAGCCACCGCACCCACGAGCAGCACGGAAACAATCGAGAAAACCACAAATTCGTTGCGCATAATCGGAAGGTTAAGGTAGGTGTTTCGGGTCGTAAGTTAGGAAAAATGGACGGTTGAATGCCCAAACAACCGGAGCCGGGCAAACACCTTTCCGGCTGCAAACCACAACCGCCACATTACATTAGGAACTTGTAAAAGTTAGCGTTTCATTGCGTTGCCAAAGAAATCCGTAAAACTCTCAACCTCAACTCTCCCATGAACAAATTCGTCCGAATCGCCTTGATTGTGGTGGCCGTGCTGGCAGTGGCATTCTTTGCCTTGCGCACCTACACGAAATCCAAAAGTCCCGAAGCCGTGGCCGTTTTCAAGCAGGATGGCTTGGAGGTGCAAGCAGATTACTGCCAGCCCGCCAAAAAAGGCCGCGCCATTTTCGGCTCGCTGATTCCCTACGGCCAAGTGTGGCGCACCGGAGCCAACGAAGCCACGTTGATTTCTTTCAACAAAGACGTTTTGCTGGCCGGAAAACCGTTGAAAGCCGGAAAATACACGCTTTGGACAATTCCCGGAGCCAATGAATGGACAATCATCCTTAACAGCCAGACCGGACAGTGGGGAACCAGCTATGACGAAAGCAAAGACGCACTGCGTGTGAATGTGGCTTCGGCAATGAAACCGGAGGGGGCTGAGTCTTTCACAATCGCTTTCACGCCGCAAGCGGGCGGTGCGGATATGCTGCTGCGCTGGGACATGACCGAAGTTGCGGTACCGATCCGGGTGCAGTAGCGGCATATCTTCACCGCAACGGCTGCCGCCCCGCGTTGGGCGGCGGTTCGCGGCGGTCGAATTTTGCGTTCGGGAGGGGTTTGGCCTTTGGGAAACCTGCCTGCCGGTTTATCCGCCCCGACACGTCGGACAGGCGTGGCGGGACAGGCAGGGATACTACTTTGGCAGCCGGAAAACAGTATCCCCGCT
>JANPIL010000324.1:0-2800 GCA_031424975.1 Sphingobacteriales bacterium
GATAGAGACTGTTTTTGCCTGGATGGACAGCTACAAACGAATCTTGATACGGTTTGAATACAAAGCGCAGAACTTCAAATCCTGGTTGTATTTGGCATCGAGTCTGATTAACCTAAGGACAAAATTCAACTAAACAAGTCCGTTTTCAAAAGATACTATTTTTTACTCCTCTCCTTCGGGGAGGGACGGGGTGGGGCTTTCCCCCTTTGGGATTGGGGGGGGGCGTTCTGGCATTCTACTCAATCACGGCCATTTTGGCCACGAATTTTTCCGTGCCGTCGTCGCTGGATGAGAAGATGAGGTACACGCCCGAAGTGGCGCGGCGGTTCCGGTAATCGCGCACGTTCCAGACGGCCGTGCCGCCATTGGCGCGGGTCTGGAACACCAGCCGCCCGGCGGCATCGGTAATCTTGACGGTGCAATTGGCCGCCAAGCCCGAAATGCCAACGGTTCCCTCAAACCCAGGCCGCACCGGATTGGGAAATACCTGCACGTTGCCGTGTTCGGGCGTGGCTTCGGTGGCCGCGCCCCGGTACGAAACCAGTCCGGCATCGGTGGCGAAAAAAACCTCACCCGTAACCGGCTGTATCTCCAAGTCAAGAATATTATCGGACAGCAGCGGCGTGTTTCGGGTGGTAAAATGCGCTAACTGCCGCGCAATGTCCGCATCAAAGAGCCACGCCCCGTTGCGCGTGCCAAACCATTTGCGGTTGCCACCGTCCACGCGCATGGCCGTAACCGTCTCATCACGAAGCAGTTGCCTGCCATCAAAAACCGGCGTGATGGCATCAATGGGCTGGTTGCCGAACACTTCGCTGGCATTGAAAAAATACGCCGCGCCGCGCCCCGTGCCCGCCCAAACCTGGCCCGATGCGTCTTTTGCCAGCGCAAACACGCGGTTGTCGGGCAGGCCGCCTTGCCCCGAAGCGGTGGTGAGCAGCTTGCCGCGATTGTTTGCGGCATCAAAAACCCAGATTCCGCCCGCCGCCAAGGGCATCCACCCATAGCCGTTATCGTCCAAGAGCAGCGAAACCGGTTGCCGCGCCGTGAAATTGCCGAAAGTGAAACCGCGCCACGCGCCTTCAGGCGTGCGCACATACAGCGAAGCCTGACCCGGAGCCGCGCCGTAAATTGCCGCCCAAAGCGTACCATCCGCACCGGCGGCCAAACCGGCAATTTGGCTATTGGCGGGCGGGGCATTGGGTTCGCGCACGGGCTGCCACGCGCCACCGGGCTTGCGCACCAGCAAACCGCCACCAAACGAACCGACGAAAAATTCCTGCGTGACTGGATTGTAAACCGCTGACAGCAAGTCGCTTATCTTGGGGATTTGCAACGGGGTTTGGCCATTTCCAAACATACTATTCTGCCAGCCGTTGGCGGTGAACACGCTAAACCCCGACGAATCGCGGCGCGGCACAAAATTACTGGCATAGCCGCCGGGCAGCGCAACCACTTCGTTTTGCCAACGTGCCAGCCGCTGGAAAGTATTGGTGGCCGTTCCGTTGGGCGCATACGCCCGGAAACCGCCTTCCGCATCGCTGACCAAACCACCGGCGGCATCGGCAATCCAGAGTTTTCCGGCGGCATCGTATTCGGCTTCCTGTGGCGATTGGATTAACGGATGCGTGAGGGTGGCGGGTTTGGCGTTTTCAAAGCCTGCCTGCCGGACAGGCAGGGATACTATTTTGTTGCGGTAGCCGATAAGCAGTTTTTGCCGCGATTCCTTGAAGAACAAAACCGGTTCGGCAGGCAAGTCGGCCACTTGCTGCCAGCGGTTGCCTTCCAGCCGGAAAACACCTTGGCTGGCAAAAGCGGCATACACTTGCCCGGCATGGCTGGCCACGTGCCGCGCCGCGCCACCGGGTACGCCCTCGGTCACGGTCACGGTGCGCCAGTTGTTGAAATCCTGCAAATTGACTGATAGCGGAGCAACCAAAATGCCTTGTTCGGTGGCCAGAAAAATCCGGTTGCCCGAAATCGCCGTGCCCGAAACACGAATCGCCGAGCCGCCAACGCCCAGATTCTGGTAGGTTTCGCGGATTTGGCGTTTGTCCAAGTCCAGTACCACCACGCCAAAATCGTAGGCCAGATAGGCCATCCGGTCTTGCAGCAAAATATGGGAGGTTTGCTTGCTGGCAGGGATACTATTTTGGTTGGCTACATCGCTTATGGTGAACAGGTTGTTGTTTTGCAAAAGGTCAATCGTGCCATCGTTGTAGGCAACAACCAGCGTCTGTGTCTGCGCTTCGTAGGCCAAGCGGCTCACGGCGGTGGCACTGAAACCGTCCAATTTTGACAAGGGCGTGGCTTGCCGCGAATCGGTTTCATACGCAAAAAAGCTGCCCGGCGCACCCGCATACACGCGATTCTGGGCCACCGCCACCGTTTGCATGGAGCCGTAAGCCGCATGGACACGCCACGCCCCGATGGGAATGTCCTGCGCCGCCACCGAAAGCCAGCAGAGGGCAAGCAACCGGCAAATGACTGGGCGGAGAATAGTCACGGCGGGGCGGGGGGCTGTTAGTGCGATGCCGGTTTTTCGGACATCTTTTTCAACGGATTGATAGCCAGCACAATACTCAGGGCGGTTAGGAAAGCACCCATGACAAACGGCGCACCCGGAAAATAAACCGGAGCTTTGGCCGAGGTGAAATAACCGAACAGGTTGGTCATCAGCAGCGGCCCGATAATGGACGTGACGCTGATCAGGCTGTTGAGGCCGCCTTGCAGTTCGCCCTGCTCGTTGGCGGGTACTTGATTGGAAATGATGCCTTGCAGCGACGGCCCGGCCAAGCCG
>JANPIL010000325.1:0-5675 GCA_031424975.1 Sphingobacteriales bacterium
TCGGCGACGGCGTAGCACGGGTGCAGGCCCATCATGGCAAAGCAATGCTGCGGATACTGCTCCTCCAAGGCCAGCATTCCGTCAATGGAAGTGTGGTCGATATTGGGCATGAACACCCGGCCCACGCCTGCCGCAAACGTGCGTTGGAGCATGGCCTCGCGGTCGGCATTGAAACTGTCGGCGTAGATATGGGCGTGTGTATCAATGAGTTGCATGGAAAATTTGTGTGAGATGGCGGGCTTTACTCGCCGGTTGAAATAGTATGTTTGAAAAAGGCTAAACCCGGAAGCCTCTCCCCAACCTCCTACTGAAAGGGGGCTTTGCTCCCCTCTCAGTAGGAGACGGGCCGGGGGTGAGGTTTTTAATATTCCCTGCCTTTCCAATACGTTTTCTTGGAAAAGCAATAGTGCGCCAAATACAGGAAATTGACAATATCGGAATACCACTCAAAGACGAGCAAATCCGCAAATGGCGTTTCTTTCCGCAGTTTTTGCAGGATTTGGCGCGTGGCCAGCATCCGAACCAGCCACTTCAGCACCATCACCGAAAGCCCGGTTTTCCAATCAAACAGCACAACAGCCAGCACCACAGGCAGGTACAATGCCTGCGCCACGAAGCAGACGACAATGAACCACGGCAACTGGAACGCGCCGGTCATCCAGCGTTTGCGCTGCCTGAACAATTGCCGCCACGTGGCCACCGGCTGCGAAACGGCCAGCACATTGGGCTGGAACAGGTTTCTGAAACCATAGCCCCGGCGCACAATGGCCATGAAAAGTGCAAAATCCTCGGTCAGTGAGAAGCCCACTTGCTCATAACCGCCCGTGGCCTCGTAAGCCGCCCGCGTCACAGCCATGTTATTGCCCATGGCCGTAATGGGCACGCCGTGTTCTGAAAAGCGGTGGGCCGCGTAGATGTTCACCACCCAATCCAAGGCTTGCATCTGGGCAAACCGGCTTTCTCCGGCAACCGTGGTCACGCCGGTGACCACGCCGGTTTGCGGGGCAAATTCGGCCAGCATTCCGCGCACCCAAGTCGGCGGCACGCACACATCGGCATCGGTGACCAGAAAAAAATCGCCGGTTGCCTGCCGCGCCAGGTGCGCCAGCACGTTGGTTTTGCCTTGCAACCCGGCCATTTGCCGCCGGATCGGGAACAGGCGGAAATGCGGTTTGCCTTCGATAAAACCTTGCACCAACGCCGCCGTGCCGTCGGATGAGTCGTCGTCGCCGATGAGTATGTCCAGTTTTTCCCTCGGATAATCCTGACTGTCAATGGCTTGCAGGCAACGGATGATGTTCTGCTCCTCGTTGCGGGCGGCTATCAGGATGGAAACCATTGGCAAAGGCGGGTTTGGAGTAAAGCCCCGAAGGGGAAGAAGCCCCGTCTCCGGCCCGATAGGGAGGGGAGTTGAAAAGCCCCCTCCTTCGGAGGGGGTTGGGGGAGGCCGGGGGTGGGGTTCTTGGCCATTCAGTCGGCTATTTTCAGTCCGACCAATCCAATAACGACCAGCAGAACGGAGAAAATGCGCCAAAAACCCTGCGAGTCGCCAAAGAAAATGATGCCGATGGCGAACGTCCCCACCGCGCCGATGCCCGTCCACACGGCGTAGGCGGTGCCAATGGGGATGGTTTTTTGCGCCAGCCACAGGAAAAAGCCGCTCAACGCCATGGACACCACGGCAAAGCCGATCCACGCGGCACGGTACGGTGTGGTCTGCGACAGTTTAAAACCCAGCGGCCAGCCGATTTCAAAGATTCCGGCAAGAAAAAGATATATCCAAGCCATAAGTAGAGCCTCCCCCCAACCCCCTCCGAAGCTGAAAGCCACGACTTGGCGTGGGAGGGGGCTTAAAAAAATAGTATGTTTTGAAACCTTCAAACCCGCCCGTTTATTTAAAAGTCCCCTCTTTCGGAGGGGATTTAGGGGAGGCCTTTTCCTCCGTTGGGGGGACGGCGTTCTCACGGCGGTTTTTTACGACATCGCACGCCAGGAAAATCGCCTCGCGCATGGAAGTTGCATCGGCTTGGCCTTTGCCGGCAATGTTGTAGGCCGTGCCATGGTCGGGCGAGGTGCGGACGATGGGCAGCCCGGCGGTGAAGTTTACGCCGGTTTCAAAGGCGATGGTCTTGAACGGTATCAGCCCTTGGTCGTGGTACATGGCCAGCACGCCGTCGAACTTGCGGTAGCTGCCCGTGCCAAAAAAGCCATCGGCGGAGAGCGGGCCGTAAAGCAGCATTCCTTTGTGCTTGAGTTCGCTGATGAGCGGACTGATAATGTCCTTTTCCTCGCTGCCCAGCAAGCCTTCCTCGCCCGCGTGCGGGTTCAGCCCCAGCACCGCAATCTTGGGTTTGGTAATGCCGAAATCCGTTTTCAGCGATTGTTCCAGTGCCTTTATCTTGCTGAAAATCAGTTCTTTGGTGATGGCGGACTTTACTTTTTCGAGCGGAATGTGCCCGGTGGCTACGGCCAGCCGCAGGTTTTCGCTGACCATGAACATCAAGGCTTCGGCACTGCCGAATTCGTGGGCGAAATACTCGGTGTGTCCCGGAAAACTGAACTCCGCATTCTGGATCGTGTGCTTGTTTATCGGGGCCGTAACAATGGCATCCAACGCGCCGTTTTTCAGGTCGGCAACGGCGGTTTTCAGGGCCACAAACGCGGCTTGCCCGGCTTCGGCGGTGGCCTTGCCCGGTTCCGGCTCCATGTTTTCGGCCCAGCAATTGACCACATTCGCCTTGCGGTGAACCAGTTGGTCAATGCTGCGGATGGACTGCATCGGGAACTCGTCCAGTTCAAGCAGTTTGCGGTACCGCGACAGCACTTTGGCCGAGCCGTACAGCACCGGTGTGCAAAGGCGGCTCAGGTCGCCGCCAGCCAAGGCTTTGAGCGTTACTTCCGGCCCCACGCCGTTGCAGTCGCCCAGCGTGATTCCGATAACGGGTTTATGTTCGGTCATACTTTTTCCGGTAAGATGGTAATGGGCAGCGGACGGATGTTTTGAAGGTGCCGCGTTTGCCGGTCAAAATTACGTCGCTTTTCGGGTTTTGGAAATGTATTTGCCCGAAAGCGGGTTTTGCGTTTTAAAAAGATACTATTTTGGATTCAATTCAGGATGATTGAATGTGATTGTCCGACATTTCATATCTGGCTGTCCTTCTGGAAGAATCCTGTGACAAGTACGGCGGCTTCCAAAACTGGGCGAGCCACTTTTTGTCACAGGATTCTTCCAGAAGGACAAAGCAGCCTGCCTGTCGGCAGACAGGTATGTTTTAAAAAGCCAAAACCTGCCCTCAAAAAATAATCCCGGATAATCACAATGAGTGGATGATACAATAAAACAGCCGGTTCACTTATTGCGTCATTCACTCATACAACATTGATCCATGCACGTACGTCCGAAAAAACACTTGGGGCAGCATTTCCTGCGCGACACCGACATTGCCGAACGGATTGTGAACCTGCTTTCGGGCCACCACAACTACGACACCGTGCTTGAACTGGGCCCCGGCATGGGCGTGCTGACCGATTTCCTGCTGGAAAAAAGCGGTTTCGCGCTGCATTTGATTGAACTGGACTCGGAATCAGCCGTTTACCTGCGGCAAAAATACCCGCTGTTGGCCGCCAACCTCACCGAAGGCGATTTCCTGAAACTGCCGCTCGACACGCTTTTCGGCAAGCCGTTTGCGCTGATTGGCAATTTTCCGTACAACATTTCGTCGCAGATTCTTTTCAAGGTGCTGGATTACAAGGACTTCGTGCCCGAAATCGTGTGTATGCTGCAAAAGGAAGTGGCGCAGCGCATTGCCTCGCCGCCCGGCAACCGCGACTACGGTATTCTGAGTGTGCTGTTGCAAGCCTTTTACGACATCGAATACGCATTTACCGTGCCGCCGCACGTGTTTGAGCCGCCGCCCAAAGTGCAGTCGGGCGTGATACGCTTGCGAAGAAACACGGTGGCCGCCCTGCCCTGCGACGAAAAATTGTTCAAGCGGGTGGTGAAACAGGGCTTCAGCACCCGCCGCAAAACGCTCCGCAACTCGCTGAAAGCGTTGGGCCTGAGTGAAGCCCTGAATGCAAACCCGATGCTGGACAAACGTGCCGAGCAACTGTCGGTGGCCGATTTCGTGTACCTGACCCAGCAGATTTACGGGGAGTGAGGCCTCCCCCAACCCCCTCCGAAGCTGAAAGCCACGACTTGGCGTGGGAGGGGGCTTTCCAACTCCCCTCCCTATCGGGGAGGGGCCGGGGGTGGGGCTTTTGGCCTTTTTCAAATATACTATTTTGGCAGTCTAACTTTCGGTTTAAAAATGGCCTTTGAACTGACGCAGGAATACCTGAATGTGCTTACCGAAGCAATTGACAACCAGGACGATACCTTTGTGCTGGAGGCCATGGACGAGCTGTATCCGGCGGATATGGCGGCCTTGCTCTACGAACTGCCCGGCGATGCGCAGGCCAAATTCGTGATTGACACGTTGGACGACGAAACGGCGGCGCAGGTGCTCAACAACCTGGCTCCCAATTGGCGCGAGGATTTTTTAAAACTGTTTCCGACCGAGAAACTGACGGCCTACATTGAGCACCTGGATTCGGACGATGCCGCCGACATCCTCAACGAGCAGCCCACGCGTACCAAAGAGGAAGTTCTGGCCCAGATCGGAGACCGCGAAAAGGCCCGCTACATCATTGACCTGCTGCATTATGAGGAGGACACGGCGGGCGGACTGATGGCCAAGGAACTCGTGAAAGCCAATGTAAAATGGACGGTGGCGCAAGCCGTAGACGAAATAAGGCGGCAGGCCGAAAAGGTGGAGAAAGTGAATTCGGTGTACGTGGTGGATGATACCAACACGCTCAAAGGCCGCGTATCGCTGAAGAAAATCGTGCTGGCGCGGGCCACCACCAAGGTGGCCGACATCTATGAGGAAGATATTGTGGCCGTGGATTCGCACGAGACCGCTGAAAACGTGGCCGACATCATGCGCCGCTACGACTTGGAAACCGTGCCCGTGGTGAACGTGAACGGGCGGCTGCTGGGCCGCATCACCATTGACGACATCGTGGACGTGATTACCGAACAGGCCGATCAGGAACGGCAGGTGATTGCCGGTCTATCGGGCGATGTGGAGGAAGACGATTCCGTGTGGGCATCGGTCAGGGCGCGTTTGCCGTGGCAGGTCATTGGCATGGTGGGCGGGCTGCTGGCCGCCTGGCTCACCGACATGATTGGCAAGCCTGTATTGGGTGCGGTGGGTGCGCTGGCCTATTTCATGACGCTGATTGCCGGTACGGGCGGCAACGTGGGCGTGCAGTCGTCGTCGGTGATCTTGCAGAGTCTCGCCAACCCGTCGGTGGTGGAGCAGCGCATTGGGCGGCGGCTGCTGAAGGTGTTCACCATCGGTTTGCTCAACGGGGTCATGCTCTCGTCGGTGCTGTTTCTGGTTATTTACGGAGCTACGCGCGATGCCCGGCTGGCGGTTGTGGTGTCGTCGTCAATCTTTTCGGTGGTGCTGCTGGCCTCGTTCATGGGTACGGTAACGCCGCTGCTATTGGATCGGTTCGGGGCCAACCCGGCCGTGGCTTCCGGGCCGTTCATCACCACGGCCAACGACTTGCTGGGCCTGACGGTGTATTTCCTGACGGCGAAGCTGCTGTACAGTTTGTAGGTGCGC
>JANPIL010000326.1:0-8241 GCA_031424975.1 Sphingobacteriales bacterium
AAGTACATCAACCTGAAAGACTGGCAGTTGGCGAATGTGGAAAACAGCCTCGTGGCAAACCGCAAAACCTGCATTGCCGCCAACCGGCTGATGCCACCCAACACCTACGCCGTATTCACCACGGATGCGAAACTGCTGGCCGCCTACCACCCGAAATACAGGCCGGAAACGGTGGTTGCCATGCCGCTGCCCACGTATTACGACGATGCCGGCAATGTGGTATTGCTCGACAACCAAGGCCGGACAATTGACCGGTTCGACTATTCGGAGGATTTCCATTTCCCGATGCTGGCCGACAAGGAGGGCGTTTCGCTGGAGCGGATTGCGTTTGCCGCGCCCACCAACAACGCTGCCTCGTGGCACTCGGCGGCGGCTACCGAAGGCTATGCTACGCCCGGCTACCTGAACTCCCAAACCGTTGAAACGGTTTCCGCGCCGGGTTTCCGCATCGAACCCAAAGTGATTACGCCCAACGAGGACGGCTACCATGATTTTGCCGCGCTGCACTACCAATTCGCCACGCAGGGCAACCTCGCCACGGTCACGGTGTTTGACGTGGCCGGGCGGCAAATCAGGCAGTTGGCCAACAATGTGTCGCTGGCAACGGAGGGGTTTTTCACGTGGGACGGCACCAACCAAGGCGGCGCAAAGGTGCGTTCGGGCCGCTACGTGGTGGCCCTGGCGGTGTTCAACCCCGACGGCAACCGGCAGCTTTTCAAGGCGGATGTGGTGGTGAGCTGGTAGGGCGGTGTGCCGGAAACGTACCGCTTGCGGAATTCAGGAAGGTGGAGCCGGCCTTTTGTGAATATGCCGTTGCCAGCAGGTTTTTGGCTTTTCAAATTCTTTGGTAAACTTCGTTGAAGGGAATTCTCATCCTGTCTCCCCACACTCCTTGTTCCTCTCTGATTCCGCAAGAAACAATCATGTTTATTTCCGCCCCGAAAGGCAATTTCAGGATATTTTTCACTTTCCTGCTGTCAAAACCTTCCATCGGACAAGTATCATACTTTTCATTGGCCATTGCCAACATAAACGTTTGGGCCGCTAAAGCACAAGTTTTGTGAACCACAACCCGCATATCGTTTTCAGATACCTGATAAACTATTGGTCTGAAAATCCCGATAATATTCACTGTGATTTTGCGGACAATACCTAAAATCCCTAAAAAGCGCGAATATAAAAATGGCATTATTTTCCCGTAGTACATTTTCCAGCTTTTGATTCTTTTCTCGTGTTTCTCTTCCGGACTGTTTTCCAAGACATTTCGGGTTTCCATCTCCATCATTTTTCTTGCTCTTTTCCGGTGCAAATCCTGCCTTGTCACAAAAACCACCATTTGTTGGGCGGTAGTCGCCGATTGTTGATTCAGACAGGCTATGGATAGTTTTTTCAAGGTTTCCGGATTTGTGACGTGGTAAAATTCCCAAAGCTGCATATTGGAACTATTGGGTGCTAAAGTTGCCAGTTCTATGCAATGCTTTACTTTTTCTGAATCAAGCGGAATGTCCTTGTAGTGTCTTACGGAACGTCTGTAATTTATTATCTCTTCTAAAGTCATTTTGGTGGTTTGTTGCCTGGTTGTGGATTTCCTCTTCGCTAAAATTGCTGCCCACGAACAGGTAGTTGCATTGTGGGGGATTTAAAACTCATCTGCCCGTAACTGAAACCCAATTAAAAAACATCATGCCCCAGCAACGCTAAACCCCGTGTCAGTGATTGGTATCTTCTTTCGTGTCAGTCAATGTATAATCAAAGCTTACAACTCGTCCCTCCGTCGCTTTTGTTGAACGGTAAAATTCTATAGCATGTTCGTCAGCTCCGTCTGCCAATACAAACATTTCTCTATAGCCATTGTCTTTACAATAGCTTGTCAGATTCGATAACAAAAGTCGTCCTATTCCTTGTCTTTGCACGTGTGTTTTGACGGCGATGTCATAAATAAAAACCAATGGTGAAATGGAATAGTATTGTTGCAGGGTATAGGCAGTCAAGCCACCTATAACTTTGTTGCCTGATAGTGCGACGAAAACAAAAAAATCTTCTCTTGTCAATAATTTTATTAAATGTTTTTCCTCCGGGATTGTTAAGTTTGTCATTTCGAAAACTTCACCAAACACTTGGATAAGGCCTGTGAACTTGTCAATGTCTGTATGCCCTAATTTTTGTATTTGAATCTCCATTGAGGTTTCATTTTCTGTTTGTCGGGTCCCTGTAAGTGATGGCTATCTGTTTTAGGTTTGTACGTCACTTGGCACTACGCTAACGTTTTGGTGCTTGGCGAAGAAGCGGATTTCGAAGCACTAAACTGTCAACCCAGGACAAAAGTCGAGTTGAACGAAAATAAAACTTTAAACCAATTCATCACGGCATCATTGCAGAAATATTTTGTTGCTGACTGATTCATTAGTTGGAGTAATCTTTTTTTGAAACCAAAAACCATTGTCCGCCAGCCTTGGTGAATTCATAGTCAATGTGAATACCGTTGTCAACTCCACGTAATCGAATCTTTGCACTGTCTGCGTACATCTCTGTCTCTTGAGTGTAAGCGTCAATTTCTCTTTTAACATACTCGTTCTTGTATTCAAAATTTAGATGTCTCCAATTATTAATTTCCAATTTTTCTGTCGTTGGTTTGTCTTCGTCAACGTCCCAAGATTTTATTGTCATTGGAAACTTTACTCTTTCAACTTGAAATGATGAGTCGGCTTTGAATCTTTTAAAGAATTCATTAAAGTTTTCTCCAACTAAATCAGTTTTTATGGACTCAACGTTTTTGGCAATCGTTGAGTCATTCGTCTTTGTCCCGCAACCGAAAAGTAGTAATGTCCAAATAATTAATCTATGTCTCATGTGATAATTTGTCCAATGCAATTACCGGCAACGGATAGAGTTTGGCGAAAGTGGGAAAATAGAATTCCGTCTGTCCGGAACCGCTGCTGATTGGAAGTGTAAAGTTGGAGTTAAGTACAAAAGTTCAGTAATGTGCGTCCAACCCGAACAAAAGCTGAACAGTATTATAAATGCTCATTGTTATTCCGTCAAGCCCCAATTGCATAAAATCTTTTATAATTTGCTGCCTTTTATCTGGGTTTAATTCAGGAAAGTGATAATGGCTTCGTTGTTCTTACTCGCCTCTGCATAGAAATCTTGTATTGTTTTAAAATATTCGGTTAAATAATTAACCATATCGTCATCTTTCCATGAATTTGGATAAACGTTAAGTTTATTCATTTTCTTCGGATCATACTTTTTACTTAATTCTTCAACAGATATTTTTGAAATTTGCACATTTACTTCTTTTACCTGTTCTGGTGTTAAATATTGTCCTGGTCCATAACCTAAATCTTGGTCTTCGTCAATAATTTGTCCACTGAATAAAACTCGCGCCAATGGATGGTCAATTGTTTCAAGATTTTGTCCTGTCAATAAAAACAATATGCCTTCCCATGACTTATCGATGTCAACCAAGTTCGAGTCTTCATCTTCAGATTCATCGTCATAAATTCGGTTCTCCAATAACGAGCTGTCTTTTAAATATTCTTCGAGTTCAGTATTTGTCACTCGAAGTAAGTTTCCAATCATGCTCATAATGTCAATAATGTTTTAAAGGTAAAAAAAATCCTACAAAGTCAATGGGGTGTCCATTAAGGTTGCAGCTTAAAATCACTGTCAGACTAGATTGGCCAATACAGAACACGCATCGTACATTGCCAATGGGCGTTTCGCGTTTTCTAATTGCTGCCCTCATGCGTGTGTGGCGTAAGGCCCAGTATTTCGCACAGCCGCTTACTTTGCCGCGTACATCTGCGCGTCCGTTCCGCTGATTGTTGCGCCGCTCATGATCACGAGGCGCGCCACCACGTTGTGCAGTTCGCGGATGTTGCCGCTCCACGACAGGCTTTGCAGGTAGGCTACGGCTTCGGGCAAGATCGGTTTCACCGCGCTGCCGTAGTCTTCGGCAATGTCTTTCAGGAATTTTTCCACCAGCAGCGGAATGTCGTCCTTGCGGTCATCAAGGGGCGGCACTTGGATCAATATCACGCTCAGGCGGTGGTAGAGGTCTTCACGGAAACGGTTTTCGGCGATTTCCCTTTTCAAATCCTTGTTGGTGGCGGCAATCACGCGCACATTCACCTTGATTTCCTTCTCGCCGCCCACCCGCGTAATCCGGTTTTCCTGCAAGGCCCGCAGCACTTTTGCCTGCGCCGAAAGGCTCATGTCGCCGATTTCGTCCAGGAAAAGCGTGCCGCCATCGGCCTGTTCAAACCGGCCGATGCGCATCTTAATGGCCGACGTAAACGAGCCTTTCTCGTGGCCGAACAACTCGCTCTCAATCAGTTCGCCGGGGATGGCGGCGCAGTTCACCTCTACCAACTGTCCGCCCGAGCGGTTGCTTTTTTCGTGGAGTTGCCGCGCCACCAGTTCCTTGCCCGCACCGTTGGGGCCGGTAATGAGCACGCGGGCTTCGGTGGGAGCCACCTTCTCGATGGTTTCCAGCACTTTCAAAATCGCCGCCGACCGGCCGATGATTTCCGAACCTTTGGTCAC
Source organism: Sphingobacteriales bacterium (assembly GCA_031424975.1). GTDB lineage: Bacteria > Bacteroidota > Bacteroidia > Cytophagales > 172606-1 > Xanthocytophaga. Next base: position 4,549 of record JANPIL010000326.1, read on the forward strand.
TTTCTTGCGCAGTACCTTGGTTTCAGTTACCAACGACGACTTGTCCAGCGCGTTGCGCAGCGTTACCAGCAGGCGGTTCAGGTCGGGTGGCTTGGCGATGAAATCGTACGCGCCCTTTTTGGTGGCTTCCACGGCTGTCTCAATGGTGCCGTGCGCCGACACCATGATGAACTGCGTGTCAATGCCCTGTTCCTTGGCTTTGGTCAGCACCTCGATGCCGTCCATTTTGGGCATCTTAATGTCGCACAGCGTTACATCGTATTGGTTTTCAATGAGTTTGCGCAGGCCTTCCTCGCCGTCCTGGGCTTCGTCCACCTCGTATTTCTCGTATTCCAGGATTTCGCGCAGGGTGTAGCGGATGCTTTTTTCGTCGTCAATGATCAGGATGCGGGCCATGGATGGAGAGTTTTTGTCGGGTTTGGGCTTTTTGAAAGATACTATTTCTGAACGTGGTGCGGGTTGCCCACAACCAGCACACGGTTTCTCAAAACCGTGTATCATTGGTTTTGATGTCAGTGGCAGGTTTGGCCTTTTTGAAAGATACTATTTTCCGCAAGACGCGGATGGAGCGGAACGCCGGATTGAAAAAAGGATGCAAGCCTGTAAGCCGGGTTCTGTTTTCCGGATTGCTCCGGAACTTCCATCATTGATCTATTGCCAACGTCGCCGTTGGCCTCTAACGACCTACCCGCTGGCTCGGACGGGCCGCCCTTTGCGCCAGCTTATTTGGTCTTTCAGCGCGTAAGGTTTGCCCTGCCACCCGTGTTGCCACGGGTGCGGTGGGCTTTTACCCCACCTTTTCACCCTTACCTGAATAGCAATGAGTAAATGAGTAAATTGATAAATGAGCAAATAAATGCAGAAGTCTATTTACTCAATCACTCATTTTTTCATTTACTCATTGCTATTCAGGCGGTATATTTTCTGTGGCACTTTCTGTTGCCGGTTCGTCGCCAAACTGGCACCTTCCCGTTAGGAAGTACGCTGCCCTGCGCTGCCCGGACTTTCCTCTCCCGGTTTGCACCGGCAGCGATGGAACGGCTTGCATCCGCACAAATATAGGTTTTTATCGTGAAAAGGATTTTGACCCGTACGCCATTATGCGCCATTTAGTTTCGCGGATGGCCAGCCAGCCGTTGCCGATTAGTGGAAATGTTCGTAAACTTCGGGGGAAACCGCAAAACCCGGTTTTCGGTGCCTCTCCGGTGGCAAAGCCGGGGTTTGCGCCCCCGCCGAAAGCGGGGCTTTCAGCTTTCCGGAACATACTATTTTCATCCACTTAACCGAACAGAATCAATGTTTGAACAACTCATGAACATGGCCCAGCAGCATTTGGGCGGCAACATGGGCAGCCACCCCGACTTGCAGCAGGCGGGCGTGGACCCCCAGGATGTGGCGGGCGTGGCCAGCGAAAGCATCATGCAGGGCCTGAACCAGCAGGTGCAGAGCGGCGATTACTCGTCGGTGCAGGAAATGCTGTCGGGCATGGATACCTCGCCCGACAGCCCGGCGGTGAACGGCCTGATGCCCGGCGTAACCTCGCAACTGAGCAACCGGCTCGGCTTGTCGCCGGGGGTGGCGCAAACCATCGCCATGATAGCCATTCCGCTGATATTGAATATGCTCAACGGCCGGGTGAACCAGTCGCGGCAGGGCGGCAACGACATTGGCGGAATGTTGGGCGGCCTGCTGGGTGGCGGTGGCGGCAACGCCAACAGCGGCGGCGGCATCGGCGGCTTGTTGGGTTCGGTGCTGGGCGGTGGCGGCAATGCGGCTCCGCAACGCTCCACAAGCGGCTCGGCGCAGGACATTTTGGGCGGCATTTTCGGCAGCCTGCTCAAATAGCAGGGCGGTTTTGCCAGCGGCTTTTCCTCATCCGCTGCCTTGGGTGGTGGATGAGGGGTTTTGCCTTTCAAAAAGATACTATTTTTAAAAGCATAGGTTTACGCAGACTCCTCGATAATCCGGCATTTTTAATCAGATTTTAATGGTCGGGCCGGTGTTTTCCTCTTGAATTACAGCCAACTTTGCGATGGCTGTACTCAACCGCCTTGTTTTTAAATGGCTGAGGGCAAAACACCGCACCATGTTTACGGGCTGATTGGGGCGGCTTTTTTCCGGTTGTATACGTACGCCCTTCTGGAAAGCGGGCGTGTTGCAGATTCCAGCCTCGGTCACGCCGGGGGTGCGGTTTCCGGTGTTCTGGCTCAGTTTCAAAAACTTCCTTTTGCCGTGGATAAAACTTGCCACGCGCCAAATTATGGCACGCCGACGGCTGCGTGAACCTGTATTTCCACCCGTGGGAGTTTGCCGATATTTCGGACAAAGGCAGGTTCGGATTGCCGTTTTACGTGAGCCGGCATTCGGCAGATGGGGCGATGCTGCGCAAACTGGAACAGTATGTTGTGTGGGCCAAAAAACACTCCGCATTCACCACCTTTGCCGGTTGGTACCGGACGCTGGCCGCCCGCCCACTGCCCGGTTATTCGGGAGCGGCAAAATAGTATCTTTTCAAAACGACAAATCATCCGGTTCAGAAGCCCCCTCCTTCGGAGGGGGTTGGGGGAGGCCTCAGGGCCAACAGTACGCCGCCGGTGTTTACCTTGCCGCCCGCCGGTGTACTAACAGGCACGAAACTTTTTTGCGGCCATTCCCAACAGGTTGGCAGAGTTTTTGCCAGACACCTGAAACATAGCCCATTAAATGCTTGCCAACGCGCAATCCGCTCCGGAAGGCAAGCGTTATCTCTCTGTAACACAAACCCTTACAACCATGTCAAAGAAAACCATTTTCCTGATGCTGGCTCTGCTGTGCATCGGTACGGTGCAGGCCCAGCGCGATAACAAGCCGCCCGTATTCACGTTTGGCCCCAAGGCGGGGCTTAATTTTTCCACGCTGGTGCGCGACACGCGCAATTTCTCATCCGAATACCAGTTGGGTTACCATGCGGGCTTGTTCCTGCGGTTTAATGCGGGCCGGATTTATATCCAGCCCGAAGTCTTTTTTGCCACCAAGGGAGCCAAAATCAACATTGACCAGTCCGTGGATCCCAATGTGCGCAGTGGCAGCTACAAGTTGCGCCTCAACAACGTGGATGTGCCGGTGATTCTGGGCCTGTCGCTGATTAACACTGACAAGTTCAACATCCGGCTGTTTGGCGGGCCAATGGCTTCGTTTAATCTGGAGGGCAGGGGCGTTTCGGAATTTGTGAAGGAGCAGAGCAGCATTTCGGAAGCCTACCGGAAGGCCGTGCTGGGCTACCAAGCTGGGGTAGGATTTGACATCGGCGCACTTACTATTGACGGCCGCTACGAGGGCGCACTCACCGAAACCGGCGACTGGGACCGCGTGGGCTTGGGCAAACCCAAAGGCGGGCTGTACCAGGTTTCGGTCGGCTTCAAGATTTTGTAAGGTGTCCGTAAAAGCCCCTTGTCTTTTCAAACCCGGCGGTGGCCTACACTGCCGGGTTTGGCGTTTTTAAAACCTGCCTGCCTGTCCGGCAGGGATACTATTCCGGCTCATTTGCGCTGCATCAGCAACACGCCCGCCATGATCAGCAACGCGCCAAGCACCCGGTAAATGGTGACGGGCTGTACGGTAAAGCCGATCCAGCCGAAGTGGTCGCAGGCCAGGGCGGCCAGCAACTGGCCGGCCACAATCAGGGCCAGCACGTTGGCCGCCCCGATGCGCGGT
>JANPIL010000327.1:0-11347 GCA_031424975.1 Sphingobacteriales bacterium
ACGTCTGATACGGTGAAAGCCCATTCGTTTACCGGGATGCCAAGGAAAGCATTGCCTGCCAAATCCGTGAACGCGGCCGCATCCACGGTCACGTTCAGCGTGGTGCCGGAGGGCAGCGTAATGCCCGGCACAATGGTCACGTTTTTGGCATCTGTACGGCTGATTTTCACCCGTGCCGTGTCGCCCACGTCAATGGTCAGGATCGGGTTGGTGTTGTCGGTGCGGAAAATCTTGACGAAACCCACGCCAGCCGTGACCGGTTCGCTGAACGTGATGGTCAGCGGCGCGTTCTGATCCACGTTCTGGCTGCCGTTGGCCGGCGAAAGTAACCTCACCGTCGGTTCGGAAATGTCGGCGATGCTGAAATTCCATTCGGTGTCGTTTTCCAAGCCAAACTTGTTGCCTTGCAAGTCGGTGAAGCAGCCGTTCTGGATGCGCACCGTCACGCGGGCATTGGACGGGAACGGCACACGCGGCTTGATGGTGACCGTGGATTCGCCGTCGCGCATCCTGATTACATCCAAATCGCTTTCTGCCTTGTATTGCAGGCCCGAACTCTGCCCCGTCACCGGATTGACGTAACTCAGGATGATAAAGCCGGTGCCGCGTTTCATCGGCTCCGAAAAGTTGATTACCAAGTCAGTGGTCGGGATTACATTGGAAGCCTCATCCTCGGGTATCTTGCTTACAATGTACGGAAACAGGATGTCCGAAACATCGAAACGCCAGCTTTCGGGCGTGGGAAGGCCATCGAAACGGTTGCCACTCTCATCCGTGAACACGTCGTCAAACATGATCACGCTTACCGTGGCCCCCGACAGGAAAGGCTGGTGGAAAATGGTGGCCTGCGCACCGTTGATGCGTACCGAGTCGCTGGTTACTGAAATGGTCTGGGTGCGTCCGCCGCCTTGGTTGCTCACTTCGGTCAGGATGATTTTGCCGGTTCCTTTCCTGATTTCCTCGCTGAACGTGATGACCAACGGCGAGGTGGTGGCCACGGCGGGCTGGCCGTTGGCGGGCGACAACGTGCGGACAGTCGGCTTGATCACGTCCGCCGCCTTGAAACTCCAAGCCACCGGCCCGGTCAGGCGGTTTCCCGACAGGTCTTCGAGTGCGGAAGCCGGAAACTGTACGCTCACACTGGCTTCCGAATCGAAGGGCTTGGCGTGCGATATGCGCACGGTGTTGCTGGTGATGCGCACTTTGGCATCTGAAAAAGATACTATTTCGGTGGTTCCCGTACTTTGTGTGATTGTGACCGCGCCATCGGCTGCGCCCCGGCGCACCGCCTCGCTGAACGTGATGACTAACTCCTCATTCGCCGCCACATTTTGCGATTGGTTGGCTGGCGACACGGTGACCAACTGTGGGGGCAAAATGTCGGCAACCGTAAAATTCCAAGTGGATGCGCTGGCAATGCCCCGGAAAGGGTTGGCGTTGCTGCTCAAATCCACGAAAACTCCCGAGGGCATGGTTACGTAAACCGCCGCGCCAGACGGAAAAGCGGGCTGCTGCGCGGTGTGCGGATTAATGGTGACGGTTTGCTGATTGGCGGAGATACTAATTTCCGGGCCGCCCACCTCAAACGTCCGGGCGGTTCCGTTTACGAAAACGCTGATCAAGCCCCGGTTTTTCCTGACGGGCTTGCTGAACGTGAGCCGTAGCTGGGCATTCACCGGTACGTTGGTCGAGTCGTCGGCGGGCGAAAGAGCCGTGGCAAACGGGGCATCAATGTCAACCACCCTGAAAATCCACTTCTGCTCCTGCGCCAGTGCATTGCCCGCCAAATCAGTGAAAGCCGTGGCCGGAACGGTCACCTCTACGGTGGAGTTGGATGGGAAATCGTTCGGGTTTATGGTCACCACATTGCCGGTGATGCCCACTTGGCTGGCATTGGCAACGCTGATGGTTTGCGTGCCGCCAATGCTCTGCACTAACGTGATGCTGCCCGTGCCCCGCTTGACCGGCTCGCTGAAGGTTAGGGTTATGTTGGCGTTCACCGCCGCGTCGGGCGGGCTTTGGGGCGCAAAGTCAGTGATTGTGGGAACCACGTAATCCTCGACGGTGAAATTCCAAAATCCCGGATCACTGATGCCCCGAAACGCGATACCCGCCGCATCCTTGAATGCGCCATCCGAAACAAGTACGTACACCTCGGCATTGGAAGGTAAAACCTCGGGCAGGGCGATGGTCACCGTGCGGCCCGACGGCGTGAGGGTTTGCACATCAATGGCTTTTTCCACCTTATTGATAAAGACGCTGACTTTGCCGATTCCCCGGGATACTATTTCGGAGAACGTAATGGTGAGGGCGGTGTTGCGGGCCACGTTGACCGCATTATCGGTCGGGTTCACATTGGCAATTTGCGGAGGCAGCACATCGGCCACCGTAAAACTCCACTGGGCTCCGCCAAACGCATTGTTCTCCGCATCCAAAAAGCTGCCATTGGGCAGTGAAACACTGACAGTGGAACCGGAAGGCAAGTTTTCCAATAGCTGGATTGAAACGGTTGTGCCGTTGTTTCCGGTTCCGAGCACGGTTACCTTGGCACTGGCCACATCAATTGCCTGTGCGACACCACCTTGGGGGGTAATGGTGATGATGCCCGCACCCTTGCGCACCGCCTCGCTGAAAGTGAGCAGAATGGTGACATCGGGCGATACATTGGCTTCGTTGCGGCCAGGCGAAGTGGAGACTAAAACGGGAACCACTATGTCGGCCACGGTAAAAGACCAGTCGGTCACGCCATCGTAGGGGTTGCCGGTCAGGTCGGTGAAGGTGCCGGGCGTAATGAGTACGGTTGCCGTTCCGGCCGTGAAGTTGGCATTGGGAATCGTGACCGTCCGGTTGTTGTTGCTGAAAACCACGCCCGCACCGGGAATGGCAATGGTCTGGTTGCTGGCCGGTTGCGATATGAAAATGGTTCCGCTGCCCTGCTTGACGGGCTCATTGAAAGTCAGGCTCAGGCGGGCGGTCGGCGCAACATCGGCGGCTCCCTTGCGGGGCGAGAAATCAGTCACCAGCGGCTTCACGTTGTCAATCGCCGTAAACGACCAGGTGCTGTCGCGGTTGATGCCCGCGTAGGGGTTTCCGGTCAGGTCGGTGATGATGCCCGCCGGTATCAGCACGAAAACCTTACTGCCCGACCCGAAGGGGAAAGTACGGTTGAAACGGATGGTGTTGCCGCTGAAAGTGGCCGCGTTGATATTGAGTTGCTGCACATCGCCACCATTGTTGACGGTCACCACACCGTCGGCTCCTTTTTTCACCGCCTCGCTGAAGGTAAGCACCAGTTCCTGATCCGTTGGCACGTTTACGGCCTTGTTGGCGGGCGAATAGGTGGTCACTACCGGAATGTTGATGTCGCCGGTGGTGAAGTTCCAACGCTCCGGGTTGCTGATACCCGCGAAATTCAGGTTAGCCAAGTCAGTAAAGGCTTGGTTGTCGATGAGCACATAGAAGCTGGTTTCCGAGGGCAGGGCTGCCGGCAGCGCGTAGGTGGCGGTGGTGCCGGGCAGGCCGGTTCCTTGGTTTGCGTTCAAAACCGCAACCGGGGTTGCATTGCCCTGCCGGTAAACGGTTATTTTCCCGGTTCCCGCCTTCACGGTTTCCGAAAAGGTAATGGACAGTGTGGCATTGACGGGTACATTGGCGGCATTGTCGGCGGGAAGCACCGAGACAACATCCGGCGGAATGATGTCGTTGACGCTGAACCGCCACGGGTCACCGATGCTGATGCCCGCAAACGGATTCCCATTGCTCACATCCTTGAAAACGCCGTTGTCCATGGTCACGGTTACGGTTGCCCCGGATGGAATGCCGTTGGGAAAAAACCCGGCCAGTGAAACATCCACAATGCGGCGGCCAGCCTCCACCACAACCGCCGCATTGCCTACCGGGATCACGGTAGGCGCGGCTGTTCCACTCACGCTCAAGGTAATGTTGCCGCTGCCTTTCTGGATGTCCTTGTTGAAGGTAAAACGCAGGTTGGTGTTGGTGGGCACGTTGGTGGCGTTGCGTTCCGGCAGGTAAGCGGTGATTACCGGCGCGTTCAGGTCAATGGTGGTGAACGACCAGGTATCGCGGTTACTGATGCCCGCATACCGGTTGTTAGTCAGGTCGGTGAAGGCATTGTTGTCTATCAGCACCGACACGGTGGCGGCTACGGGCAGGTTGCTCCGGAGCCGGATGGTGGCGGTTTTTCCGTTCACCTTCACCAGCGTGTCGGTGACGGCGATGGTTTGGAGCAATACGGCATTCTGGTAGATGGAGATGCTGCCCGTTGATTTTTTGATTTCCTCGTCGAAAACGACTTCCAAGACGGTATTCAGGGCCACGCCCGTGGTGCCGGTGGCGGGCTTGAAACTCACCGTTTGCGGCGGCATGATGTCTGATGTCACAAAACGCCACGTCTGGTCACTGCTGATGCCGTCGAACCGGTTGCCCGCCACATCCGTGAAAACGCCCGGAAATACCAGCACGTACAGCGTGTCGTTGGATGAAAAGGGAGCGTGCGGGATGGTGGCCGTGCTGCCACTAACCGTGATTTCGCCCAAGGCCACGGTTTGCACTGCCCCCTTTTTGGAAATGATGATGACACTGCCCGACGCGCCTTTCCTGATTTCTTCGCTGAATGTTATGCTTAGCGGTGCGTTCACGGGCACGCCGGTCTGGTTGTTTGCGGGGTTCAGGGTGGTGACGGTAGGCGGATTTGTATCGGCCACGCGGAAACGCCACTGGTTGCTGGCGGCGTAGCCCGCAAACGCATTGCCGGTGATGTCCGTGAAGGCGGCCGTTTCAACAATCACGTAGATTTCCGCTCCGGCTGTCGGCAGCGGATTGTTCAGGATGGTGACCGTATTGCCGGTCACGAGTACTTTGCTCGCGTTATTGGCGGCAATGCTTTCCAAAAGCGTGTTGGTGGCCGCTTGGAAAATGTTGATCTTGTTTGCCGCACCCGTTCCGGCTTTCACGGCTTCATTAAACGTGAGTACCAAGTTGGTGGAGGCCGCCACATTGACTGCCCCGTTGGCCGGCGACAACTGCGTGACGGTGGGCGGCGTATTGTCGGCTACAGTGAAATTCCAGTCGGTGGGGCCGGAAATGCCCGGAAAAATGTTACCCGCCAAATCGGTGAATGCCCGGAACGATACAAGTACATAAACCTCTGATCCCGGCAGGAACCCCCCGGCTTTGATGGCTGCATAGTTGACGGTCACGGTTCTGCCCGCCACGGTCACGTTGGCATTGCCCACATCAATGCTGTTGGGAACACCATTTTCGTAAACGGTAATGGTTCCGCTCCCCTTCTTGACCGGTTTGTCAAACGTGATTCCCAAGGATTTTCCCGGAGCCACGCCAACAGCATTGTCCGCCGGGTCAAGCCCGTTGGCGGCAATGGCTGGCGGCTGTGCATCGGCTACGGTGAATGACCACGCGTTTGCCGCAATGCCCCCGAATGGGTTGCCCGCCAAGTCGGTAATGGCCGCTCCCGGAATCTGAACCGAAACCAACGCCCCCGAAGCCAACGGCTGGGGCGGACTGACAATCAAGGTATTGTCGCTGAAAGTCACGTAGCGTGCATCCGCTATGTCAATGGTCTGAACCGGGTTGCCCGCTCCCTGCCCAATGATAATGTTGCCCGCACCCCGCTTGATTTTTTCATTGAAAGTAATGAACAGGCTTGCATTTGTCGAAACGTTGACCGCGCCGTTAGGCGGGCTGAGCGACAGTGCCGTGGGCGGAATATTGTCGGCTACCTTGAAATTCCAAGTGTTGGCATCGGTTATGCCCACAAACGGGTTGCCGGCCTCATCGGTAAACGAGTCGGGCAGCACCAGCACGTACACATCCGCACCGGCGGGGAAGTTCTGGGGCGGCGTGATAGTCACAACGTTGCCGCTGACCACTACGTTTGCGCCACCCACCGGAATGCTTTGTGGCGCAACGCCCGTCGCAATGACCAGCAGCGAGCCGTTGGCTTTTCTGACTCTCTCCGAAAACACCATCACCAGCCGCGCATCAGGGGCTACATTGGCCGTGTCGTCGCGCGGTTGCAGGCGGGCGATGGCGGGACGGGTTATATCGGTCTTAGTCCGGAAATTCCAAGTAATCGTGTCGCTGATGCCATCATAGGCATTGTTGGCCGTGTCCAGCAAGGCTCCGGGCGTAATCTGGATGCTGATGTAGGTGTTCAGCGGCAATGGCGTGGGCGGCGTGATTGTCACTACGTTTCCTGTGATGCTGATGGCTGGGTTGCTAATCTGCACCCCTTCGTTTACGTTGCCTTTGTCAAGAGTAATGGCACCAATGCTGCCTTTCTTGACCGGCTCGCTGAAGGTGATTTTCAGCACTGCATTTGCCGCAATCTCGCTGCTGTTGTCGGCGGGTTCATAAACTATGGCAACGGGTTTGGCTACATCGGCAACCTGAAACCGCCACGGGGCGGCGGCATTGCCCGCGTAGGGGTTGCCTGACAGATCCTCGAAAACACCCGCTTCGAAGACGATGCTGATTTGGGCGGAAGACGGCAAATCGCTGGCCGGGTTGAGGGTCATGATGCTGTCGTTGGCAATGGATAGCACTGATGCCGGGGCGGTGGCCGCGTTGATTGTCTCGACGATGGCCGCCCCGTTGCGGATGGTGATGGTACCTGCGCCCCGGCGCACTTTTTCGCTGAAACGGAAGGTCGGGCTGGCATCAACGGTAACCCTGACGGCTCCATTGACAGGGATGAAACTGCCGGGCACGATGACGGGCGGGATAATGTCGGCGGCACGGAAAGTCCACGGCAAGGCGGTGTTGCCGTCGTACTTGTTGCCTGACAAATCCTCGAAAACGCCCTCTGCAAAGGTGACACTGATCTGGGCTGATGAAGGGAAGTCAAGGCTGGGGTTGAGGGTCACGATGCTGTCGTTGGCGATGGACAGCACTGATGCCGGAGCGGTGGCCGCGTTGATTGTCTCGACGGTGGCCGCCCCGTTGCGGATGGTGATGGTGCCCGCGCCCCGGCGCACTTTCTCACTGAAACGTAGCGTCAGGTTTTGTGCCACCGGCACGTTCACCGTCCCGTTGGCCGGGGCAAGGCTGCCGGGCACAACCGTCGGCTTCACATTGTCGATCCCGAAAGCCCAAGTGTCGGCGGCATTTCCGGCATACGGGTTGCCCGCCAAATCGGCGAACGCCCCGGCCTCAACAACGATGCTGATCACACCGCCGGGCGGCAAATCGCTGGCCGGGTTAATGGTCACAATGCTGTCGTTGGCAATGGACAGCACTGATGCCGGGGCGGTGGCTACCGCAATGGTTTCCACGGCGATACCGTTGTTGCGGATCACGATGCTACCCGCCGCGCCCTTGCGGATTTTCTCGCTGAAAACCAAGGTTAGGTTTGTGCTGGCAAGTACATTGGCGGCTCCGTTGGCGGGTGCAAACGAAAACCGTGCGGGCGGTATAATGTCGGCGGCACGGAAAGTCCACGGCGAGGCGGCATTGCCCGCGTAAGGGTTGCTTGACAGGTCTTCGAAAACGCCCGCCGCAAAACCCACGCTCATGTTGCCGCCGGATGGCAAATCGCTGGCCGGGTTGAGGGTCACAATGCTGTCGTTGGCAATGGACAGCACTGATGCCGGAGCGGTGGCCGCGTTGATTGTCTCGACGATGGCCGCCCCGTTGCGGATGGTGATGGTGCCCGCGCCTTTGCGGATTTTCTCACTGAACCGTAGCGTCAGGTTTTGCGCCACCGGCACGTTCACCGCCCCGTTGGCCGGGGCAAGGCTGCCGGGCACGATGACGGGCGGGGTAATGTCGGCCACTTGGAAAGTCCACGGTGTGGCGGCATTGCCCGCGTAGGGGTTGGCCGACAGGTCTTCGAAAACGCCCGCCGCAAAACTCACGCTCATGTTGCCGCCGGACGGGAAATCGCTGGCCGGGTTAATGGTCACAATGCTGTCATTGGCAATGGACAGCACCGATGCCGGGGCGGTGGCCGCGTTGATCGTCTCGACGATGGCCGTTCCGTTGCGGATGGTGATGCTGCCCGCGCCCCGGCGCACTTTCTCGCTGAATGTCAGAACCAAGTTTGCGGTAGCGGCAATATTGACGGCGTTGGCCGCCGGCACAAGCTGGCTGATGGTTGGGTTTGTGCCGTCCGTGGCAAACCGCCACGTGGTCGTGTCGGCAATGCCTGCGTAAGCTTCATCGGTGTCGCTCAACAGCGCACCGGCGGCCACCTGCACCGAAAGTGTCCTGCCCTTGGGGAAACTGACCGGCGGAACAATCGTTACCACGGCTCCTGCCACCGTTACGGCAGCGTCGGTAATGCCGATGGTTTCCACCACGCTGGCACCATTGCTGACGGTGATGCTGCCACTGGCACCTTTCTTGACGGTAGCCGCAAATGTGAGTACCAGACTTTGGCCGGTAGCAACGTTGGTAGCTTCGTTGCGCGGACTGTACGTGGCCACCGTAGGAGCCTGCGCACTTGCCAAGGTTCTGGCAAGCAGGCAGCAAAGGAAAATAAGCGAACCGGTCAGGTTTGTTTTCATATAGTTGGATAATCGCGCCGCATGGCAATGTCTGGAAAAATCATGGCCGGAATCTGGCAGCCGGCAAATGGATGTGCAACCGGAAGCGGACGGGTTTCCGGCCGCTTCCGGGAAATAGTATCTTTCAAAAAGGCCAAACCCCCATCCATACGAAATAGCGGATTCAGACGAGAATCGAATGACTTGCGTTTTGCCACAACTCGGGTTTGTCTTGTGCAAAGGCAGGTTTGGGCTTTCAAAAAGATACTATTTTCAGGAAGTGGTTTTGGTGGGGGCAGGTTTCGGATTTCCGGAGCCTGCCCGTTATTTATTTGGGCAGTCCGTCGTCCGGTGGCGGCAAGTCAGGCTCGGCAGGCTCGCTCAGGCGGCGAACCAGCAGCCATGTGCCCACGGCAGCGGCCAAGCCCAAAGGAATGAACTTGGCGGCCAGCGGGATTTTGCGCCGCACGGAAAACGGTTCGCTGAAACGGAAATTCGTGGGTGCGGCCACGCTTGCCAGCCTGATTTTGTAATCATCGCCCGGAGCCAGCGCCACCGGAACCTGCCAGTCATAATTGCCTTGGTTGGCAGTCCGGGTAATGATGAAACTCAGGGTGCTGTCTTTCCACAGTTCCAGTTGCAGGCTTTCGTTTTCCACGCCGCCCGCCCAGGCAATGTCGTGGCCTTTGCCGCGCCGCCACACGGTGGCTTTGGCAGGGTTTTTCAAGACCATCGGCGAGAAAGTGAGGGTGGCCTCCACCTTGAAGGCCAGCGTATTGTCAAACACGCCGATTTCCTTTTTGGCTCCCCATTCCATGCGTTTGTTGCGCCCCGGCACCACGTTTTTGCCCACGTCGCCCCGCACGTACAGCAGTGAGTCCGCCCGGCCATCGCGCAGCACAAAAACCCTGACCTCAAACAACTGCCCCGGCATTGTACCCGCCAGGTCATAGTTTATAATCACCAGGTTTCCTTTGGTTTCGGCACGCAGGTTGCTCACCTCCTGCGCTCCGGCACCCGCATGGATGAGCATGGCAAATAATAAAGCGTATAGTATTTTCATTGGCCGATAAGGTTCAAGGGAATTTTTGCGGGTTTGAGGCGAGAAATGCCCGTGTACTTTTAAGATGGAAAAGACACCGGTTTCCGACAAGCCGCCCGGACGGCTGCTGCCAACGCTTAACAAGGCAAGTGTTTGTTTTTCAGATGATTGCCAATCAAAGTGTTTTAAAACAAAAATGGCAGCCCGGAAAATGCGAACGCATTTTGCTCAGGCTACCAAATGTAATAAAAAAACGTTAAATATAACTGACATCCGGGCCGCTGTTTCTCCGTAAAAGCGCAACTTCCCGGAAAAAACCAATTTTTTGCCGGGTTAGGAATAATGGGCTTCCGGCTTCATCATCTCCCGCAACAGTTTCATGTAGCGCATCTTGGTGGTCTTGGCCACATCTTCACTCTTGTAGCCCAGCACTTGGGTTATTTCGCGCAGGGACATTTTTTCGAAGTAGAACAGATGCAGTATTTCCTGTCCGCGTGCCGACAGGTTCTGGATTGCCCCGGCCATCACTTCCAGCGAATAATCCATCCAGTCGTTTTCCTTTTCGGCCACGGTTTCCAACCCGTGGTGCTCCTCGGCCAAGGTTTCGTAGCGTTCCTTGGCGCGGATTTTCTTTCTCAGGTAAGTGCTGATGAGGTTTTTGGCAATGCCGAAAAAATACGTTTTCACGCTGCACTGCAAGGTGTCGAGTCGGCCGCTGGCCGCATTCTCGTACAGGATCACGATGGCATCCTGGTACACGTCCACCGCCTCGTCGGGCATCAGGTGGTACTGCTTGAAAGCCCACTTCAGGAACTCGCTGCGGTGCGAGGCATAAAAGTTATCCCAATATTGTGGTGATTGCCGGTTCAGTGCATTGCCATCGTGGGGGGCGGTCTGCAAATCTGTCATGGTTGATAGGGGTGTTGGAAAAGTGGGTGCCTCGAATTGTGGGGATTGGTAAAATGGCGGCCACTTTTTGTAACCCGCCGCCGTGTAAGTTTTTTGGTTTTTTTTTACCGAAACTTGTCAGGCTTGGCAAGCCCATGAAAGGCAGGATGTCCGCACGCGCATATTTCCCCTCGTTTGGTTCACACAAAGCAAGGATAAATAAACAAGGCTGTCAATCACATCTTTGTGTGATATACGGGGTGAAAAAGGTGAAAAGGAGGGAGGGGGGCGACAAAAAACCGGAAGGTTTGGCCGTTTTGAAAGATACCGTTTTCCGCAGGCGGGGTCATGCCAGCCGCTGGTGGCTGGCTTTGGCCAGTGCTGCGGCTTGAAAACGCACGTGTAACTTCTGGTGGATTTTCTTGGTGCCGAATGCGGCGGCTGTCCTCTTGCCGCTGTTGCCTTTAACTGGCAGCGCATCCGGTTGCGCGGTTGGTGCGGATTGCCGGATTGTGTTTGGTGCTGGACGTTCGGAACGGGTGGGTTTGGCCCCCGCTAAAGCTAAAAGTTCCGCCAGAGGCGGAAACGGGGCTTTCAACTTTCTGAAAGATACTATTTTGCGAAGATACTATTTTGCGGCGGTCAGCCGCAACCGCCAAACCAAAGACCACGCTCCTCTCCGCCGCGAGCCATTATACATCAGGTAATGGGCAGCGTAACTTCGATGGTGGTGCCATGGCCGGGCCGCGACACCACCGTGAAGCGGCCACTCAGGGCTTGCGTCCGTTTCTCCATGTTTTTCAGGCCGTTGCCGTTTTTCACCGTTGCCAAATCAAACCCCTTCCCGTTATCCTGCACGCGCAGTTGCAGGGCATTGTTGCGGTTTTTCATC
>JANPIL010000328.1:0-5990 GCA_031424975.1 Sphingobacteriales bacterium
GAAAAAGAGCAGGCTTTTTGTACGGCGGTTATAGTGCGGGCGTTTGTGTGCTTTGTGATTCGTTGAAATACATCCAGAACGTGGACAATCCTAATGATTTTCCTTACGAATATTGTACAGAAGCTATTTGGGAGGGGTTGAACGTGTTCAACCACGGCATTTTACCGCATTACGATTCCAACCATTTTGAATCCGAAGAAATTGGCAAAGAAGTTTTTCGCTGTATTGACAACAAATGGCTATTTATGACGCTTCGTGATGGCGAAGTGTTGATCAAGGAGGATTAAGAAAATAATATCTCATCAAAAGCAAAAACCCCACATTCCTTGCAAAGAATGTGGGGGCATTTTCTTAAAGAAAATCAATTCAGAAACTCATAAATCCCCGCCACGCCTTGGCCGCCGCCTACACAGGCGGTTACCATGCCGTATTTCTGTTTGCGGGCCCGCATTTCGTTGAACAACTGCACCGACAGCCGCGCCCCCGTGCTGCCCAGCGCGTGGCCGATGGCAATGGCTCCGCCGTTGGGGTTCACGATTTCGGGATTGATGTTCAGTTCTTTCATCACCGCCAATGCTTGTGCGGCAAAGGCTTCGTTCAGTTCAATCTGGTCAATATCAGCGAGTTGCAATCCGGCTTGCTTCAATGCCACCGGAATCGCGGCCACCGGGCCAATGCCCATGATGCGCGGTTCCACGCCCCGCGCCGCGTACGTGACCATGCGGGCAATCGGTTTCAGGTTCAGTTCGTTCACCAACCGTTCGGACATCACCATCACAAAACCGGCTCCGTCGGAGGTTTGCGACGAGTTGCCCGCCGTCACGCTGCCGCCCGCCGCAAACACGGGTTTCAGGCGGTTCAACGCCTCTATGTTGGTGTCGGCACGCGGGCCTTCGTCGGTATCCACCACATATTCGCGGGTTTTCTTCTTGCCGCTTTCCGCATCAAAATAGGTTTCCTTTACGGTAATCGGCACAATCTGCCCTTTGAATTTTCCTTCCTTGATTGCCGCCAATGCCTTTTGGTGCGATTGCAGCGCAAACTGGTCTTGGTCGTCGCGGCTGATATGGAATTGGTCGGCCACTTGTTCGGCGGTTAGGCCCATGCCCATGTAATAATCGGGGTGCGGCAGCGTCAGGTTGTAGTTGGGCGTGAGTTTCCAGCCCGTGGTGGGCACCATAGACATGGATTCGGTGCCACCGGCGATGATGCACTCGGCCATGCCCGCATTGATTTTGGCCGATGCCAGCGCAATGGCCTCCACGCCCGACCCGCAGTAGCGGTTGATAATCAGGCCCGGAACGTTGATAGGCATGGACAGCAACGCAATCATGCGGCCCATCTGCATTCCCTGCTCGGCTTCGGGTACGGCATTGCCCACAATGATGTCGTCCACGCGGGCCGGATCAAGGGCGGGCAGTTGCGCCATCAGGTGTTTGATTACTTCCGCCGCCAAATCGTCGGGACGGGTAAAGCGAAATACGCCGCGCGGAGCCTTGCCCACGGCAGTCCGGTAACCGGATACGATGTATGCGTTCATGGATTTATTGGCTTAATGGTTGAATTGTCAAATGGTTGATTGCCTGAAACCGGCAGGTTTGGGCTTTTGAAAACATACTATTTTCTAATCGCCGATTTTCCGGGCGGTCGGTTGCTTTTCGAGCATTTTGATGAAAATACCGAGCAGTTTACCAATGTTGCCGTCGGCGATGGTAAATGATTTTTCCAAGTCTTCAATGTACAGATCGTTGCCTTTTAATTTAAGAAACCGCCAAAGCACACCGGTGGTAACCACACCGTAAATGGTTTGAATATTGATGTCCTTCTGTTGATTAAAAATCTGGGCGGCTACCATTTCAGCCACACACTGGCCCAAACCGTTCTTGATGTTGTCGTTTTTGGCTTCCACTACGGTTACGGCTGGCGCGGTCAGGTATTCCTGTTCGCTGCCCAAGCTGAAAATGAAATCGCATTTGCCCGACAATCCTTTCAGTTTGTCCACCGTGAAATCTATGCCCGAAAAAAAGCTGATTTCGTCTTGCAAAATCACTTGCAGCTCCAACAGAATCGGTGCGACAATAAACTCGGAGCGGGCCTTTTCGGTGGAGATTTTCAAAGCCATGGAAGTGCCCCGTTCCAAACTTTGCCTCAGAAAATCACTCGGCGGACAGGATTCCGGCTCTCCCACAACCGTTTCCGCCGAATGTATTTTTAAGCCGAATGCCCTGACCACTTCTTCCAGTGTGAATTTATTATAGGCCATGCGTTTTTTCTTTTCGCGTACAAATCCCGGATGTGCCCGTTCAATCTGTTTCCAAACCAACAATTTGCCTGTGCGGTTGTTGATTTCCAAATCAAAAATCGGACGCAGCGGCTGATTCATGGGCAGGTTTGGGCTTTTTAAAAGATACTATTTTGTCATGAGTCGTAATCAATTCCTCGGCGGTTTGCCTCCGTTCAGCAGTCCCTGCATCCGTTCCAAAGTTTTGCGTTCGGCGCACAGCGACAGGAAAGCCTCGCGTTCCAAATCCAATAAATACTGCTCGGAAACCGCTTGCGGGTACGACAAATCGCCGCCGCAAACCACATACGCCAGTTTTTCGGCGATTTTCTGGTCGTGTTCACTGATGTATTTGCCGTAGCGCATCGCCGAAATTCCGGCTTTGAACAACGCAATGCCGGTTCTGCCCTGCACCCTGATGTCCTTGCGTTGCTTGGGTTGCGTGTATCCGGCATCGGCCAGTTCCAGCACCGATTCCTTGGCATCGGCAATCAGGCGGCTACGGTTCAGCGTAATGTTGTCGCCGCGCCGCAAATATTTCATGTCAAATGCCTCGTGTGCCGATGTCGAAACCTTAGCCGTGGCAATGTTCATGAACACGTTTTGCAGCGAATTCAACTCCACATCGCCCGCCTCGTAGCTGTCCGACAGGCGCAAGGCCATCTCCTTGCAGCCGCCGCCGCCCGGAATCACGCCCACGCCCACTTCCACCAAGCCGATATAGCTTTCGGCGGCTGCCTGCACGCGGTCGGCGTGGAGCGTCATTTCGCAGCCGCCGCCCAGCGTCAGGCCCGCCGGAGCCACCACCACCGGAATGGCCGAGTACCGGATGCGCATCATCGTGTTCTGGAACTGGCGGATCATCATCTCCACCTCGTCGTATTCCTGCTCAATGGCGTACATGAACAGCATGGCCAAGTTGGCTCCCGCCGAGAAATTTTCGCCTTCGTTGGCAATCACCAAGCCGCGATAATCCTTTTCGGCCAGCGCAACGGCCTTGTTGACACCTTCAATCACTTCGGCCCCGATGGTGTTCATTTTCGTGCGGAACTCCAGGTTCAGCACGCCGTCGCCAATGTCAAATAGCGTGGTTCCGGCATTTTTCCACACCACTTTGTTTTCGCGCAGCGTATCGAGCAGAATGAATTCTTCCGTTCCGGGAACCGATTGGTAGCTTTTGGTCGGGATATCGTAGTATTTCCGCACGCCGCCTTCAGTCTTGTAAAATGTATCGTGGCCGGTTGCCAGCATTTCGTACACCCATTGCGCGGGTTTTTTGCCGGAGGTTTCCATGTTTTGCACGATACTATTTACGCCCAGCGCGTCCCAGCTTTCAAACGGACCGATTTGCCAGCCGAATCCGGCACTAACGGCTTGGTCAATGCGGTACAGTTCGTCCGCGATTTCGGGAATGCGGTGCGTCACGTAATTGAACAAATCGTAGGTGGTGGCGCGCATGAAATCGCCTTCCTTGCCTTTGGCTTTGAGCAAGATGGGCAGGCGTTTTTTCAAGTCGTCCACGCCTTTGGTGGCTTCAAAAACCGACAGCCGCGCTTTCTGCTGCGGGCGGTATTCCAGTGTTTTCAAATCCAACGTCAGGATTTCGGTTTGCCCGGCGGCATTCTTGGTTTTCTTGTAGAAACCCTGCCCGGTTTTGTCGCCGAGCCATTTGTTTTCGCTCAGTTTCTGAACAATGGCGGGCAGTTTGAAAGTCTCGCGCGATTCGTCATCGGGTGCATTATTGTAAATGCCATTCGCCACATTTACCGTCGTATCCAGTCCCACCACGTCCGACAGCCGGAACGTGCCCGACTTAGGCTTGCCCGAAATGTCGCCGGTCAGTTTGTCCACTTCCTCAATCGTCAGGCCGAATTGTTCAGTGGCTTTGATCACGCTCATCATGGCATACACGCCCACGCGGTTGGCGATGAATGCGGGCGTGTCCTTGCACAAAACGGTGGTTTTGCCCAAGAAACGGTCGCCGTAATGCATCAGGAAATCAACCACTTGCGAATCGGTTTCGGGCGTGGGGATGATTTCGAGCAGGCGCAGGTAGCGCGGCGGATTGAAAAAGTGCGTGCCGCAGAAATGCTTCCGGAAATCGTCGCTACGTCCTTCGGCCATCAAATGGATCGGAATGCCCGACGTGTTGGACGTGATTAGCGTGCCGGGTTTGCGGTGTTTCTCGACTTGTTCGTAAATGATTTTCTTGACTTCCAGCCGTTCCACCACCACTTCAATCACCCAATCGGCGTGGGCGATGTCTTTCATGTTATCCTCAAAATTACCGAGCGTGATGCGACTGGCAAACGAGGCGTTGTAAAAGGGTGCGGGACTGGCTTTCAGCGCGGCTTGGAACAAGTCATTCACGATGCGGTTGCGCACGGGCTTGGCATCCAAGGTCAATCCTTTGGCTTTTTCGGCATCGCTTGGCTCCTTGGGCACCATGTCGAGCAGGGTCACGTCCACGCCGATGTTGGCGAAGTGCGCGGCAATGCGTGAACCCATGATGCCCGCCCCCAACACGGCTACGCGCCGGATGGGACGGTTGCGGTGACCGGTTTTCTGGCCGGTGGCTTGTATTTTTTCGGCAGCTAATGTTTCCATAACCAATGAGAGGGAAAAATGAGTTTGGGTATTTTGGGGGTTTGGGTGTTTTGAAAGCTGAAAGCCCCGTCTTTAGCAGGGATACTATTTCAGGATGCGGCCCGGCTAACGCGGTCAACCGGTCAAATCAACTTCGGCCAGCGGCGCGGACGGATAAAACCGCCGGAACTCCACGGTTTTCGTGATTTGCTGCACCACTTCAAAGAAAACGGCCAGTTTGTCGGGCGGGATGTTTTCCCGGATTAAAAAATTGAATTCGCGCACGGTGCGCCGGGCAATCTCACGCTTTTCCTTGCCTTGCCGCGTCAGGAAAATATTGACAAAACGCTTGTCGGCGACACCGGTTTCGCGGTAAATCAGGCCGTCCTCTTCCAATGACCGCAACATCCGCGTCAGGCTGCGGCTTTCCAAGCCCACTAACGGGCCGATATGGGTGGCGGGCGTGCCTTTTTCGGCATCAATGATAAGCAGCACGTGCCCGATGGCCATGGTGAATTCGTGCTGCGCCGCCTCGCCGTTATACATCCGCGAGATGGCGTGCCAACACGCTTTCACTTGGTAATCAACCGTTTCCTCGCGCTTCATCTCGTAAAAATATATTTCCGGCAAGCCAAAAATCCGGTTCCTGCCCTTGTCATTTATCTTCGGAAGTACAAAAGTAACAAACAATGTTATGCTTGCATACTATTTCAGCCAAGTTCTTTCATATTTTTTATTAAATTCTTGATAGTTCTGTAAGGCTGTTCTTGAATTATCTGACATTATTTCAGGGGGGTTTGGGCTTTTTAAAGGATACTATTTTGTGCAAGGAAAACACCCGAAGGCAGCATACTCAGGCAACCGTTTGGTTGCCTGAGTATGCCTCCACCTGTCATTCCGCGTAAAACTTTTCCGCTCCTTTGGCTGGCTTCCAAGGGGATTTCGGCTCAAAATGCTGCCAGAGCAGCCTTGAAACATCGCGCAGCAGCACAAAACCGGCATTGTTGTATTCGTAGCTAATGTCCTGCTGGTTTTTGGTGATGACGCAAAACACGTAATCACCGGAAGGCGCATTGACCAGCACCACCTCCGACCGCGACCGGTCCACGGCTCCCTGCTTGGA
>JANPIL010000329.1:0-5277 GCA_031424975.1 Sphingobacteriales bacterium
ACCAACGGGTTGTGTTCGCCCAGCCCGGCCCATTGCATCACCGGTTCAATCAGGTAGTCCTCGCACCAAGGCGTTTCACGTTTGCCCGCAATGCGGAATCCGCTTTTTGCCTCCATGGGCAGCCAGCGGCAGCCTCGGCGATGTTTCACGTATAAGTCACAAAGCACGCCCAACACGCAAAAGTGGCCTTCCTTGTCGCGCAGCCGTTTGGAGCCTTGCGCATACTCGCCGCTTTTCAGAGCCTCCGTCCATAGCCGTTTCACTTTTGCATTCATTTGATTTTTAGGTGGTTAAGGGGTTTGGGCTTTTCAAAACATACTATTTTCAAACGCCAAACCGGTTGCTGGCAAGCATCAGGCCGAAATGCGCCATTGCGTGTGGAACGGAATCTGCCTGCCTTCTTCTTCGGCTTCATCGTCGGCCACGGTGCCGCCGTCCAGAAACCAGTTCAGTTCATCGTTGGCTGGCTGGTGTTCTGCACTCACCGTGATCGGGCGGAGGTTTTCCTGACGCAAATCCAAAAAGAACCGCTCCGATTGCTCCACCCGGTTGTCGGCCCATTCCAGCAGGGTTTGGTATTGCAGCCACGCCTCGTATTCTTGGTGCATCCGCATTTCGATGCCATAGGCGGCTTGGTCTTCCATGAATAAATCCTTTGTTGAGATCATAGTTGTAGCTGGGTTATATGTCAGGTTTACCGTTGGGAGACAAAGGCAGGTTTGGCTCCCGCCAAAGCCAAAGGCGGAGACGGGGCTTTCAGCTTTCGGAAACATACTATTTTGAATCCCAACGGTAAATTGAAAACGACGGGTAACCGGATGGTCAGAACGGCAGGTCGTCGTCGTGCGAGGAACTGACGGGCAGGTCGGGCTGCCTGACCGGCCCTTGCCCCGTCGGCTGGCTGTAGCCGGTGGCGGTCGGCTGGCTGCCATAGCTGCCAACCGGCGGCATGGTGGCTCCGGCTTCACCGTCCCAAACACGCAGGCGGTAGAGGTTGCGGTCGAAAGCCATGTTGGGCGTGAGGCCGAAATCGTTCCGTGCCGATGAGTTGGACAAGTAATTGCCCAGTTCCTTGTGCAGCCTTTCGTAGTTTGTCGTCCAGCCGGGCAGGATCACGCGCGGAAACACGGTCTGGAAACGGCGGCCTTCGTCAGTGGTGCGGATGCCGAGCATCACCTTGACATACGATGCGTCGGAACCCCGCAAAACTTGGTGCATGGGCTTAAGGTTTCCCTGGCAAATACCGGCGAAATCCAACGGAACCGCGTCGGAATCGGCTTTCTTGTTTGTCCACGAATTGATGAACTGCACCAGATCCGACTCGCCCACCTTGGCACGGTGGTACGGCGCGGAAAACCAATCGTAGGGGCTTTGGCCCTTGGTAAAGGCGGTTTCGGGAATGTAGGCCGTCTTGCCCTGCTTGTTGATGACCTGGATGTTGCCCGAATTGGCGGGGCGGTTCTCTTCGTCCTTGAGGAAAACCGAGTGGCGCACCCGGATATCGTCGCCATCCTCGGATTTGCCCTTGAGCCAGAAATCCAAGCGGTAGCGCCCATCCTCTTCGGTATAGTTGACGGGTTTTACCTTGCCCGAATCAAGGAGTTCCTGCGTAATGACCCCCATTTCGATGCGTTCGGCATCGGTGGGGTTGATGGCTTCGACGTAAGCCAGCAGTAGGCCGACATAATGGTCGCGGCGGCCGGTTTCTTGGGGCATTGCGGGGGCGGAAGTTGCTAACATGGGAATTTTGAAGTTTGGAAAGTTGAAAATATGGAAAGTTGAAATAAACGGGCTTTTAAATGCCTGACAGCCAAACGATTATCATTTATGCGGCTTCGGCCAGCTTGATGGTTGATTCCTTGTAGAAACTGTCGTACACCTTGGTGATGGCCGCCACGTCGTTGTCGATCAGGAAATTCTTGAACATCCCGAAGGGCGTTTTGGCGGGCATAAAGCCGTCGGTGTTGGTAATGAACCGGTAATCTACGCCATTGCCGTCGGTTCTGCGCACCGTTCTGGAATAAAACACGCAGGTCGCATTCTTCTCAATCATGCCCTCGTGTTCCTTGCCTTTGACCTTCATGCGCTGGATCTTGTCGCCATCCGAGTCAAGCAGCGTTTCGGTATGGCCGATTACGAACACATACTTGTTGTTGAGTGACTTGAGGGCTTGGAAAAGGTTGAAAATCTCGGTGTTGTACATATTCCAAACGTCAAAACCCTTGGCCTTGTTCTTGCACTCGGCCAGCAGCAAATCGCAGAATTCGGAAAAGGAATCAAGCACGACGATGCGGAAATCATCGTTGTCGCGCAGGCGGTTGATGGCCTCGAACAATTTGAACGTGGAGCCGATGGGCACGTTGGTCAGGCCCTTGGCTTGGAACGGCAGCATCTTGCGTTCCACGTTCAGCACCACCGCATCCTTGCCCAAGTTGCGCAAAGAGTAGCTCTTGCCGGTGCCCGAACTGCCGCCGATAATGGTGATAAGGTTCATAGTTACTCTCGTTAGTGGGTGAATGTTTGATAATACAAATATAATTGTTAATGATATTAAAGCCAAAACATTGTAAATAATTTTTCGTGATATTTTTTGCCGCCGCCAATGCGCTGTGGCAGGCGGGCTTCCTCACCAGACCACCTTCACATCCTTGAACAGCCGCCGGTCGGGACACGAACCTTGGAACGGGCACTGCTGGCACTGCTGGTACGACGGGCGGGTGGGAAACCCCTCGGCCTCCATCTTCCTGAGTTTCTCGTAGCCTTCGGTGGCCGCTTGGCGCACCTCCCAAAAGCTGCTGTTGCTCCATTCAACCTTGATCACTTCGTAGTCCATGCGCGGCGACCAGTCCGCCACCACATAGTAAAAATCGGGTATAACGCCTTCAGGGTTGAGCTCCTGCGACTGGTACAAGGCCCACGTGTAGAAGTGCGCCTGCGTGTGATCCAGGTTCATGGGGCTTCGCCAGCCGCCATTGGCCACATCGCCGGTGGCCTTGATGTCAATCACCGCCAGCCTGCCATCCACGCGGGCCAGCACGTCCATGCGGCACTTCACGGTGACCGTCTCGCCCGTGTCGGGATGCTCAAACTCGGTGGCCAGCACCACATCCGTATCCAGCACCTCAATCTTGTAATGCGGCAGCAGTTCGTTGCGGAAGAACTCGGCCTGCTGCTCCAGCCGCTCAAAATCCACGTAACGCTTGCCCGAACGCTGCACCGGCTCCACGGGCGGAATGCCCGATTTGCCGCACGAGCCGGTCAGGATATATTCAAAGAAAATGCCCCGCAACTGCGCCTCGTTGGGCACGGTGGGCATACCCATCACGTACACGCCACCCACCCGGCGCGGACAAGCGTCGTTGTTGCGGAGTTCCTTGACCAGCGATTGGGAAACCGAAGGGCGCAGCGTGATTTCAGGAAGCGTCATGGCAAAAGTTCAGTGTTGGTGGCTTGATAAATTTTGATATAAATATAATCAAAAATTATAAAAAAGCGTTCCATATCCGCGCGGGTAAAATTTTTATTATCAAAATATCATCACTTTCATTTGTTTTGCTTATTATTGCATTGGATATCGGGCCGGGAGTTTGGCGTTTCTGGAACATACTATTTCCCCCGGAACGGAAACCCTGGCCGGTAGCGGCGAAACCCGTCACTCAGCGAAACATTGCCCAACAAAACACTCCCCAGCGAAACACCACCAAAAAACACCCGCAAACCATGAACACACTTTCTTTGTCCTCATACGCGCAACGGTTCAGGCAACTGCGCAAATCACTGAGCCTGAACCAGAAGGAGTTCGGCGACAAGCTTGAGATTACCCAGTCGGGCGTGTCGCAGATAGAGAGCGGCCGCAATACGCCCAGCACCAGCGTGTTCGAGAAAGCCTTCGAGGTGTTCCCGAACCTGAACAAGCAATGGCTCTACAACGGCGAGGGCGAGATGTTTCTGGATAACACCACGCCGCCCACACCCGCCGCCCAGCGGGCCAACGGCATATTCCTGGCCGGCGACACCCCGCGTGATTTGCAGCGGCTGCAAATCGAGAACGATATGCTCAAATCGCGCATGGGGCTGGTGGAAAGCTTGGGCAACGAGGAATACCTTAGGCGGCGTGATATGGAGCGTGAGCTTGAACTACTGCGCAACGAAAAGGAAACCGCCAAGTCCAATGTGGTGGAGAAGGTGATCACGCTGACTGAAAAAACGCCCTTTGCCGTAACCGTGGACAGCGCGGGCAACGACAACATTGTGATGGTGGCCACTAAGGCCGCCGCCGGTTATATGCAGGGTTGCGTGGAGCCTGAATACATCCGCAACCTGCCCGCCTTCAGCATTCCCAGCCCGGAATACCGCAACGGCTCGTTCCGGGCGTTCCAAGTAAGCGGCCAAAGCATGGAACCCACCCTGCGCACCGGCGACTGGCTGATTTGCGAACTGACCGAAAGCCCCAAAAGCATCCGCAGCGGCGAGATGTATGTGGTAGTGTCCGACAGCAAGGAGAGCGTGGTGGTGAAGCGGGTGGACTATACCGAAGGCCGCGAAAAAATGTACCTGCAATCCGACAACCGCCTGTACCCCACGTACTCGCTGGGCGTGGAGGATGTGAAGGAGATTTGGCGCGTAAAAGCCAACCTGAGCACGCAACTGTCCAAGAACTTCCTGCATCCCACCGAACTGGAACTGGCCAAGATGCGCGACGAATTGCAGGACTTACGGAAGAAAATTTCCTGACGTGGAAAAATCCAGCCAAGAGAAGATTGATTGAACAGAAAGCCGGTTGAGAAGAACAACGCAGCTTGCACCGCAAAAGCCCCGCTCCCTGAGCCGGGCTTTTTTGTTGGCCGCCGGGAGGTTTAGGCTTTTTAAAACATACTATTTTGGTTCAAACTTCAAGCCGGGATGCCTGAACCGGTTTTGGGGTGTTACCTTTGTCGTTGGCGAGAATAGCAACGGTCGGGAAGGTATCTGCGTAAAGGCTTCGGAGGATTTTTTTTAAAGCAATGAGATTATGAAAAGGATTAGATATCAGGAAGGTGATGTGTTCGTATTCCCCTTGAGGTCGGATGGTTATGGTGTGGGTCTCATAACGCGGATAAGCAGCGACAAGCACAGAATACCCTTGGGTTACTTCTTTAAACATAACTATGCTTCAATGGGGTGTAATTCAAAAGGGTGTAATTCAAAACTACGCGGCGTGATTCATGAAGACTTGGGAGATCAAGTCCGGTTTTTCACTTTTAAAGGCAACCCTGAGCTTGGCCATCCGTTCACAGC
>JANPIL010000330.1:0-11537 GCA_031424975.1 Sphingobacteriales bacterium
CCGCGTGGTGGAGTTTGCCCTGAACCTGTCGCCAACGCTCAAATACCGCAACGGTACCATGAAATACTTGCTCAAGCAAGTGCTGTACCGGTATCTTCCGGCGCGATTATTTGACCGTCCGAAACAGGGCTTTTCGATTCCACTGGCCAGTTGGCTGCGCCACGACCTGCGCTATCTGCTGGACGATTACCTCAGCGATGCCATTGTGTTGCGCCACGGCTACGCCGATTTGCCAACGGTGAGGCGACTGCGGCAGGAATTTTTAGCGGGCAGCGATTATGCGAGCAACCGCCTCTGGTCGCTGATAATATTGCACCGCTGGCTGGAAAAAAACAGTCCGTAGGAAAGGGTAGCCGGACTTTCCAAATCTGGCGGCAGGCACGTGCAAAACGCCGGTCAGACACTGTGTGTCAGACCGGTATCGGTAAACGGCTTTCGGCCTGACAGGCGGGTTTGGTGTTTTCAAAAGATACTATTTTTGGCTGGCGGTTGTGCCGGTGGCTTCTGGCCGGGCAGATTTTTTCAATCATTCACAGGTACATGGCATCCGAAAAAACACCCATACTTTACCTCAGCTACGACGGACTCACCGACCCGCTGGGCCAATCGCAGATACTGCCCTACATCATCGGGCTGGCGCAGCGTGGCTATTCGTTCACGGTTATCAGCACCGAAAAACAGGACAACTACCGGAAACGCGCCAAATTCGTGCGGTCACTCATACAGCCGTTCGGTGCCGACATTGACTGGCAGCCCATTTTCTACACCAAAAAACCGCCCGTGCTATCCACCCTGCGCGATGTGTGGCGGATGCGGCGCAAGGCAGTAGCGTTGCACAAGCAGAAGAAATTCAAGGTTGTGCATTGCCGCAGCTATGTGACGGCCTTGGTGGGCGGGTGGCTGCAAAAAAATCACGGCCTCGCGTTTGTGTTCGATATGCGCGGTTTCTGGGCTGACGAACGCGTGGAAGGCGGCTTGTGGAACCTGAAAAAGAAGTTGTACCGGCGGATTTATGATTTTTTCAAGCGCAAGGAAAAGGAATTCCTGCAACAGGCCAACTACACCATCTCACTGACTGCCAGTGCCAAACACGAGATACAAGCGTGGGAAGGTTTTGCAAATGTGCCCATCCAAGTGATTCCGTGCTGCGTGGATGCCAAGCTGTTCTCGTCCGAAAAAATCAGGGCGGCCTACCTTGACCAATGGTGGAACCGGTTCAACATCCTGCCCGAAGAGCTGGTGGTTTCGTACCTCGGTTCGCTGGGCACGTGGTACATGCTCGACGAGATGCTGCAATTTTACCGGGTGCTGGAACGCAAGTATCCCGAATCCAAATTCCTGTTCATCACGCCCGACGACCCGCAGATTGTGATGGAAAAAGTGCGCAAAATGGGTATGGAACAGCGCAAATTCGTGTTCTACCGCGCCGAACGCACCGAAGTGCCGATATTGCTGAAACTGAGCCAGGTTTCCCTGTTTTTCATCCGTCCGAGTTTTTCCAAGAAAGCGTCGTCGCCCACCAAGATGGGCGAAATACTGGCCACTGGTGTTCCGGTCATTTGCAATGCGGGCGTGGGCGATACCGATTTGCTGATGGAAAGCCACACATTGGGCGGCCTGATCCGCGAATTTTCGGATTTGGAATACGAACGGATTGTCAACGAACTGGACGGCTACCTGAAGCTGCCACCCGAAGATTTGCGCCGCGTGGCACTGGAACATTTCGACCTGCAACGCGGCGTGGATTTGTACGAGGAAGTGTACCGGGAAATACTCGGGTAGTGAGCCGCCCGCAAAATAGTATGTTTCCAGAAGCCCAAACCCGGCCAAGTGGCAGCCATGAAAATCCTTTTCCTGTTTCCCTATCCTTCCGGCACGGCGGCCTCGCAACGGTTTCGCTTTGAGCAATACTTGGGTTTTCTGCGCGAGGAAGGAATCACCTGCCGTCTTGAACCTTTCTGGGATGCGGAAACCTGGAGAATCCTGTACAAGCCCGGTCATGTTTTTCAAAAAACCATGGGAATGGCCAAGGGGGTTTGGCATCGCTGCAAGATACTATTTTCGGTGCCGCACTACGATTTTGTGTTCATCCACCGCGAGGCCGCGCCGCTGGGCCCGCCCGTGTTCGAGTGGATCATTGCCAAGGTTCTCCGCAAACGGATCATTTTCGATTTCGACGATGCCATTTGGCTGCCCAACACATCCAAGCAAAACAAGGTGGCGGCGCGGCTGAAATGGCATTCCAAAACCAAATCCATTTGCCGCTGGGCATGGAAAATCAGCGCGGGAAATAATTATCTGGCAGAATATGCAGCCCCCCCCGTCTCCGAAGGGGGAGCCTTGAAAGCCCCCTCTTTCGGAGGGGGTTGGGGGGAGGTTTCGCGGGCTGTTGTCATTCCCACCACCATCGACACCCAAAACCTGCACAACCGGGTCAAAGACCAGCAGACCGGGGATTTTGTAATCGGCTGGACTGGCACGCACTCCACCATTGCGTATCTGGAGCCGCTGATGCCGGTGCTGCAAAAGCTGGAAAAGGAATGGCATTTTACGTTTCTGGTCATCTCCGACCAGCCGCCCGCATTCGCACTGCAATCCTTTGTATATATGCCTTGGAACAAGGCAACCGAAATGGACGATTTGCTGCGCATGAACATCGGCCTGATGCCCCTTGCCGACGATGAATGGAGCCAAGGCAAATGCGGCTTCAAAGCCCTGCAATACATGGCGCTGGGCATTCCGGCGTTGGCATCGCCGGTGGGTGTAAACACCGAAATCGTGCGGCACGGTGAAAACGGTTTTTTGTGCCGCACTCCCGGCGACTGGGAAAATAGTATCCTGGAAATGATGCAAACCCCCCTGCTGCGCCAGCGCATGGGCCAAGCCGCCCGCCGAACCGTGGAGGAACGCTACTCGGTGGCGGCCAACCGGCGTATTTTCCGGGGTTTGTTCACCGCCTGACTCTGCACAATGTACAGGAATGCGAGGAAAAACGGCATCATCGGAATCTTGTAGCGCACCAGCGTGCCGAAATTGTAGCTGCTCACTCCCACGGCAAACGAAAAGGTGAGCGAAAAAATCAGGCAGAAAAGCAAAATCGGTTGCGTGGAAATAATCTTGCCCAGCCGCGCCAGCTTGATTTGGATAAGTATCCGGATGCTGAGGAAAAGGAAAAAAGCCGCTTCAATGGCCGAAAGCAACATAACCGGGTTTTTGGCTTCCCACAGGTACGGACGGTACAGGCTCACATTGAGAGCCGCCGGGGCTTTGGCGAGCATATTCGTCCACGTGCCGTCAAACTCTCCCAACGAATACACCGAGCCGCCTTGTTGCGTGCCCACCACCTTAAGCCAGTCGGCGGTGGTTTTGGTGGTAGCCGTGATGTTGTCTATCTTATAAAGTACATTGTCTTCGGTGACTTTCACAATGGCCTGGTAGCTGACCGGTATGGAGATTGCAAAAATGAACGGCAGCGAAATGAACCGCAGTGCCGACGAGCGGATACGCTGGCGGTATTCCATGAAAATCCAGAAAAACGCTGCCGGAAGGAAACACAGCAGTATGTACACTTTGATGGCCTGAATGATGATGATAGAAACAAGCAGCACCGAGACATTTACAACCAAACTGCGGCGTTTGATGAGTCCGAAATAAAACGCGTGGAAAAGCCAGCCCAATGCGCCCAGCGTCAGCGTATCCTTGAGCAAGCCCGACCCCCAGAAAAACACCGACGGAATGAAAAAAACAGCGTAGGCCAGTCGGCGATGCAGTTTGGGGTAGCAATCTAAAAACACCTTGTACATGGCCCACATTCCCGAAAAGCAGCACAGCGCGAAGCAAATGGCAATCAGCGAGTAGGTTTGGAACGTAAACATCCCGAAAAATCCCGCCACCCGGACCACGTGGAAAGTCTGGCGGTCTATGTAAAAATAGATGCGGCGCGTATATTCGTAAATTTCGGAGTGGTGGCCGCCATCGGCAAAGATGATGCCGAATGCCTTGAAAGGTGAGTTCAGGAATGCCTCCCAGATGACCTTGCTGTCGCGGAAGAAATTGAACGTGTCGCCTCCCCCGTAATAAAACTGGTAGATCAGCCCCAACGCCACTGCCCCGATAATCTTGACGGTGAGTGCGGGGATGAAATAAGGCCGGATGGCCTTGTTGGCGACCCGGTTCCGGAGCAGGTAAGCCCCCAGATAAAGGAACAGCAAATAAATGGGGGTCAGGAAAAGGTCTTTAGTGTCCATAGGCCGGTGCTTTTCGGGGGCAGTGGCAAAGCTACCGGTTTTTTTGTTGGGTCATGCACAACCGGGTTGGTGGCGACCTGCCGGGAGTGGCATTGGCGGGCAAAATAACCATCTATTCGGGTTTTCTGGGCTGCCTTGGGTGGTTTGCCCGGTGCGGGAAATTCGCCGGGTGGGCGGTTGCGCGCAATATTTTTCGGCATCCATTAAATCTTTTTTATAAAATATTGGATTATTATAACCCAAACCTTACTTTAGTGCCAATGTTTAGAGTTTGGTGCTTGTTCCCGATAGCACCGGTCAGAAAACAAATCTGTTCAATTATCCTAACCCCTTAAAACGCATGAAACAAAATTATCTACGATCAGGAATGATGCTTTTGCTGGTGTTTCTGTGTGCGGTGACGACATCGCTGGCTCAAAACACGGTCACCGGCAAGATAACCGCCCAGGAAGACGGCTCGGCGCTGCCGGGCGTGAGTGTGGCAGTGAAAGGAACAAGCCGTGGCACGGTAACTGATGCCAATGGCTCCTACTCAATAGCAACGGACAATGCGAGCAGCAGTCTGGTGTTCAGTTTCATCGGCTACGTGACCCAAGAGGTTGCCGTGGGCGGCAGGAGCACTGTCAATCTCGCATTAGCGGCCGATTTGCAGTCTTTGTCTGAGGTGATTGTGACTGGCTACACCACCCAGCAGAAAAAAGATCTTACCAGCGCAATCAGCGTTGTCAATGCGAAAGACCTTCTGGCCGTGCCGGCTACGAGTGTTGAGCAGCAATTGCAAGGACGTGCGGCGGGTGTCACGGTTATCAACAGCAACGTTCCCGGACAGGGTGCTGCCGTTCGTATCCGTGGTGTGGGTACTTTTGGCAACAACGACCCTCTCTACGTTATCGACGGTGTCCCCACACGCGATAACCTGGCCAATATCAACCAGAACGACATTGAGTCTATCCAGATACTCAAAGACGCTACGTCGGCTTCCATTTATGGTTCGAGGGCGGGTAACGGTGTGGTCGTCATTACGACCAAGAAAGGGAAGTCAGGCGAACCCAAGGTTTCGTTCGATGCGTACTACGGCACCCAAAACCCGTTTCGTTTTCCAAGCGTGCTGAATACACAGCAGTACGGCGACTACTTGTGGGCAAGCAAGCGAAATGCTGGCGTTGTGGATGCGGTTACTGGCAATCCATCAAATGGGCAGTACGGCAGCGGTGCCACTCCCGAAATACCTGATTACATTGTGCCCAGTGGTGCTAAGGAAGGCGATCCGCGTGTGAATCCTGCCAACTACAGTTATCAACGCACTTTTGCGGATGGCACAAACAATCCCGCATTTGGCAGCACCGTATTCCAGTTAAGCAAGGCAAACAAGCAAGGAACCGAGTGGCTCAGGGAAATCTTCAACGCGGCCCCCATCCAAAACTATCAGCTCGGCGTATCGGGTGGAACGGATAAGGGAAGGTATGCATTCTCGGTAGGACACCTGAATCAAGAATCTATGCTGATTTACAACGGATTTAAGCGGTACACCCTGCGGGCAAATACCGAATTCACGGTTAAGAAGAGAATAAGGATTGGTGAGAATCTGCAAATCGCCTATGCAAGAAG
Source organism: Sphingobacteriales bacterium (assembly GCA_031424975.1). Classification (GTDB taxonomy): domain Bacteria; phylum Bacteroidota; class Bacteroidia; order Cytophagales; family 172606-1; genus Xanthocytophaga. Next base: position 5,856 of record JANPIL010000330.1, read on the forward strand.
ACAGGGTCAATTTAACAACCAAAGTGAGGGCAACGAGATATTCATGGCCTACCGTATGCAGCCAATAGTGCCGGTATATGACATACAGGGCAATTTTGCCGGTACTCTGGGCAACAACCTCGGTAATGCCAGCAACCCGGTGGCGAATCTGTATCGCAGACAAGACAATGGATACCAAGATGTCAGGGTATTCGGCAATGCCTATGCGGAAGCAGATGTTTTGAAGAACCTGACCCTGCGTAGCAGCTTCGGTGTTGATATGACCGTGGGCAGGGGTCGGTCGAGCGGACAGCCTGATCCGGAAAACTCCGAGTTCGGCAGGTTTTACAGTTTTGATGCCAACTTCAACTACCGTTATGCTTGGACTTGGACAAACACCCTTAATTACAAAGTAACACTGAATGACATCCACAGAATCACTGCTCTTGCCGGTGTGGAGGCCATCAGCAGTTTTGGTGAGGAGCAGGGAGGATTCCGGAGCCGGTATTTCAGTGCCGATCCGAGCCTTCGGTATCTGAGCCAAGGCGATCCGTCCACGCAAAGTAACTACGGCTTTGCAAAAGACGACTACAGTTTGTTCTCTTACTTTGGACAACTCAACTATTCGTTGCTGGACAAGTATTTGTTCCAGGCCACTGTGCGTCGCGATGCTTCCTCACGGTTCTTGGCGGCCACCCGTTACGCTACTTTCCCTGCCTTCAGTGTAGGCTGGCGGTTATCGGAAGAAGCGTTCATGCAAAATGTGCCTTTCATCAGTGATTTGAAACTGCGGGCTGGCTGGGGTAAAACCGGTAACCAAGAAATCGGTAACTACAATTCATTCTCCACTTACTTCTCCGATCCGGCCGGAAACGGTTATAGCTTCTCCAATCCCAACGGCTACAATTTTGGTTTCAGCCGGGGCTTCATTGGCAATCCGGCCGCAAGATGGGAGGCAACACGTTCAATAAATGTGGGCTTTGACGCAGGTCTTTTCAATGACAAGCTGACATTAAACGTGGATGTGTGGAACAGAAGAACCAACGATTTGCTCTTGGCGCCACAATATGGCTTGCTTTACACGGGGTCATCGGGTGTTGCTAATGCAAACGTGGCCAACGTTGTTAATAGAGGTGTGGATGTGGCTTTGAGCTACCAAGGTAAGGTTGGGGACTTTACTTTCAACATCAGCCCGAATTTCTCAACCTTTAAGAATGAAGTGCTGGTAGTTGACCCTGAGAATGATTTGGCCGCTCTTGTGGGGCCGTCTTTGCGGTTCCCGATTGCCATAACCCGTTCGCAGAAAGGCTATCCCATTTCTTCGTTCTACGCCTATCAAGTGGATGGGATTTTTCAGTCGGCTGAGGAAGTGCAGGCTGCTGCTGTGTATAAAGGATACACGGATGTGGGCGTTACGTACAACGGCCAAAAGTTGGCTCCTGGCGTGGGTAAATTCAATTACCGCGACGTGAATGGCGACAAGGTGATTGATGCCAAAGACCAGACGTTCATTGGTAATCCCAACCCTGATTTTACGTATGGTCTGAACATCAGTGTCGGATACAAAAACTTTGACCTGACCATGTTCGGACAAGGTGTTTCCGGCAACGACCTGTTCAACTATGTAAAGTATTGGACGGATTTTAATACTTTTCAAGGTGCACGCAGTACCCGTATTCTGGAAGATACTTGGATTCCGGGTAGGACTGATGCCAAACTGCCCATTCTGGATGAAAATGACGCAATTAGCAGCCAGCCATCCTCATATTTTATTGAGAAAGGTTCGTATTTCCGCATGAAAAACTTGCAATTGGCTTACAACATCCCCGGCGGTATGCTCTCCAAATATGGTCTGGGCAATTTAAGGGTGTATGCACAAGTGCAAAATGCCTTTACCATAACACCATACCAAGGGTTAGATCCCGAGGTGGCTGTTCGTCAAAATACTAACGAGTTGGGTATTGATGAAGGCATTCTGCCCGCATCAAGAACCTTCCTATTCGGCCTGAACCTTGGATTTTAATCCATCAGTCGTGACAGATTGCCTGAACCTGGGATTTTAATCCATCAATCTGTCTAAACAGAAGTATTGAGTTTGTCGTTCAATGTCAAAATCTTATCCAACGCATAACTTGTCATCATACCTATGAAAAAATCGTTTATTGTTGCAGGCTTCTCCTTGGCAGGGCTCTTCGCTGCCAATTCCTGCGGAGACAAGTTTCTGGAGAAAACGCCCCAAGGGCAATACAGCCCGGTTGTAACTTCCACTCCCAGCGGAGCGGAGGCATTGCTGGTAGGAACTTACGGATTACTGGATGGTGTTGGTGCGGGTACTACTCAATGGCACGGCGCGGTATCCAACTGGGTTTTCGGTGGCATTGCCTCTGACGATGCCTACAAAGGCACGGATGCGGGTGATCAGCCGGAGCAAACAAGTATTGAACGCTACGTCTGGATTACAACAAACGATCACTTGAGGGGTAAATGGAAAGCCTTGTTTGAAGGTATCATCCGTTCCAATGATTTGTTGCAGACGCTCCCAAAAATAAGCGATGCCACATTTGAAAACCGCAAGAAGGTAATTGAAGGGGAAGCACGTTTCCTGAGGGGATTTTATTACTTCGAGGCCAAGAAAATGTGGAATAAAGTCCCCTACATTGATGAGAAAACCTATAACTCTGCTGATCCCAACAGCGTTAAGGTTTCCAATGCTACGGACATATGGCCCAAGATAGAGGCAGACTTTAAGGCCGCAGCCGACGCGCTGCCCGAGAGTTTTGCGGGCGAGCCCGGCCGGGCCACCAAGTGGGCGGCAAAAGCCATGCTGGCCAAAAGCCTTCTGTTCCAAGGCTTTGATGTGGCTACGGGGGCACCTAATGCGGCAAAACTACAAGCGGCAAAGGTCTTGCTTGATGAAATCATAAATAGCAAGAAATTCAGCTTGACGGATAATTACGGCGATAACTTTCTCGCTTCTAAAAGAAACAATCCCGAATCCGTATTTGAGGTTCAATACTCCCTGACAGCTACTGCCGATGGCGGCGGCAATCAAGGTGACGGTTTGGCTTGGCCTTACAATGCCGGTCCTGGCGGGTGCTGTGGTTTCTATCAGCCATCCCAAAATCTGGTCAATGCTTTTAAGACAGATGCCAACGGCTTACCCTTGATAGATACGTTCAATGACGTGGATGTCACCAGTGACGAAGGGGTGACTTCAGACAAGCCCTTTACAATTCATAGTGGCACTTTGGATCCGCGCGTAGACCATACGGTGGGTCGTAGGTACATTCCTTACAAGGATTGGGGTGTGAACCCAGGCCAAGACTGGATTCGTGATCAGAAATATGCCGGTCCTTATGTGCCAAAAAAACACAATGCTGAAAAGTCGGCTTCGGGGGTTTCTGGTTGGGCAAACCTGAATGCCAACAATTACCGTTACCTGCGTTATGCCCACGTTCTGCTTTGGGCGGCTGAATGTGAAGCAGAGGTCGGAGATCCGGAAAAAGCAAGGAAATACGTAAATGAGGTTCGGGAAAGGGCTGCCAAGCCGCAAAGCATGGTCATGGGTAGGGTTGTCGGTTTTACTGGAGGCAATCCTAAGGCTCCAATTGTGGATATGATGCAACCTGCAGCCAATTATGCAATCAAAACGTACGAAACTGCCTGGGACAAAGCTTCAGCCCGCAAAGCTGTTCGTTTTGAGGAACGCTTGGAGTTTGGTATGGAAGGTACCCGTTTCTTTGACTTGGTACGCTGGGGTATTGCCGCAGATGTAATCAACAACCAATACTTGGTAAAAGAAAGAGTTCGGAGAACCTATCTGAATGGTGCTTCTTTCAAAAAGGGAACAAACGAATATTACCCTATTCCCGAGTCTGAAAGAACAAATAGCATCATAAACGGAAAGCCCGCATTGGATCAAAACCCGGGTTATTGATTGGTTTGTTTTTAATTTATGAAAGGCAGGAACGTGAGTTCCTGCCTTTTTTTATACCTTTAGTTTTACCGATTCGGTATGAATAAACAGTTGGGCAAGGGGGTTTTAACGAGTTAGAAGATACTATTTTTATAACTTGGCAATTATTTTCACAACCGCTTATTTGAAAATGAAGTATTTCCCTGTTTTCCAGTTGCTCGGTTTCTGCCTGGCTGTTTGTTCCTGTAATAAACGCCAGGAAACCTTATTCGCTCAATTGGACTCCGGAAAAACCAACATCCGTTTTTCCAACCGCATTGAGGAAAATGACACTTTAAATATCATCAAATACGAATATGTGTTTAATGGTGGCGGTGTTGGTATTGGCGATTTTAACAATGACAGCCTGCCGGACGTGTATTTTACTGGCAACCAAGTTTCTAACAAGCTTTATCTCAATAAAGGGGATTTTGTGTTTGAGGATGTGACCGAAAAATCGCAGGCCACGGGCAATGGCCAGTGGTGTTCAGGAATTGTGGTGGCCGATGTCAACAATGACGGATGGATGGATATGTATGTGACCGCGACAACATACAAACAGTCGCAAAAGAGGAAAAATATGCTGTATGTGAACCAAGGTCTTACAAAAGGAATCCCTGTTTTCAAGGAGATGGCACACGAATACGGTGTGGACGACACAACCTATACCACTACCGCCGCTTTTTTTGATTATGACAACGACGGCGATTCGGATTTGTATGTCTTGGTAGATCAGGTCGAACCGTCGCCCAACGCTTACCATCCGAAAAAAACCGATGGTTCCGCTTCCACAATTGACCGGCTTTACCGCAACGACTGGAGCGACAGCCTCAAACACCCGGTATTTACCAATGTCTCCAAGCAGGCGGGCATACAGATAGAAGGTTATGGTTTAGGTTTGAACATCTGTGACATCAACCGGGACGGCTGGAAGGACATATATGTGACCAATGATTACCTGACCAATGACTTGCTGTATGTCAATAACCGGAACGGCACTTTCACTGACAAGGCGGGCTTGTATTTCAAGCACACCTCCGGTTCGGCCATGGGTAATGATGTGGCCGACATTAACAACGACGGCTTGGCCGATGTGGTGGCATTGGATATGCTGCCGGAAAACAACCTGAGGAAAAAAATGATGATGGGGGCCAATAACTACACCACGTACATAAACAACGAGGATTATGGCTACGGGCATCAGTATGTGAGGAACACCCTGCAACTTAACCAAGGAAATAGCCCGGACAATACAGACCCCGTATTCAGTGAAATCAGTCTGGTGTCCGGTATTGCGGGTACTGACTGGTCATGGACTCCAATGGTAGTTGACTTCGACAACGACGGTTTTCGGGACATGGTCATTACCAACGGTTTTCCCAAGGACGTGACCGACCAGGATTTTATGGCTTACAACAACGAATTCTCAAACTTGGTGGGCTGGAAGATGCTGATTGACAAAATTCCGGCCGTCAAGATCACCAACTACGCGTTCCGCAACCGGGGCGACCTGACGTTCGAGGACGTGACCGGGCAATGGGGCATTACCCAGCCGAGTTTTTCCAATGGCGCGGCCTATGCCGACCTGGACAACGACGGCGACTTGGATTATGTGGTCAACAACATCAACGACTCGGCGTTCGTGTACCGCAACAATCTTGTGGAGCAGCACCGCGAAAACAGCAACTACCTGAGAATCAGGTTCAGGGGTGGGGCGCAAAACCGCATGGGACTGGGCACGTTCGTGG
>JANPIL010000331.1:0-2335 GCA_031424975.1 Sphingobacteriales bacterium
CTGACTGATGGCAGTTCTTGGACAAAAGGTTATACGGCCATGAATTACAACATCATACGTTTTGCCGATGTGCTACTTATGGCGGCCGAAGCTGAAGTGGAAGCTGGATCATTGGCACAGGCACAGGAATACGTGAACATGGTGCGCAGAAGGGCGGCAAACGTGGCGGGTTTCGTCAAGAAATCAGACGGCACTAACGCGGCCAACTATGTTATTAACGAATACACCTCTGCTTGGCCCGATAAGGATGCCGCAAACAAGGCGATTCGTTTTGAACGCAAACTGGAATTGTCAGGAGAAGGCCACCGCTTTTTCGACTTGGTGCGTTGGGGAGTGGCTGCTACCGAGATAAACGCTTACTTGGCTTTCGAAAGCGCAAAACTCCCGAATAATTTGGGAGGCGCGCGGTTCACGCCCAACAAAAACGAATATATGCCGATTCCACAGCGTCAGATTGACTTGCAGGGAGCCGACATTCTGAAACAGAATACTGGCTATACCCAGTAAGACGTGATGGTTCTTCACATAAAAAAGAGATGGCGAAATTTCGCCATCTCTTTTTTATGTCAGCCATATCCGTAAAACCGCTTAGTTGCAATTTTTTTCAAATGGTTCTTTGCTGAAACTACAGTGAATCTGATAATGCAAGATAGTATGTCTTTCAAACGCGAAACCCGGTTGTATGCATGGATTGCATATTTTGCTGGAACATTGTTTCTGAAAAACCCCATCAGGATGTTTTCTTTTGGAAAACTAATCCTTGTTTTTGCTGCGATACTTTTCCTGACCGGGTGCGGCGAGAAAGAGAATCTTTTCACTCAGATTTCCGCCACAAAAACGGGTGTCACTTTTTCCAACCGGATTGCTGAAAATGATACGATGAACGTGCTTGATTTCGAATACATTTATAATGGCGGCGGCGTGGCTTTGGGCGATTTTAACAATGATAATTTAGTGGATGTGTATTTTACGGGCAACACAATCAAAAACAAACTGTATCTTAACAGAGGAGATTTTAAATTTGAAGAGGTCACCGACAAGGCGGGCGTTGATGGAAAAGGCCAGTGGTGTACCGGTGTATCTCTCGTTGATATCAACAACGATGGCTTGCTTGATATATACGCAAGTTCGTCCGCCAGGAAAGTGGCATCCCAAAGGGCAAATTTGCTGTACGTGAATCAAGGCGTTGGAAAAAACGGTGTCCCCGTTTTCAAGGAAATGGCGGGTGAGTACGGAATTGCTGACACTACACATACAACCAATGCGGCATTTTTCGACTACGACAATGATGGCGATCTGGATTTGTATGTATTGGTAAACGTAATGAACGATGTGCGTTTCCCGAATAAATACCATGAAAAAATCAATGATGGATCGTCGCCCCGCACAAGCCGCCTGTATCGCAACGATTGGAGTGCCGATTTGGGTCACCCGGCGTTTGTCAATGTTTCGGCAGAAGCAGGAATTTGCATAGAGGGCTACGGATTGGGCTTGAACATTACCGATATTAACCGCGATGGCTGGAAGGACATATATGTGACCAATGATTATCTGACCAATGACTTGCTGTATGTCAATAACCGGAACGGCACTTTCACTGACAAGGCGGGCCGGTACTTCAAGCATACTTCCTATTCGGCTATGGGCAATGATGTGACCGATGTGAATAATGACGGGCTGGCGGATATAATCGCTTTGGATATGTTGCCGGAAACAAACCGGCGTAAAAAAATGATGACCCCCGCCAATAATTACCTGACCTACCAAAACAATGAGTTGTTCGGTTATTCGCATCAGTATGCCCGGAATACATTGCAAGTCAATCAGGGATTTGATGGGGGCGAACCCGTTTTTAGCGAAACAGGAATGATGGCTGGCATATTGGAGACAGATTGGAGTTGGACCCCAATGGTGGTTGACTTTGATAATGACGGTTTTCGGGACATAATCATCACCAACGGCTTTCCCAAGGACGTGACCGATCAGGATTTCATCGCCTATCGGGGAGAAATGGGAAACCTGTCTTCAAAAGAGATGTTGATTGAGCAAATCCCCGCCGTCAAGATCACCAACTACGCGTTTCGCAACAAGGGGAACCTGACATTTGAAAACGTGACGGAAAAGTGGGGCATTACCCAGCCGAGTTTTTCCAATGGCGCGGCCTATGCCGACCTGGACAACGACGGCGACTTGTATTATGTGGTCAACAACATCAACGACTCGGCGTTCGTGTACCGCAACAATCTTGTGGAGCAGCACCGCGAAAACAGCAACTACCTGAGAATCAGGTTCAGGGGTGGGGCGCAAAACCGCATGGGACTGGGCACGTTCGTGG
>JANPIL010000332.1:0-7735 GCA_031424975.1 Sphingobacteriales bacterium
GGGTATACTATTTTGAATTGGGGCCGTATTTACCAAGTCCGGCGGGGCAGCACTATAGACTGGTGGCGGCACGATTTGTGGCGGCGTGCCGCCACCGCACACGTGCGTCACAGATGCGAAACAGGCCCACCCCCGATTGCAAATCGGGGTGAGCAGCGGAGTCTGAAGAAGATTGCCAGCCCTTTTGAGAATCTCAACCTTGACAAAAAATGACTTTGCCTTCCCGAAACGATTCGCTACTTTGCACCACTAAAGTCACGACAATCCACAAACTACTACATCAAAAGTGCAATTTTATATTCAAAAAATACAAATACGTACAAAAAGTGCGACAAAACTTTCGCATATTAGAGAGTTGGCTGCTATAATATTTGACACGATGAAATTCAAGTTGATAATTATTTTTTTTCTAATGACTAAGAGTTTGACATTACACTCTCAAACCAAACTTTCAAACACATCTTTTGTGAGAAAAATAACTATCTCAAACTATTGTCTTTGCAGGACAACTTTAGATTCACTATTAAAATTAGACAGCTCATTATTGACAATAGAAGTGGAAGAAATGGACTTAGGGAAAAAGTGTATTGCAATTGATTCTCGTTTTGAAAATGGCAAAGGTTATTATTCAGACAAAGTTCAAGGTATAATTTTTCAAAAAGACCAAACAACAAATGCAATTAGTAAACTTAGACTAACCAAGGACTTTGTAGGAAATCTTCCTGATGGAACACCAGTTGATTTGAAAAATTTAACATTAAAAGATGTTCTTAAATTTTATCCTTACCTCAATGACAAATGGAATTCAAGAGGCTGTTCAGACTATTGGAAATTTTCAAATGATACACTATCTTTTTATGTGAAAATTGACACAACAAAAAAGCCACAATTTCCAATTGACGAAATGTTTTATTTAGACAAACCAATTGAGGCAATTGATTTAGGTATTTCTTGCTATAGCTTACTTGACAGACAAGAAACAAATATAATTTTTAAAGAGTCTAAGCAGACTAAAAAAAGATTGAATAAAAAGAATTACAGCAGCCAACATTAGGTTTGGCATTATTGGGGCTGGACGAACATTCCCTCAACATTTGTTCTTTATTGTGCTTCAGTTCGGGCAGGACGTTATAAATTTGGCTTATGAATAAAACATCAGCAATATTGCAATCATTGGGCTTTGGTTATGGGCTGACGAAATTCTAATTCCCCAACAATGCCAAGCCTTTTTCGTTAGCGGCACTCAATTCATTCAGGCAAAATAGTATCTTTTGAAAACACAAAACCCCAGCTTTAGACTGGGGTTTTGTGTTTTCAGGCAAACGCCAGAATCGTCCGGTCAATGATGTCGCAGCATTCGTGCAATTGCGTTTCGGTGATGGTGAGTGGCGGGGCAAAGCGTATTTTGTCGCCGTGCGTGGGTTTGGCCAGCAGGCCATTGTCGCGCAGGGCGAGGCACACATCCCAAGCGGTTTGGCCGTCGTCGGTTTCGCGGATGTCAATCGCATTCAGCAACCCTTTGCCGCGCACGGCTTTCACGCGGTCGGTTCGGGCTTGCAGGGCACGCATCCGGTCGCGGAAGATTTTGCCCATGCGGGCAGCGTTTTCGGTCAGGTTTTCGTCGCGCATCACTTCCAGCGCGGCCATGGTCACGGCACACGCCAGCGGGTTGCCGCCAAACGTGCTGCCGTGTTCGCCGGGCTTGATGGTGAGCATGATTGCGTCGTCGGCCAGCACCGCCGACACCGGATACACGCCGCCCGAAAGTGCCTTGCCCAGAATAATGATGTCGGGGCGCACATCTTCGTGGTCGCAGCAAAGCATCCTGCCCGTCCGCCCGATGCCGGTCTGCACTTCATCGGCCATGAACAGCACGTTGTGTTGGCGGCAAAGTTCCGATGCGCCGGACAAATAACCTTCGTGCGGCACAAACACACCGGCTTCGCCCTGGATCGGCTCGACCCAGAAACCGCACACGTTCGGGTTTTGCAGGGCTTGCTCCAGCGCGGCCAAGTCATTGTAGGGGATGATCTGGTAGCCGGGCAAAAACGGCCCGAAATGCGTGGTCGAAAGCGGATCGGTGGAGGCGGAGATGATGCCCGTGGTGCGGCCATGGAAATTGCCTTGCACGGCAATGATGATTGCCTCGCCGTCGGGAATGCCCTTGACTTCGTAGCCCCACTTGCGTGCTAGTTTAATGGCCGTTTCGTTGGCTTCGGCACCCGAGTTCATGAGCAGCACCTTGTCGTAGCTGAAATAATCGCACAGGTATTTGGCGCATTCGCCCAGCTTGTCGCTGTGGAAAGCCCGCGAGGTGAGCGTCAGCACTTGGGCTTGCTCAATCAGCGCACCGATGATTTTCGGGTGGCAATGCCCTTGATTTACCGCACTGTAGGCCGACAGGAAATCGTAATAATGTTTGCCGTTCACATCCCACAAATGCACGCCATCGCCTTTAGCCAGCACCACGGGCAGCGGATGGTAGTTGTGGGCCGAATACTGGTGTTCGAGTTCGACAAAGTTCTGGGCGTAATCGGTAATGGTAAGCATGGGTCTTATGGAAATGAAAGGTTGAGGTTTCGGCTTTTGAAAAGATACTATTTCCAAAACGGCGTGTTCTGGAAAACTGTTCGGATATTTGCGATTCAGACAAAAAAGCGGCAAGCCGGATGAACAAGAATAAGGACAAAACTGCCCGCAAAGACGAAAAACTTGCGCCGGAAGATTATTACATGAACGAAAGCGGCCTGATGGTTTTTACCGCTGCTTACCACCGCAAACGCGGCCATTGTTGCCGCAACGGGTGCAAGCATTGTCCTTACGGCTATAAAAATACAAAATAATGCCGATGTTTTTGGAATTGGCGGCGCAAATCCCCATTTTTGCAGCCCCGTTTTTGTTCAGAGACCGATTTCATAATTTTTCCAAATACATCATACCGCATAAAGCCATGGCACGAGTTTGTGAAATCACCGGCAAGAAAACGCAAGTAGGCAATAACGTATCGCACGCCAACAACAAGACCAAGCGCAAGTTTTACCCGAACCTGCAAAAGAAACGCCTGTATATCCCGTCGGAAGACCGCTGGATCACATTGAAGGTTTCGACAAGTGCGCTCCGTACCATTACCAAGAACGGTATTGAAGCAGTGCTGAAAAAAGCCCGCGCCGCCGGTCGCGCGGTTTAAGTCAAAGACGCTTGCGCCGATGTAATTGAAAAGCCCTTTCTGCTACGCAAGCGGAAAGGGCTTTTTGAGTTGTGTGGGGCATTTATCCGACTGCCGAATCGTACATCCCGGATGCGGGGCCAAACCTGTGAGGTTTTCAAAACCCCACAGGTCTTTTTTGTAGTGGGTTTCGCGGGTGAAAAACATACTATTTTTTCTCCCCTTTGGAATCGGGGGCTGCTTCATATCATGCGCTTCAGTTTGAACTCCGTGTAAACCAGTCCTTCGCTACGCCTGACAAACATTTTTACCGTCCGCCCTTCGCCGCGCTGCAAAACCTTGACCACATCGCTCAGGCGCAGGTCGGCAGCGACTTTGTCGTTGAGCGACAGTATTTCGTCGCCTTCCTGCAAGCCAGCCAGTTCGGCCGGCGAATCGGCCTGGATATTGGCAACCACAAATTTCCGGTAGTCATTGCCTTCGGCCTTGATTTCCATGCCGCTCATGTCGCGTTCAAACTTTTCCCGGTAGAATCGCCGGTTGGGCTTGAGTATCACGTACTTGCGCGAATAATCGAATATCACGGTGAAGCGTTTCAGCAGTTCGCAACCAATGTTGCCCTGCCGTTTCAGGTTGCGCGACACCTGCCCGGCCAGCGAGTTGGTGTCGGGAAAGGAAGTGATTACCTGTTCCAGTTCAAAAGTGCCGATCTTAACTTTTTCCAACCGTCCCAGGCTGCCGTTGATGATGCCATTGAGTCCGCGGCCCAGTTGCGCACGGATGATTTTGTCGGGCAATTGAATGTCGCCCTGCGTATCCATATCCAGCGAAAGGGCGTGGCCCGCCCCCGTGTCCAGAATCACCTTGATGGGAACTTCGCGGTTGTCGGCGTAGATGGCGCTGGCATACAAGTAGGGTTTGGTGTCTTCGATCACAATCGGGATTTGCTGGCCCCGGCCCCGGTAGCGGTACGTTTCCGGCTTGTAGAGCGTGATTTGACGGGTGCGGAAATCAATCTTGACCACAAAGTTTCGGAACAGCTCGAAGCCGAAAATGCCGTGGACGGGCATACCCACGTAGCTCGACAGTTGCAGCAGATCCTCGGAAAGCACCACCACATTCTGCCCTTCGGCCTTTACTCCCGGCAGACGGATGCGGTTGCCCACCGACACGCGGGCCTCCAAGGCCGAGCCTTGCCCCACGCCCAGCACATTTACTTTGCGCACGTACGTCAGGTTCAAATCACGCGCCACATCCGGGTCGGTGATCATGTTCATGCTGATACCCGTGTCCAGAATGAAGTTGAGCGTATCGGAATTATTGATGCTGACGGGAACCACAATCAGGTTGCTCTGCCACTCGAACGGAATCGTGACCACCCGGCCACGGCTCGTGAAGCCAAAGCCAAAGTCCTGTGCAACAACACATTGAAAGGCGAGAAGGACGAGGAATAGGAACATCCTTGAGCGTCTCCACAAAACGGATGCGGACGAAGCGGCCATGGCGTTTGTTCAGGTTGGCGGAGGATTAAATCACATATCCGGTCATGCCCTTGTATGGTGCGGAAAATGGTTTCCCGGTGAAAACACGAATGCGAACCGAATGGTTATCGGGGGTTTGGTATTTTTGAAAGATACTATTTTCGGGAATGCGGAATTTTGTAGAGACGTTGCACCGCAACGTCTCCGTTCCCGATACCATATTTCCAACCCGGATGGTGTAATCCCGGACGATGCCCGCGCTGCCGTTGCCGCCACGGACGGTTGCGCCGGAGACGTTGCGGTGCAACGTCTCTACGTACATTGTCTTGCAAATGCAAACGTCCGGGGTTTGGGCTTTTTCAACGATACTATTTTCCGGGCAGCATCACTTTGGGCTGCGGGGTAATGCAAGCCATTGATTTACAGATTTTTATTTACTCATTTGCTCATTCATTTGCTCATTTTCCCTACAGGGGCCAGCGGGGTTTTCACCGTTTCGCTCAGGCGCACTTCCTTTTTGCTGGTGTCGCTCACCAAAACGGTCAGTGCGGCGGCGGCCAACATGGATATGCCGCCCAGAATCAATGCGTAAATGGATTCACCGCCGAAAAACCGTTGCACGAGAAAGCCCAGTACGCTGGCCGCCAAAATCTGCGGGATAACAATGAAAAAGTTGAAAATACCCATGTACACGCCCATTTTGTGCGCGGGCAGCGAACCGGCAAGCATGGCGTAGGGCATGGACAGGATGCTGGCCCACGCAATGCCGATACCGACCATGGACAGCAGCAGCATATTCTTGTCGGTGATGAAGAAGATGGAAATCAGCCCCGCGCCACCAATGACCAAGCAAAGGCTGTGTACCATTTTGCGGCTGCTTTTGGATGCGAAATAGGGCAGCGAGAAGGCCACCAGTGCGGCCACGCCGTTATACACCGCAAAGCAGATGCCCACCCAATCGGCTCCTTCGTTGTACATCGCCGATTTGGTGTCGGTGGTGCCATACAAGTGTTTGGTCACGGCGGCGGTAGTGTAAATCCACATGGCAAACAGCGCGAACCATGAGAAAAACTGCACGAAGCCGAGTTGCCACATGGTTTTGGGAATGCCCCGGAAATCCTGGAAAATCTCCTTTGCACCGCCAACCACGCCCTGCGATTCGGCTCCCTCGTAGTATTTCTTGAATTCCTCGGGCGGGTATTCCTTGGTTTTCACCACCGTCCACGTAACGGCGGAAATAAAGGCCAACGCACCCAAATAGAACGAAATGACCACCGAATCGGGCACTACCCCATTGAGGACCAGGCTCTTTTCGCCCATGCCAAACCAAGGCAGAATCCAGTTGGAAAGCATATAAGGCAGAGCCGAAGCCACCACCGCGCCGGTTCCGATGAAAAAACTCTGGAAGGCGAATCCGGCGGTGCGCTGCTCATCGGGCAGCATATCGGCCACCAATGCGCGGAACGGCTCCATGGAAACGTTAATGGAGGCATCCAACACCCAGAGCAGTCCGGCCGCCACCCACAAGGCGGGCGAGTTGGGCACAATCAGCAGGGCCAGCGAAGCCAGAATGGCTCCGACCAAAAAGTAGGGCCGCCGCCTGCCCACGCGGTTCCAAGTGCGGTCGCTCATGTAGCCGATAATCGGCTGGATTAGCAGGCCCGTGGTTGGCGCGGCAATCCATAAAATCGGGATGTCATCGATATTTGCGCCGAGTGTCTGGAAAATCCGGCTCATATTGGCATTTTGCAGGGCGAAACCGAATTGGATGCCCAAAAACCCGAAACTCATATTCCAGATTTGCCACAGCGACAGACGAGGTTTGCTGAGAGTGATGCTCATGTGAAATGTTTGGTATTGGTAAAGTGCGGGGAAAGTCCAGCCCTTAAATGTAACTTTAATTATTCATACATTATTCATAAAAAAACGGGGTTTTATTAAACTTTTTGTTGGTGGCTGCGACACCGGCCGGAACATATTTTCCGGCTGCCACCAATATCGCCCGCCACCAAACGTCAGCCGGGCGGGCGGGGTTTAGCGGTTTTAAAACATACTGTTTCGGTTTTCAACCCGGCCGCGCAAAAGCGGCAAAAAACCGTTTGCCCTCTTATTTCTTGGAATCACTTTGAAACATTCGTCTTATGCTACCTGAAATCCACGCCACCACGGTTGTCGCCGTGCTTCACAACGGACAAGTTGCCATCGGAGCCGACGGACAGGCTACCATGGGCAATACCATTGCCAAGAGCAATGTGCGCAAAATACGCAAACTCGCCGATGGCCGGGTAATTGCCGGGTTTGCTGGCTCCACGGCCGATGCGTTTGCCCTGCTGGAACGGTTTGAGGAAAAACTGAACGCCTACAGCGGCAATTTCAAACGCGCCGCCATTGAACTGGCCAAAGACTGGCGCACCGACCGGTTTCTGCGCCGCCTGGAAGCCATGCTTGTGGCCGCCACTGCCGACGAAGTACTGGTGATTTCGGGCACGGGCGATGTGCTGGAACCCGACAATGGCATTGCCGCCATCGGCTCGGGGAGCATGTTTGCGCAGGCGGCGGCGGTGGCCCTGAAAAAACACGCGCCGCACCTGACCGCCGAGGAAATAGTGCGCGAAAGCCTGCACATTGCCGCCGACATTTGCATCTACACCAACCATAATCTGGTGGTGGAAACGATATGACCGGAGAACGGGGGTTTCCACTTTCGGCAAAATAGTATCTTCCGAAAACCCCAAACCCGCCTCATTTCATTCCGAAGCTGGATTGCTGTGCCAGAATGCCAATGACTTGGCGAGCAGTTTCAGCTTCTGCCTTTTTTTAAGGAAACCGAAATAAGGCGAACGGCTCAGGTTAAGGAATGTTTGCGGGCTGTGACGCGTAATGTGCCTCAGGTACATATTCCAGAACACCCGGATGTAGTCATCCAAATCTGCGCTTGCCAAAACGGCTTTCTGCTCGTTTGCCTCGGCAATGGCCGTGAAATAGCGTGCCACTGACAGCACTTCGGCACTTGAATAATCGCATTCGCGGCGGCTGAGCCTGCGGTGTATCTCGAAGTCGGCTTCGGGCCAGCCGGGAAAGAACTCCC
>JANPIL010000333.1:0-15092 GCA_031424975.1 Sphingobacteriales bacterium
GCCGCTGCTATTGGATCGGTTCGGGGCCAACCCGGCCGTGGCTTCCGGGCCGTTCATCACCACGGCCAACGACTTGCTGGGCCTGACGGTGTATTTCCTGACGGCGAAGCTGCTGTACAGTTTGTAGGTGCGCCGCGAAAATGAGGCTTGAAAATAGTATCTTTCAAAAAGGCTAAACCCAAGTCCGCATCAATCATGGCCTACACGCAGTTAAGCCGCGAGGAGATTGAAAGCCTGTAACTGGCACAACCGTTGAAAAGCCCCGGCAGCCATGTCCGGGCTTTTTTGTTTTCCGGCATCCGCGTATGTTTTCAAATGCCGGGTTTGGGCATTTGAAAACATACTATTTTTGCGGCGCAGCGCACAAGCCGCACAACCGCCTATCCATGCCAATCCTCATCCATGAACATTCTCATTATTGACAAGATGCACCCGTCGCTGGTGCCGATGCTGGCTGAAAAAGGCCACGTGGCCGATTACGAGCCCGATATTACGCGTACCGAAATACTGGACCGGATTGTCGGTTACGATGGCATCATTGTGCGTAGCAAGACAGCCATTGACGCGGAGCTGCTGCAACACGCCGCACGGCTCAAGTTCATTGCCCGCGCCGGAGCCGGTCTGGATCAGATTGATGTCGGGGCAGTCGAGCAGCGCAATATCCGGCTGTTCAACGCGCCGGAAGGCAACCGCGATGCCGTAGCCGAACACGCCGTGGGGATGCTGCTTTGCCTGATGAACGGCATCCACGTGGCCGACCGCCAAGTGCGCAACCAAATCTGGAATCGTGAGGGCAACCGGGGCGTGGAACTGAAAGGACGCACTGTGGGCATTATCGGCTACGGTAACACGGGGCGCGAGTTTGCGCGGCGCATCCGGGCTTTCGGCTGCGAAGTGTTGGCGTACGACAAATATTTGGAAAACTTTTCGGACGGGTTTGTGCGGGAAAGCACGCTGGAAACCATTTTCGAGCAATCGCAGGTGGTGAGTCTGCACGTGCCGCTCACGCCCGAAACCAACCGCTGGTTCACACGAGCCACTTTTGAGCGTTTCAGGCACAGTATTTTTCTTATCAATACCTCACGCGGCGAGGTGGTGCCGCTATCCGATTTGCGGCAAGCCCTTGAAGCAGGCATGGTACGCGGCGCGTGTCTGGATGTGCTGGAAAACGAGAAACTGGACACCCTCACGCCGAGCCAGCGCGAGGCATTCGACTACTTATGCCAGTCACCCAAGGTGATTTTTACGCCGCACGTGGCCGGCTGGACGCACGAATCGTACATGAAAATCAACGAGGTGCTGGTGGATAAGATTACAGCGGAAGGTTATTTAAACTGAAAACTTACGCCAGTCCGCCCGGTTTTTATAAATGAGTCCGGTGCGACATTGTGGTGAGTGTAAAACGACGTAATCTGTTGTCTATCAATGGATTAAAATTTTATTTTATCGATTTCACCGGCGGGAAAGGCAAAGTTTCCACCACCAAAAACGCTTCAAATACGGCCTATTTGTGACGCGCAACCAACCGCAATTGCGTTCCCGGCATTAAAACTGGCTTGTGCCGCCACAACGAAACTTTACCTTTGCGCTTTGCGTATTAAACTGTCAAACTAAATTTTTTACACTCATGAGAAAGATGACCAACTATGTATTGACATTGCTTGCGGCAGGCAGCCTTTTGGTGCTGAACGGCTGCGGCGAAGATGTTGAAATGCCGGATGCCACATTGCCGCCCGCCGATGGAACGGTGGAAATCGCGTTTTTGAATTATTCCAGCGGAACAGTTGCCGCCTCGGCAGGCGATCTTATTTCGGTGGCCGTCCAGGTGCAGAAATCCACGGGTGGCAACCGCCCGCAGAAGTTGCGTGTGTATGAAACCAATGTGCTGAACACGCGCGGCTCCCAATTAGGTGCTACTGTTGACTTGCGCAACGTGGACGATCCCCAGATTAAAAACGTGAATTACACCATTCCAGCCAGTGCTTCGGGTACGGTATACCTGTATTTTGAAGTGGATGAGAGTGGCGGCAAATTTTCGCGCGAATTGTTGACCATCAACTTGTCGGGTTCGGGTACTATCGCAAGCTATACGGGCATCGTGTTGGGTGCGCAAACCAACAGTGCGGCTTCGCGCGTTGCATCGGGTACGGGCCAGGTGTATGTGGCTTGCGATGCGGCAGCCAACATCAACGATATCGACATCACGTATGCTTCGCTGGGCTCGCCCACGGCTTTGCCGACGCTGTTGTCCAATCCTGAACGGGCTGTGCAAGGTTTATCCACCACTGCCGCCAATTGCGGCGATGGCGCACCCAACAGTACCGCTGGCGGTTCGGGAACCGTTTTTGCGCTGGCCGCCGGTGCTGACTTCAATGCGGCAACAGACGCTACCTTGGAAACATTGACCGTTTCGGGTTCGGCGCAACGGGTTACGGCAGTTGCCGGTTCAATAGTGGCTTTCCGCCGGGCCGATGGCAAAAAAGGCCTGATCCGGGTGAATAGTTTTCCGGCCGGAACCGGTACGGCAGGAAGCGTAAACATTGACGTGAAAGTACAACGTTAATTCCTGACGGCATTTTCTGTAAGCAAAAACCCCACGATACCAAATGTATCGCGGGGTTTTTGCTTTTCGCAGCATACTATTTCCCCCAGTCCCGCAGGGCTTCGTACACCTTGTGAATGGGCAGGCCCATGACGTTGAAATATGAGCCGATGATTTTTTCCACACCCACCATGCCCAGCCACTCCTGCGCGCCGTAGGCTCCGGCTTTGTCGAACGGATGGTATTGCCCGATGTAGAAACGGATTTCCGCGTCTGACAACGGCTTGAAATACACTTCCGTCCGATCGGAAAATAGTATCTTTTTGGAAGACGAAACCAGGCATACACCCGTAACCACTTCATGCATCCGCCCAGAAAGCTGGCGCAGCATGGCAAACGCCTCGGCCTCGTGTTGCGGCTTGTTCAGGATTTGGTTGCCAACAATCACCACCGTATCCGCCGAAACCACAATCTCATCCGTAATCTCATCCCGGAACGCCTCCGCCTTTTTCTCCGCCAAAAACTCCGGCACTCGACCCAAAGGCATTTCCGGCGGAAAATCCTCGGGCACATTTTTGGATCGGACAACGAACTCGAATCCGGCTTCGCGCATGAGTTGCTGGCGGCGCGGCGAATTGGAGGCAAGGATGAGGGGCGGCAAAATGAGCATGATGCAATTGGCAATGGATGGTATGTGTGTTCGGAAAGGCCGCAAAATTATGACTTTCGGGGTGGTTTCAAATTTCTTTGGGAATGCCGCCAGCGTTTTGCCCACGGTTTGCGTCTATGTATTCAGACTAACCCAATGGGTTTCCGCTTATGAAAAGGTACTATTTCCAAACATGGATGGCCGCATTCGCCTTATGGCTGGCGGCCTGCAACAATTACGTGGCCTTTGTGCCGCCCGCCGAACCGCCGGAAAACACAACTCCCGCGCAAGATTTTCTGGATGGCAGAAATTTTCCTGCGGATAGTGCCAAGGCGGACGTGACCCAAGCCGATACCATTACCTTGCGTGACGGCGTGGTTCTGATTCTGCCAAAACTTTGCTTGGAACGTAAAAACGGCACCTTGTGCAATTGCCAAGTGGACGTACATTTGAAATTGCTCACCAACAAAAAGGACATATTGCTCTTTGGTAGGCCCACGGTTACGGCGGACGGCCTGCTGGAAACCGGCGGACAAGCCATGCTTACAATCCTGCACAAAGGCGATACCTTGCAATTGAAGGCCGGAATGAAGTTCACCCTGAAAATCCCCACCAGACTGACTCCGGCAGACCGTGGGCAGATGCGCTACTTCACGCAAAAACCGCCGCAAGGAAATTGGCAGCCAGCCGGGCCGCTGGCCGAACTCAACAGCGATTACTATATCGTTGAAAGCGACCGGCTCGACGTGTGGCACAGCCCGGCTCATGCGTACGCAACCGGAAAACCCAATGTGAGAATCAGGCTTAGTCCGTCGGGCGAGCAACCAGATGCAGGCAGGACACGGGTTTTCGTGCTTCCTTCGGGCGTGCATTCGGTTGTGAATGCCGTGCAGACAGGAGGCGAATTCTTTGCCACTGCGCCTTTGCCCCTGAACCGGGAGGCCGTTTTAGTGGCCATTGGCAAAAAAGGCGGCCTTTTGTTGCTGGCTATCCAAAAAACCACCCTCCAGCCGGCAATGAACCTTGCGCTTGAATTCAAGCCGGTAACCCCCGCGCAACTGGAGGCGGCATTGCTGGCCTTATAGAACATGGAAGGGACAAATCGCAATCCGGACGGACAAGGAGGTTTCGCGTTTTTGAAACATACTATTTTGCAAGCGGCCTGCCTGTTGGTTTTACTTTTGGTGTGCCGCAATGCGGCCGGGCAAACCAATACCGGTTTCCGTACCAAGACCCCGGATATTCGGAAGAATGCTTTCCTGATGCCGTATGCCCACCCGAACCAAAGTAACCTGTCGGTTTGGGCAGGTGTGGGATTTGGTGGCTACTCCGGCGATATCTGCCGTCTGATTGACCGGAAACTGCAAGGAAATTACCTGAATCCGGGCATCACCGCCGGGCTGTCTTACCGGCTGACCAATTATGCCTCCCTGCGCTGGGCCAACAGTTTCCAATCTTTGGGTGCGCAAGCCCGGCCCGGCACTTGGGGAGGCTGGGCATTCCGCAGCCGCATCGGCGAGTCAGCGTTGGTTGGCCAAGTCAGTCTTTTTTCCAAGACAACTATTGAGGCTGCCCATGAAGGCTGGGAAGCCTACGCGTTGGTTGGCGGCGGATTGCTGATTTGCCAAATCAAAACAAGCGTTGATGCGGTTGCTTACGGTCGGTTTGGCTATTTGCTGGTGCCGCCAACGCGTAAAATATCGGCGGTTTTTCCGGTGGGAGGCGGTGTGGCGTGGCATTGGAACGGGCAATGGAGTTTGGGTGCGGAAGCCTTGTGCCACTTCACCACCACCGATCTGCTTGATGGAGCCAGCCTATCTGCGGATCCGCGGCCACGCAAAGACAATTTTTTGACGCTGCAAGTGCAGGTGACCCACCAGCTTTCGCGGTTTTTCCGGTACAAGGCTTACCTGAAAAGAAAATGAACAGGACTTACGCAAAACCTCTGCCAGAGTTCAAAACGCTGGCAGAGCTTACCCGCAAACCCGGTTTCCGGAGCCTTGCAAATACTCGTCTGTAAAACCATGATTGTGAAGTAACGATTTGTCTCGCCATATTCGGCATACCCGCAAAACCACCCGTTCATTTGGTTCAGAAGCCCGACCTGCAAAATATCGTCCGTGGATGCGTCAAGGGTGATGAGGGTGCGATGAAGCAACTCTACCGGCACTTCCACGGCTATGCCTTGTCGGTTTGCCTGGCCCATGCGGCCAACCGCGACGATGCGCTGGAAATCATGAACGACGGTTTTCTGAAAGTGTTCAGGAACCTGAAAACCCAGCGCAATCCGGATGCCCTGACCGG
This sequence comes from Sphingobacteriales bacterium, assembly GCA_031424975.1. Lineage (GTDB taxonomy): Bacteria > Bacteroidota > Bacteroidia > Cytophagales > 172606-1 > Xanthocytophaga. Next base: position 5,496 of record JANPIL010000333.1, read on the forward strand.
CTGGCTGCGCAAAATCATGGTAAATACCGCAATTGACCACCACCGCAAAAACGGTCATTTGAAGTTGAACACGCCCCTCGAGCAAGCCCGCCACCAGTCTGCGCATGAATACGGCGACGAAGCGGTGTATGCCGGGCTGTCGGCCGACGAAATCCTGAAAAACGTGCAAAGCCTTCCCGCAACGCAACGGATGGTGTTCGGCCTGTACGCTATCGAGGGTTACAGTCACAAGGAAATTGCCGCAACACTCGGCATTGCCGAAAGCACTTCACGCGCATACCTGAGCGATGCCAACGCCCGCCTGCGCGAATCATTAACCTCACAAGCCCGCAATGCCGATGCCAGATAACCCCATGCCAAACGACCCCGTGGCAAATGACGGGGAAAACCGCCTGCACGCCTTGGTGCGGAATGCGGCGCGTCAGCAACAGCCTTCCTATGAGGAGGCGCATTGGGAAGCCATGCAAAAAAAATTGCGTGTCCGCCCCCGTCATGGCCACCGGCTGGCGGCGTTGCCCGTGCTGCTGCTGCTGGCTTGGCTGACAGCGGATGAAAACAAAGCGGTTTCAAAAATCAGTAACCCGGCTTATGGCAGGCATTTTTCGAAACCCGCTGCCCCATCTTCCGGCTCCGCAGGTTGGCTACTGTCCAAGAACGTGGCGGTAAAAACGGAAAAAAGGCAGTTGGGCGGAGGGAAAATAGTATCCGCGCAAACAGCCAAACCCACCCGTAGGCCATCAGGCTGGCAGGGTGGGGTTTTCTTTCCGGACAAACATTTCGTTGCCATGGCATCGCCCAAGCCAATGGAGCTTTGGCCGCCAGGCAGCGTGGTGCCCGGCGTAAAACTGAACATGAACGCTTGGATTGAACAAGACATAAGGCAGCGGCTCGAAAACCGTACTGCCGGCCCCGATTCCACGGCAAGCCGGATTTTGGAACGCCACAAGAACCGCTGGCGCAATGTGGTCGTTGTCGCCGATTTTACCTCAAGCATGTATCCGCACGCCACCGAATTGTTTAGTTGGCTGGCACAGAACCGCCGGAGCCAATATATTAAGGGAGCGGTCTTTTTCACGGATTGCGACAGTTTGGGGCGCGAAACCCAACCCGGCAGCCCAGGCAAAATGTATGTGGTCGGGGATTGGCGGAATGCCGACATCCTGCCCATTTTCATTGATGCCTCGCGCAACACGATGGGCAACCGTGAGTCGGCGGAGAATGATGTGGAAGCCATCCTGTACGCGCAGCAGCAATTTGCCAACGCAGGGTCGTTTGTGCTTATCGCTGACAATGGAAGCCCGGTCAAGGATATGCATTTGCTTTCGCAAGTCAAAAAGCCGGTGCGCATTGTCTTGTGCGGCAACACCTACGACTTGAATGTTGCCATCCAGCCGGATTACCTGAAAATCGCCGCCGCTACCCGTGGCTCCATTCATACGGCGGCCAGCGACCTGCCCGATGTGACGAAAATAGCGCGGGGCAGCAAAATTCGTGTGGGCAAGTTTCGATACCGGTACCGAAAGGGAAGGTTTGTGTTGATCCGGTAAAAAATTTTCCGCCGCGTTTTCAGGCTGTTTGTTCAAGCCCCCTTTTGCGGAGCAGGTTCGGGAAAAACTTGATCCTGTAGCCGCTGGACAATCATGCTGGCGGTGCGGCGCGTGAGTTCGGCTTCGTGCGTGGCAAAAAACGCCCATTCGGCCAAGGTGAAATGCCCGGCCACCAATCCGATGAGCAAATGCCGGAGGGCGGCATCTTTCTGGACAATGCCTTGGATAAAATTGTCGGGCAGCGGAGCCGCGCCGCCCGCCCGGGTTTTGCGCTTTTGGAGGTGATGGTCGAAAACCCGGACGAGCAGGTCGTTTTGTAGTTTCAAAATCGGGCGGAGCGTTTGGTTCTGGAAGTTTTCCATATCGCCTTCCCGCTCGGTTTCCGTGGCAACCAAGGGCCGGATTCTTATCAGTTCGCTATCGCGCATGATTGTCTGTATTTCGCTGGTTGTCAATTATTTGAAAGCTCGTCCCTAACTTCCATCAGCGCGAAACCCAGCAGGTTCTGGCCTTTCCAACTGTGTGGGTTTTCAATGTTTTCGTGTGTCTTTGCCAAGCCAATGCCCCAGATGCTATCCACCGGACTGGCTTCCACGAGAATTCGGCTATTGGTGGCCAGTAAAAACGCTTTCAGGTCGGGATGTTGGCCGAATTTGTGGGCATTTCCGGCTTTCACAAAGCCGTATTTGTGTTCATCCCACTGTTTGAAGTCAAAGTTTTCCACGGATCTTCCCAGTTTTTTGGCTTCGGCAGGGGTTTTGGCTTGCAATATTTTTGCCAATGCCTGCCCATCGCCAAACAGGCGGGCTTTCTGGGCCATCATCCAATGTTCGGCGGTCGGGTAGGCCACGCCATCCACTACAAATGCCGCCGGCCACCATTGGCTGAAGCACCCATCGCCGACACTGCCATCCCTGCGCGGCTGATGCCCCCAGAAAAATAGGAATTTAAGCTTTTCGCCTTTTCCGTATTGTTCAACAAGCCAGTCGAGGTGGTACTTCATGGGCGGGTTTGGGGTTTTCAAAAGATACTATTTTGCCCGCATTCTGCGGACACAAGCAGGTTTGGCGTTTTTAGGAGATACTATTTTCGGGAGGCATTTTTTCAACCTTCCCACACCAATTCACCCACCGCCACTTTTTTATCAATCACTCCGGCGGCCAGCAGCGTATCCATCACATTTTCAAGCATTTGCACGTCAATGGTGTTGTCGGTTGCCCACTCGGTTTCTTGCAGCCATTGGCGCACATCGCCAAACGGCAGTTGGTAGCGTTCGGCAATGATGCCATCCAAACCGGGGCGTTTTTTGAAATCGCGGCAAAAAGCGTTGATGCCTTCACAAATGGCAGCCAGTTTTTCGGGTTCGCGGGTAATCACCTCGCGGCGGGCGGCCAGCACAAAACACGGCCACGGCGTGGGGCACACGCCCACGCGCCGCAACTCGCCGCTGTCCACGTGCGGTTGGGTCATTACTTTTTCCCACATGAATGCGTCGGCCTCGTCGTTGCGCAGGCCGCGCCGCATTTCGTCCAGATTTTGAAGCGGCACAAAGGGCAGTTCCGCCGGGTTCCAGCCGTGTTGCAGCGCATTCACGCAGGCCATCAGGTGCGAACCCGAACCCATGCGGCTCACGGCGTACCGCTTGCCCGCCAAATCGGTAACCGACTCAATGTCAGACAAGTCATTGACAAAAATGCCCCAGCTCAGCGGCGACTGCACGTATATTTTCAGCAGTCTGGCATCGTTGCCATTGACAATATCGGCCACAATGCCTTCGGTAAGCAGCAAGGCCAAATCAAGTTCGCCGTTGCGCAGGGCTTTGGTCATGGCTCCCGTACCGCCCGGAAAATCCGTCCATTCCAACGGAATGTTTTCCCCGCCGGGAGAAAATCCTTTGAAAAAACCCTCTTCAATGGCCAGTTGCCAAGGCAAATTAAAGTGTTCAGGTACGCCGCCGATTCGCATGGTTGGGAGGAAAAATCAAATGAAGCCCCAACATAACACCTTGCCGCCATCCTAAAAAACCGCCGCCGTTTTTTCTTTCGCCCTTAATCCGCAACTTTGCCCCAAATCCCCGTTCCATGAGCCACACCGCATTGCCACTGACGCAAACCGGCCAGTTTTCGCCGCTTTTCTTGGATTACATACACCAAAGGGAAGGTTTGAAGCCTTTCTACAACGTTTTTCCCGCACCCGAAAACTTTGGGGATGTGATTCGGCAACGTGGTTTCACCCAGGCAAAACGCCAGACACTGCACCAAGTGCTGAAAGCGCAATATGCCAGCTACGACTCGCAACCCATTGCAAGCCAGATAGATAGCCTGCTAAGTGAAAAAACATTTACCGTTACCACCGGTCACCAGCTCAATATTTTCAGCGGGCCGCTGTATGTGATCTACAAACTCACCACCACGATAAACCTGGCCCGGAAACTGAACGAAACCTACCCGGACTGCCATTTTGTGCCCGTATATTGGATGGCGACCGAAGATCACGATTTTGCCGAAATCAACCATTTTCATTTGTTCGGCAAGAAATATGCGTGGGAAACCGACCAGACCGGAGCCGTGGGGCGCATGGATCCGGGCGGCATTTCCGAAATAGTATCGCAGCTAGCCGACAAACCTGCCATTTTTGACAAAGCCTACGCCACGCACAAAACCTTGGCCGATGCCACGCGGTACTGGGTCAATGAACTGTTTGGCGACCAAGGACTTATCTGTTTGGATGCCGATCATCCGGCTTTGAAAAAGCAGTTTGCCGCCGCCATGCAAGCCGATGTCTCGGACCGGATCACTTTCACGACCGTTGCCGAAACATCGGCCAGTTTGGAAGCCTTGGGCTACAAGACACAGGTGAACCCGCGCGAAACCAACCTTTTTTACCTGGACAACGGCGTGCGCGAACGCTTAGTGAACGACCACAAACGTTTCCGGGTGCTGAACACCGAACTGGCGTTTTCGCAAGAGGAACTGGCGCAACTGATTGAAAACCAGCCCGAAAAGCTGAGCCCCAATGTGCTGCTACGACCCGTGTACCAAGAAACCGTGCTGCCCAACCTGGCTTACGTGGGCGGCCCGGCCGAGATAGCTTACTGGCTGCAACTCAAAGGCCAGTTTGATGCGCTGCAAACGCCGTTTCCGGTGCTGATGCCGCGCAACTTTGCCTTGGTGGTGAACGCCGCCAACCGGAAACGCCTTGATAAAACCGGCATGGCGGCGGCGGATTTGTTTTTGGACGAAACCGCGCTGAAACGCAAATTCATGGCGCAATCGGTGGCCGAGCCAGTGTCGCTGGATGCGGAGCGGGAGGGTTTGGACCGGATTTTTGATACTATTTTGCACAAAGCCACCACGCTGGACAAGTCGCTGGAGGGTTTTGTGGGGGCCGAGCAGCAAAAAGTGCGTACCGCATTGGCGACGATTGAAAAGCGGCTCAAGAAGGCCGAGGAACAGAAACAGGAAACGGGAATCCAGCAGTTGCTGAACCTGAAAGGTAAGCTTTTTCCGGAAGGCGGCTTGCAGGAACGCACCGATAACTTCCTGAACTTCTACCTCAACGACCCGGAGTTCCTGGACTTGATACGCACGAATTTCGATCCGTTCGCCTTTGATTTCCAAATCATAAACCTCGCCAGCCTCCCCTAAATCCCCTCCGAAAGAGGGAACTTTTGAACAGGGGGTTTGGCGTTTTGAAAACATACTGTTTTTTTACTCCCCCTCCGAAGGAGGGGGCTGGGGGGAGGCTCCTTCTTCAATTTCCATGTATTTTCACAAGACACCGGCTTGGTTGCGGGCATTGTACCCGTCTTACACGTGGCGCAAGTCCATGGCGGAGAAAACCGTATATCTCACTTTCGACGACGGCCCGGTGCCCGGCGTGACCGATTGGGTGCTGGCTCAATTGGCTCACTATCAAGTAGAGGCAACGTTTTTTTGCGTGGGAGACAACATCAGAAAACATCCCGGCGTGTTTGAAAACATACTGGCCGGTAACCATTCGGTGGGCAATCACACGTTTCACCACCTGAACGGCTGGAAAACCGAAACCGGAGCGTATCTTGAAAATGTGCAATTGTGCCAGCCCTACTTGCCTGCGAAAAACCGCCTTTTCCGCCCGCCTTACGGCCGGATTACCGGAAAACAGGCGGCGGCGGTGCAAGAATCGGGCTGCCAAATTGTGATGTGGGACGTGCTGACCGGCGACTTTGACCGCAACCTGCCGCCCGAAAAATGCCTGCAAAAAACAATCCGAGCCACGGGCAACGGCTCGATTGTGGTTTTTCACGACAGCCTAAAAGCGCAACCCAACTTGATGTATGCCCTGCCAAAATACCTTGAGCATTTGCTGAAGCAAGGGTTTTTGTTCGGGAAACTTTGATCCGTGGCTGCCCTGAAAATGAAAGGCCTGATTTCGAACCAGCAACCGTACCGGATGAGACATTTCCTGACTGGGCTGCCGCTGTTTCTTTTGGTTTGCCTCGCCCATGCCCAAACCGCCGACACCGCCGCTAACCGGCAGCACCCGCGGCCCGACACGGTGCGGAAAACGGAAAAGCCCTTGCCGCCCATGTGGACATACACGGCGGGGCTGGATGGCACAATCAGCGCGGGAAACGTGAACCGGAAACTGCTGAACATACGCCTGGTGCTGGTGCACGAAAATCCGAATTCCGTCTGGAGTTTTTCTGCCGCACCCCGGTTCCAGTACGGCACCACCAATGAAATTTTGCAGGAAAGGGAAGTGTTTGTCGATTTCAACACGTCGTTTTTCCACAGCCAGCACGATGTGTACGGGTTGGTGTTCGGGGCATACGAGCAAAGCAACCTGCGCCGGATAAACCGACGGGCAAATGTTGGCGCGGGTTTGGGCTGGCGGATTGTGGGCGGCAGGAATGTTCCCAGCAGGCGGTTTCAGGTGTCGGTCACCAACGCGCTGGTGCACGAGGCGACGGATTTTGCCGAAAGGGACAACATTGACGTGCGGCGCAACTCGACACGCCTCAAAATCCGCGCCGACTTGGTGCCCGGTAAACTGTCGGTGCAGAACATGGCTTTTTTCCAGCCGGCACTGGGCCGCCGGAACCTGCGCTGGAACTCGATCACGCAACTGGTATACAAGGCAACCCAACGGCTGGCATTTACGGCCACGCTCGACAATTCGTACGAGAGCATCAACGCGGCGGGTGTGGAAAGCGTACAACTGAATGCCACTTTGGGCCTGAGTTTCAGCGGCTCGAAATGAAAGGCGGGGACTTTTGCGGGGCGGGTTTGGCGTTTTCGGAAGATATTATTTTGTCCGAATCAGCCTGCCTGTACGCCACGGCGCACGAATCGGCAGACAGGGATTTGCCGGATTCAAAAATTTCCAAGATGAAAGCCGGAACTTAGGTCAGACACTGCGTGTCAGACCGGCATCGCGCATCGGCTTTCGGACGAACAGGCGGGTTTGGGCTTTTCAAAAGATACTATTTTTGCCGTGCCTGCCGAAACAATTTTTCAACCGTTTTATACTCCAGCGTATGCAACAATCCTGGGTCAATGTACCGCCAAGCAGTGATTTTCCGCTGCAAAACCTGCCTTACGGAATTTTCCACACCCCCGGCAAGCCGCCGCGTGTGGGCGTGGCCATCGGCAATGAGATAGTGGACTTGCGGGCCGTGGCCGGGTTGGGTTTTTTCTCAGACTTGGAGTTCGACACGCGGGTGTTTGGCAGCCGCCACCTGAACGGTTTCATGGCCTTGGGCAAACCCGTCTGGCAGCAAGTGCGCCGCCGCATCACGGAGCTGCTTTCCGAAAACAACACCGCCTTGCGCCTCCATGCCGACCAAGTTTTGGTGCGGCAAACCGAGGCGACCATGCTGTTGCCCGTGCAGGTTGGCGACTACACCGATTTTTACTCCAGCCTCGAACACGCCACCAACGTGGGCAAGCTGTTCAGGCCCGACAACCCGCTGATGCCCAACTGGAAGCACCTGCCCGTGGCCTACCACGGCCGCGCCTCCTCGATTGTGGTTTCGGGCACGGATTTCCACCGTCCGCTGGGCCAGACCAAGCCCGCCGATACCGACCTGCCGGTTTTCGGCGCGTCGCAACGGCTGGATTTTGAACTGGAAATGGCGTTTGTCATTGGCCGGGATTCGGCCATGGGCCAGCGCATCGGCACGGCGGAGGCGGAAGATTTCATTTTCGGCTTCGCGTTGTTCAACGACTGGTCGGCACGCGACATCCAAGCCTGGGAATACCAGCCGCTCGGCCCGTTTCTGGGCAAGAATTTCGCGTCCTCGCTGTCGCCGTGGATTGTGCCGCTCGACGCGCTGGAGCCTTTCCGTACGGCCAGCCCGCCCCAAGAGCCGCCCGTGCTGCCCTACCTGCAATGCACCGGCAACCATAATACGTTCGACATTGGGCTTGAAGTGGCGATACGGCCGCAAAACGCGCCCGAAAGCGTGGTTTGCCGTTCCAATTTCAAGTATCTGTACTGGAACATCTGCCAGCAACTGGCGCACCACACCGTGAACGGCTGCAATGTACGCACCGGCGATGTGATGGCTTCGGGCACCATTTCGGGCTCCGCACCCGGCAGTTTCGGTTCGCTGCTGGAGCTGACGGCGGGCGGCAAAAACGCCGTGGCACTGGCCGGTGGCGCAACGCGGAAATTCCTGGAAGACGGCGATATGGTGACTATGCGCGGGTTTGGCCAGAAAGACGGCCTGCGCATCGGCTTCGGCGAGGTGAAGGGAACCGTTTTGCCGGTGGCTTGACGGTTGGCCTGCCCGTTGGTGAGGCATCGGATTTTTCCAGTGTCCGGCTTCAGTATCTTTCCACAAAATCCGTGAGCAGGCCGAACACTTCCCTGAACCTGGTGAGCGGCAGCGTTTCGGCGCGGTCATGGATGTCGTGGTAGGCGCGGATACCGCCCAGCGTGTAGAAAAAGCACGCTTTCACACCTTTCCGGGTAAAGAAAAAGTGGTCGGAATTGGGCGCATTGTTGCGTTGTTGCAGTTTAGGCAGGTATTTTTTCTCGTTGTTGATTTTGGTGAGAAGGTCAAATTCCTCGGGTAGCTGCGTGCCGTTCACCATCATGATTCCGTCGTCGCCGGTGCCGAGCAAATCCAAGTTGATGAGCAGCCGGATGTCGCGCAACGGGAAAACCGGATGTTCCGTGTAGTGTTTGGAGCCAAGCAAGCCCGCTTCCTCGGCGGCAAAGGCCATGAAAACCACCGAATACTGGGGCTGGTTTCCGGGTGTGGCGTAGTGCCGTGCCAGTTCGAGCAGCATGGCCGTGCCCGAGGCATTGTCGTTGGCTCCCGGAAAATACACTTCGCGCCCCATGCGCCCCAAATGGTCGTAGTGCGCCGTGACGACAATGTACTCATCGGGGTTTTCGCGGCCTTCCACGTAACCGATCACGTTTTGCGTGGCGTGTTTTTCCACAAACCTGGCATCCACGCGGAAGCGGGCTTTGCGTGCCGTTGTATCCCAGTTTTTCTTCACGATTTCAAATACCGGATGGCTTAACGCCGCCGTGGAAATGCTGGCGGTCAGCTTTTCCTTTTGCAGTTCCACGAGGGCTTTTGCCGTATACATCTTGTCCAGCAACTCTTGGTTGTCGGTCAGTTTGGCGTAGTCGGCGGGTTCGTACACTACCAGTTTTTTGCGCAGGTTCCGGACAAGGAAACTTTTTTTCGCCGTGCTATCCGTGAAAATGCGTGCGTCCAGCCGTTCGATCCGGGCACTGCCGCCTCCTTTTTGCGAAATCGGGCTGATGATGAAATCCTGGCCGGCGACCAGATTTTTCCGGTCTATTTTCAAGCGCATCCGGCCTGAAAATGTGTTCACCGGAATGGTGAACGGCTGGAAATACAAACTGTCAAACGCCCGCAAACCCATTTCCGAAAATTGTTTTTTGATATACTCCGCCGCCAAGCGGTCGCCGCCGCTTACGTAGCCCCGCCCATGAAACTCAGGCGATGCGAGTGTCTGGATGGTGGCTTTGACGCGGTTCATGTCTTGCGTGCGGGCAGTCCACGCGCCGCAAAAGAACAACG
>JANPIL010000334.1:0-2827 GCA_031424975.1 Sphingobacteriales bacterium
CTCCTTCTGGTAAGAAGTGCGCCGCACTTCGCGGATTATCTCATTGTCTTTATTGATGATGTGGTGCAGCGAAAGCACCATCTTCTGGAAATCCTTCTTGGATCGTCCGCCGAAAAGGGCGTTTTTCTCGCGCCCCAGCGAATCGTAGGCGCGATAAATCTGGTCGCGTTCCTGCAACAGTTTGCCGATGTCCACACTTTGGGCGGTGGAAAACTGGAAAACGAAAACAAGTGCCAGAATAACGGAAAACAGTTTTTTCATCGGAATTTATATCAATTGAGAATTAATGGATGATGGTTTTTCCGGTCTTGATGCTTCCGTAAACTGACGGCGGCTGGTTACCGGACAAGGATTCCATTGCCGGAACAACCCGTTGCAATCAAAAACCACGCGGGCAAATAATGTCCGTGGCTTATTCGGCGGCCACCGGTTTTGCCATGCGCAGGCGCAGGGGCAGGTAGGCCGCCCACACCAGCAGCAGCGCAAGGCCCGCAAAGAGCAGCCACGTGAAATCGCTCAGGAACACGCGGCTGTTGGTGTGCAGCCGCACCGTGGCGTACAGCACCGCAAGTAGGAACACATTGAGCAACGCCGCCAAGCCGTTGAGCCAGTTGCGCAGCACGTACATCAGTTGTTCGCGGCTTTCGGCATTGGCCAGCCATTGTGCGCGGTTTGGTACGGCCAATGCGCGGTTGGGCAGCCCCAACACCAGCCTGCCAATGAACGAAATAGCCATGTTGAGCAGCAGCACGAAACCGCAGAACACGTAGAAAAACGGTTCGCGGTTGAGAAAATTATCCGGCACGCCCGATTCATTGTAATGGATCGCGATTTTCTGGGGCAGGTAGTAATAGGCCAGCAGCAAAAAGCCCAACGCGCCCAGCAGCGACAGTATTTTGGCCAAACGGATAATCAGGTAAGTGGATTTCATGGGATGGGATGTATGTGTGTCGGGACGCAGAAGTTGCGCCGCCATTGGCAGAACCAAAAGGCAGGCCCGCAAGTTTGGAATGCCAGCCTGAAGGTAAGGCGGCAAGGAAAATAGTATGTTTTGGAAAGGCCAAACCCGCCTTTGGGTCGGTTGGCATATTTAAGGCTAATGTTCAGGGCTTTGTGCAGGTTGGAAAATGAAATCCCGTCTGTCCATAACCGCTGTCGGTTGAAAATATAAAATTGAAGTTAAGAACTAAAGTTCAACGATGCATGTCCTTGCCCGAACAAACTGAACAGCATTACAAATGTTCGTGGTTATTCTGTCTGCCCAGCTTGCAAAAAACCTAATGTTAACTGAAATTATCGGTTATGCTTTTTTAAAATTTGCTGTAACCGCTTGTGAGGTAAAGCGAATACTTTGTTTCCATTTTTGCCTTCCATATCTTCTGCGGCTAACAACGCATTTATAATTGCTTCTTCGGTTGCTTCAACAGTTGCTCTAAATATCTGATCGAGATTCCATTTTGAAATTACTTTCCAAGTTTCTACTGTGTGCTTACTATTGTATGTAGGTGATGCAGTACTTAGTGCTAAAAAAATTTCACCGGAACCATTACTGGAAATCGATCCTGTCCTGGCAATTCCATGCGTGACTCTTTTTGCTACTAATTTTAATGCTCCCGGCAGTAGTGGAGCATCGGTTGCCACGATAACTATAATTGACCCATCTTTCCGGTTTACTTGATTTTCTATGGGCTCTAAGTCTTGTATTTGTTTGCCTACAGGAACTCCGGAAACCACTAAGTCTTTCCTTATGCCAAAATTAGCTTGCACAAAAACACCCAAAGTATATTGAGCAGAATCTATGGTGAATATTCTTGATGATGTCCCACTTCCCCCTTTGAACCAGTAACAAATCATGCCGGTTCCGCCACCAACATTCCCTTCTTTTATTTTTCCGCTTGATGCACTATCCAAAGCCTGCCATACATGTTCTTTTTTGACATGAAATCCATTAATGTCATTTAGCATTCCATCCCAAGTTTCTGTAGCCACAGGCAAGCCAAATGAAAAATCCTCCTGATTATCATTTGAGAATTTTTTAATACACCATTCACCTACTGCGTCCCGAACTATTCCCACGCTATTTGTATTGGTAATAGCTATAGGGCCATTCCCCTTGCCATAATCTTCGATATAAGGTAGTCCGGTCATTTCGCCATCACCATTGAGGGAAAACCAAGCTGCCGGGTAACTCCTGTCTGTTCTGCCTTTGGGTAAAATAACAGTAACCCCGGTTCTTACGGCTTTCTTTCCAGAACCACTGATAAGGGTTTTATAGCCAACTTCTATGCCAGACACATCGGTAATAGCATTGTGTTTCCCGGTAACTCCATCAAAAGGAATCCCTAAATCTCTGCCTCGTTGTTTTGTAGGGTTTTGGGCTTCGGTGAGCCTATCAACGAAACATAAGATTGAAATAAGAAATATCTGTCTTAATATACTCATGGGTTTTTAATTTTAACTAACATTCGTTTTTGCGCGGTGATGTGCCTTTGAAAATGTGTCTGTGCAACGGGACAAACGTTGAACGAAGATAAAAACTTAGAGGGTGTTCGGAAATTTTATCACTCCGAAATCGGCATTTTCAAAATAATATTTTGGTTATCTGGAAAAACAATGTTCGAAACCCGAATAATTTTTGTCTTTACGAAAAAAAGATTTTTGCATTCGGGGTTTCGTATCCGTTATTCTCGGGAAAAATCTAATGCATTTTGACAGAAACAGCATTGTTTATCAAACTTTTCAAATTCCCGAACACGCTCTTATAGTTTACACACCACCTCACCATGGCATAAACGTTTTGTTGAGTGTTCATCGCCATTTTTTCATT
>JANPIL010000335.1:0-5530 GCA_031424975.1 Sphingobacteriales bacterium
CAAACCACAAACGTCCATGAGGCCCCGTGCCACAGGCCGCCCAGCAACATGGTCACCATCAGGTTTACGTACGTGCGGATGTTGCCTTTGCGGTTGCCGCCCAGCGGAATGTACAAATAATCGCGCAGCCATGCCGAGAGCGTGATGTGCCACCGCCGCCAGAAATCCGAAAAGCCCGTGGCGGCATAAGGGTAGCGGAAGTTTTCGGGCAGCACAAAACCGAGCGTGGCCGCAATGCCGATGGCGCAGGTGGAATATCCGGCAAAGTCGAAGAAAATCTGCCCGGAAAATGCCAGCACGCCCATCCATGAATCCAATGTTTGCAGCGGCATCCGGGCGTTGAACACCGAATCGGAAATGCTGGCCAGCATATTGTCGGCCAGGAAAACCTTCATGAACAAACCCAGCGTGAGCAAAAACAAACCCTGCGTGAACTGTTTGGAAGTGGCCTTGCGCGGGGTTTCGAATTGCGGCACCAACTGCGGCGGCCGCACGATTGGCCCGGCCACCAAGTGCGGGAAAAACGTGACGAACAGCGAAAAATCAAGCAGCGATTTCACGGGCGGACTTTCGCGTTTGTACATATCTATCGTGTACGAGAGCGTGGTGAACGTGTAAAACGAAATGCCGGCGGGCAGAATAATGTCGGGCTTGGCGGGGTTGTAATCAAAACCCAACGCCGACGACAGGGCCACGAAGTTGTCGAGCAAAAAGCCACCGTACTTGAAAAAGAACAGCATACCCAAGTTGCCCGCCAAGCTTACCACCAGCAGCAGTTTCTTCTTTACCGGGTCTTGCTGGTGGTAGAGCCGCCGGCCCACCTCAAAATCCACGATGGTGGACAGCCAAAGCAGCAGGATAAATGGCGGGTTCCAAGCGGCGTAAAACACGAAACTCGACACCAGCAGGATTATTTTCTTGGTTTTCCAAGATACGGGCAGGTTGTAGAGCAGCAGCACCGCCGCAAAAAACACGAAAAAGGTATAGGAGTTGAACAGCATGGTTTCGGGAGTTTAGCGTTGGGTGGAGTTGGGGGCAAACCAGTTTTTCTCTCGCAGGATTCCGGCCAGTTGCTTGGTGAATACCTTGCCATCGGCCTGTTTTAGGTGCGACCACTCGGGGCACTCAAAATGCGCCATGGCCGGATAATCCTGGAAATGGATGCCTTCGCAGCCGGTTTCGCGCAGCAATCTGTCCCAATAAAGTGCGCGGGGATATTGTGTTTTTTCGGCGGCAAGGATGCCACCGCTGGAGGGCGTACGCACAAAAAACACGTGGCCGCCGCGTGCTTTTATCTTTTCCACCGCCGTTTTTGTGCTGGCAATGATGCCCCGCAGCGTGTCGCCACCCACACCTTGGCTGCTGGCCGAGCCGCCCGCACGCATCCAGATGCCTATCATCTTGTTGCGCATGGCCGTGTCGGCCACGAAGGCATCGGTCATGGTGGTTTGTCCGCTGAAGGCCACCGTGACGAATTTCTTGGGGAAGGCCGGATAGATGAATACCTCCGGCCGACGCGGCAGGGGCAGATCGTTGAGCAGGGCCTTGATCGAGAAACGTTCCGAATCCAAGAATACAAATGCCGATTCCAACACCCGGTTCACTTGGAAACCGAACCGCTGCGTGGGTGAAATCTTGTGGTAGTAGGCAATGCTTTCGTTGGCTTTGCGATCGGGCCGGGTACCGTCCGGGGCAAAAAACAGCCCTTCGGTCACGTCCACCACCACCTTGCCCCGGAAGTTCTCATCGTCGGCCAAATCACGGAGTATTTGGCGCGGCGAAGTGCCTTCCAATGCCAATTGCACGGCCTTTTCACCTGTCGTGCGTTCCCACGTCGGGATGTCCAAGTCGAACTTGATGCGCGACGAGCCGATGAAGACCGTGGTTTTTTCGGCGGGCTGGTAAACCTTGGCCCGCTGGTGTGCCCACAGGGCTTCGTTGTTGTTGTACGAAAGCTCGTAGCCTTGGCCGCGCCAATACAGCTCCAAGCCGATCAGGAAAATGGTGGCAACCGCCAAAGCCAGCAGCCCGGCCTTGGCAAGTGGAAGGATGGGTTTCATGGTTCCTGGGTGTTAAAAATGGTATGGAAAGGCAGGTGATGGCTGGCCAGTGTTTTTTGCCGGTTTTGTAATCCGGATGTGTTCGCTGGGAGCCGGGGGCAAGGTCTCTCACTTTCTAAAAATCCCCTGTGATTGTTGGTCGTCAGGAGTTTACGGAAGTAAACAGCCTGCGGCAATATTTTTTTGCGCCTTTCGCCCTGCCGGGTTGGCCGTGGAAAACAGTATCTTTGAAAAACCCGAAACCCATCCCCTTTCCAAATGCACGAAACCCCGGAAACGCCCGCATTTTCGCACCGTCCCGCCATATTTTCACGTTTCCCCGGCTTGGTGGCGGCGCAAAGCACCCGCCACGGCGGCGTGAGCAGCGCGCCGTTTGTGTCGCTGAACCTGGGCTTGTCGTCGGGCGACGGGCGTGAGAATGTGCTGGAAAACAGGCGGCGGTTTTTTGGCAGTCTGGCAATCAGACTGGAACAGGTGGCGCTGGGTTTTCAAGTCCATGGCGATACTGTTTTGCGGGCCGAGCAGCCCGGCGATTACGACCGCCACGATGCATTCATCACCAACCGCCCCGGTGTTTTTGTCGCCGTTTCGATTGCCGATTGCACACCAATTTTAATCTATGATGCTAAAAACCAAGCCGTTGCGGCCATCCATGCCGGTTGGAAAGGAGTCGCGTTGGGCATTGTGACCAAAACACTGCAAGCCATGCAGGCCGGTTTCGGAACGCAAGCTGCCAATTGTTTTGCCTACGTGGGCACGTGCATCGGCGAAAACAGTTTTGAAGTGGATGCCGATGTGGCCGGTAACTTTGAAAACCGTTTTAAACGGTTTGACGGCCAGCGCAACAAGTTTCTCGTGGATTTGAAACGCGCCAACGCCGCCCAGCTGACGGGTTTCGGCATTCCGGCCGCGCAGATTGAGATTTCACCCTTATGCACGGTTGAACACAACGCCGATTATTTCTCGTACCGCAAGGAAGGCCAGCGGTCGGGCCGGATGCTGGCCGTAATCGGGATGACAAGAAAATAGTATCTTTCAAAAAGGCCAAACCTGCCATTTTGATTTTGGCGTATCCGAAAACTTTTCCCGGTGCGCTGTTTGCGGATACGCCGCCAACCACTACTTTTAGCGGCGTAATGCGAATGTTCCAAGATAAAAATGAACGGTTTGTAGTGCCTGCCCTTACTTTTTCAAAATAGTATCCCCTTAAAACCCCAAACCTGTCCCGCATCCATGAAAAAACTGAAAGTCGCCATTGCCGGCACGGGCTTCATCGGCCCCGCCCACATTGAAGCCCTGCGCCGTTTGCCCAACATAGAGGTTGTCGGTTTGGCCGAAGCCACCGCCGACCTCGCCAAAACCAAAGCCGACCAACTCGGCATTCCGCGCCACTACGCTGATTTTCAGGCATTGGTCAATGATCCCGACATTGATTGCGTCCATATCTGCACACCCAATTTTTTGCATTACCCCCAATCGAAGGCGGCGTTGCTGGCGGGTAAAAACGTGGTTTGCGAAAAGCCGTTGGCCACCAAAACCGAAGAGGCCGAAGAGTTGGTGCGCATTGCCCGCGAAAAAGGCTTGGTCAATGCCATCCATTTCAATGTGCGCTATTATCCGCTGGTGCGCCAGATGAAAATCATGCGCGAAAAAGGCGATTTGGGCGAGGTTTTCTCGGTCATGGGTTCGTATCTTCAAGACTGGCTGTTTCTGAACACCGATTACAACTGGCGGCTGGAACCCGACAAATCGGGCGAGTCGCGGGCCATTGCCGATATTGGCTCGCACCTGATGGACTTAATTGAATACGTGACCAGCCTGCACGTGACCGAAGTGATGGCCGATTTTTCGACGGTACACAAGACACGCATGAAGCCGCTGAAACCCGTGGAAACGTATTCGGGCAAGATGCTGACCGCCGACGACTACCAGGAAGTGCCAATCAATACCGAAGACCATGCCAACGTTTTGTTGCGCTTCGACAATGGAAACCGGGGCGTGGTAACGGTGAGCCAAGTTGCGGCGGGGCGCAAAAACCGTTTGAATGTGGAGATTTCCGGCTCAAAGCAGAACTTGGAATGGTGCTCCGAAAAGCCGAACGAGTTGTGGATTGGCAAACGCGAAACGGCCAATCAAAGCCTGCTCCGCGACCCGTCGTTGGTGTACCGCGAGGCGGCGCAACTGATTTCGTATCCGGGCGGCCACAATGAGGGTTTTCCCGATTGCTCCAAGCAACTGTTCAGGGAAGTGTATGAAGCCGTGGCGGCGGGCAAACAACCCGAAAGCCCGCTTTTCCCGACTTTCGCCGACGGCCTGCGCGAACTGGTTGTGTGCGACAAGATCATTGAAAGCCACAAAACCCAAGCGTGGGTGAAGATTTAACGGCTGGACGATTGAAAGGCCGAATAATCCGGCTCTATTTTTCACCAAACCCCCTGCCTTTCCCATGATTTGGAAGGGCGGGGGGTTTGGCTTTTTTGAAACATACTATTTTAACGTGAACTATGGGGTTGTGCAATCATAAGTGACTGATTATCAGGTGCAAAAACCGAAGGTCTGCCCTCATAAAAGCGGCAAGCGATTAAGCCCGAAAAGATGTGGGCCAAAGCATTAAACGGGTTTCGGTGGCGGGTATGCTCCACATCCAGAACCGAAGTGAGGATATCACTGACTGATTCAATGACGGCTCGCTTCTTCAACCGCAGTTTTTGGAACCGCAGTTTTTGGCTTAGGGGCGGCAGTTGGTTTTTCATCTTTGGTTTGAGTTTGGTGATGGTCTGCAAGCCTTGCAGGTAAAAATGCTCGAACAAGCGGCTCACATGGCCCCTGTCGCCGTAGCATTCGCCTTTCAGGCCGTCAAGCATCGTGTGCAGCACCCGGTGGTTGTTGTCAGCCACATTGGCGGGGGCAACCAGGAAATTCATGATTTGCCCCGCCGGGCGATGCGCCCGAAAACACGGTGGGAGTGAATGCGCCGGTTGTGACAAACAGGCAGTTGTTTGGAATCAATGAAATACAGCCCTGTATGTTGACTTTTAAGCGTGCAATATTTCAAGAACACATACAGGCCGGGCAAGACTTTCAGGAGCGAAACCAAAAACCGTTCATAACTGATTTGGTGTGGAAAACAGCTTTTCAGACGCAATTGCACCATGTCCTGATAGTAGTATTGGAAACATTTGTAGCCCGAATAATGATAGAACACACAAATACTCATCAATTCGCTCTCGCTCATCAGCGGCTTGTCCCAGGCACGAGTCGGGAAACGTTCGGGCTGGCTTTGCTTCCAGGCATCGAGTTGTTTGCAAAAATCGTCGAGGGCAATGAAAATTTCAATCAGTTTTTTTTCTTTATCTTCGCCGGGCATAAGGGTTCAAGGTTTAGCATCGGTGGTTTGATCACTACAAAGTTGCTAAAACTTTGGCCCTTTTGCTCTTTTTAGGCCATACCCCATAGCTCACGTTATTTTA
>JANPIL010000336.1:0-4750 GCA_031424975.1 Sphingobacteriales bacterium
GGCTTGCGGATGCCCGCCGTAAGTTGGAAGGTCTTTTGGAAATTTCCGGATTCAACCAGAAACCGGATTACTTCCGTGCCCACATTGCCGGTGGCTCCGGTGACGAGGATGGAATGCATGGCTGGAGGTTTGGTGTTCGTGTGCTGTTTGGCAACAGCCTAAAAATGTTGTGCCGCACCAAAAAAAAAGGGCGGAGCCGAAGCCCCGCCCTCTGCCGGTCAGGAAGTTTGGCAGGTCAGGAAACCTGCTGCACTATTTTGCCGGTCGCTTTCTCTTTCAAAATCAGTTTTGTCTTGCCATCGGGCATTTTCTCTTCCTTAATCAAGTAATGGTGCGCATCGTGATCCACGTACACGCTGGGTTCGGTGATATCGGTGCGGCCGCGCCAGTTTTCAATGCTTATCGGCTCCCATTTCTTGGACTTGGCCGAATGGTAGCACGCATCCAAAATGGCATTGACCACGTAGCCGTCGTAAAACGTTTCCATGGGCGGCTTGCCGTTGTCCATCGCGTCAAACATATCGGTGAACATATGATTGTAGCCCAGCGAATGGATTTCGTCGGCCGTTGGAAACAGCCAGCCAACCGAACTTTCGGCTTTTTCGGCCACGTAGTCGCCTTCGCCCACCGCCGAGAAAATCTCAAAGCCCGTGCGCATGAAATGATCCAGCCGGATTATGCCTTCCGTACCGCTCACCTCGTCGCGCAGGTCCATGCCGCCCCTGAAACACCAGCTCACCTCAAACTGGCCGATGGCTCCGTTGGCGTATTTGACCAAGGCAATCGCATTATCCTCAGCCTCAATGGGTTTTACCTGCGTGGCTGCCCAGCACATCACTTCTACGGGCCGCACATCCTTGCCAATGTAGTTGCGGGCAATCTCGATGCAATGGCAGCCCAAGTCCACCATCGCGCCACCGCCTGATTGGTCAAAATTCCAGAACCAGTCGCTGTGCGGGCCGGGATGCGCCTCGCGTGAACGTACCCACAGCACCCGGCCCACTATGCCTTTTTGAACCTTGGCCAAGGCTTCTAAGGTTTTGGGTGTGTAGGCCAAATCTTCCAGGTAACCGTGAAAGACCCCGGCTTGCTCCACCATGTTGAGCATTTGCTTGGCTTCGGCGGCATTGCGGCCCAGCGGCTTGGTGCACAAGATGGCTTTGCCGGCAGCTGCCGCCAGCCGGACGGCTTCCAGATGCAAATCGTTGGGCAGGCCAATCACCACGGTGTCCGTTTCGGGGTCGTTGATGGCGGCGGCCATATCGTCAGTGACGTTCGGAATGCCCCAGGTTTGGGCAAACTGGCGGGCTTTGTCGGCATTGCGCGAGTAAACGGTGTGTACACGGTCGGGGCGGCGTTGCTCATGCAGCGCGCGGGTGTAGAAATAACCGATTAGCCCGGTACCGAGCATAGTGACTTTGTGTGCTTTCATTGATTGGAAGTTAAATAAAATAATTGAAGGGTTGTTGAAATAGTATCTCCCAGAAACCCAAAACCTGCCTGTAAAAAGACCGGTGAGGTTTTGAAAACCTCACCGGTCTGCAATGCAACGGATACACCTTATATTGCCTTGATGCGCATATTCCTGAACTTTACCACGTGGTCGTGGTCTTGCAACGCGATCCGGCCTTTGGCGTGCGGCGTGGCATACGCCCATTTGGTGAATTTGCTGGCGGCCAGTTGCTTTTTCCACTCGCTGCTGCCGTATTCGTATTCCACCACTTTTTCGCCGTTGAGCCAGTGCTCAACTCGGTTGTTGTTTACGCTGAGTTTGGCTTCGTTCCATTGGCCGGGAGCGTTGGCCTTGAACGCCGCCGGGGCTTGCATATCGTAGTTGGCACCGGATTTCTGCCGGTCGTTGATTCTTATTTCCTTGCCTTTGTCCACGTACGGCGGGTAGCCATTGTCGTCAATGATCTGGTATTCGGGGCCGCTTTCGTAGCTGTTCGGGTATTTTTTATCTTCCAGCACCTTGTAAATCACGCCACTGTTGCCTTTGGCTTCCACGTTCCAATCGAAACGCAACTCGAAATTTTCAAATTCCTCGTCAGTCACCAAGTCGGCTCCGGTTTTGCCGGGAGTCATTAATATTCCGTCTTCGGCCTTCCAGCCAACAACGGTGTCGCCTTTCAGGTAGCTGTGCCAGCCTTGGGTGCTTTGTCCGTCGAATAAAAGCCGGAAACCCTGCGATTTTTCCTCATCGGTGAGGGTATTGAGCGTTGCTGCGGCGGTTGCCGATAAGTCGGCAGCGGTGGTGTCGGCCACGCTTCCTGATTCCGAGGTTTGCTTGCCCGAATCGCAAGCGGCCAGCGACAGGCCGCAAAGTGCAAGTGTGAAAAAGTGTTTGTGTTGCATAAAGCAGGTTTAGATGTTTTGAAAGCTGAAAGCCCCGTTTCCGCCTCTGGCTGAACCTTTGGCTTTAGCGGGGATACTATTTTTGGGCAAGCTCTTGGTGGGCATCCTTTGCGGTGAAACAATGAACCCGAAAAAGAAAAGAAACGGAAAGATGCCGAAATAAGCGTTGTTTTTTTATAATTTAAACTAAATTTAGTCCAAAAGTACAAAAGAGGTTGACTCAACAAACTTTATCCGCAAAAATATCTTCCCGATGAATCTGAATCTCAAAGCAAAACCACAAAACACCTACGATGCCATTGTAATCGGCTCGGGCATTTCGGGCGGCTGGGCAGCCAAGGAATTGTGCGAAAAAGGCCTGAAAACCTTGGTACTGGAACGCGGACGCGACGTAAAACACGTGACCGACTACCCGACCGCCACCAAAAACCCGTGGGAGTTTTCGCACCGGGGGCGTTTTTCGGCTGAATCGGAACGCGAAAATCCGGTGGTCAACCGCTGCTACGCGTTTGACGAGGCCACGCAGCATTTTTTCGTGAAAGACGATGAACACCCTTACGTGCAGGAAAAACCTTATGATTGGATACGCGGCTACCAAGTAGGCGGCAAATCGCTGATTTGGGCGCGCCAAACCCAACGCTGGAGCGACTTTGAGTTTGAAGCCCCCGCCCGCGACGGCTTTGCCGTGGACTGGCCCATCCGCTACAAGGATTTGGCCCCGTGGTACAGCCACGTAGAAAAATTCGTAGGCATCAGCGGCAACCGCGATGGCATTGACAGCCTGCCCGACAGCGAGGTGCTACCACCCTTCGAGTTGAATTGCGTGGAAAAACACATCCAACAAAAAGTACGCGAAAACTACACAAACCGGCACGTAATCATTGGCCGCTGTGCGCATTTGACAAAACCCAACGAAATCCACACGCAGCAGGGACGCGGCCAGTGCCAGGCGCGGCATCTGTGCTACCGGGGCTGCCCCTACGGCGGGTATTTCAGCAGCAACTCGGCCACGCTGCCGTGGGCCGAAAGAACGGGCAACCTGACTTTGAAGCCGCATTCGGTGGCGCATTCCATCATTTATGACGAACAGAAAGGCAAGGCCACCGGTGTGCGGGTGATTGACGCGCAGACCAAAGAAACAACCGATTATTTTGCCGATATTGTCTTTGTAAACGCGGCGTGCCTGAACACGAATTTGCTGCTGCTCAACTCCACCTCCCGCCGCTTTCCCAACGGTTTGGGCAACGACAACGACCTGCTGGGCCGCTTCGTGGCCTTCCACAATTACCGTGGCAGCCTCACCGCCACCATGGACGGCTACGAAGACGGCTACTATTATGGCCGCCGCCCCACCACGGCGTTCATGCCGTCGTTCAGGAATGTGCGCAAGCAGGAAACCGACTTTTTGCGCGGCTACATGGTGGCTTTTGCCGCCGGACGCAGCGGCTGGCAGCAAGGCCACGGCCAAGGTTTTGGCACGGACTGGAAGGAAACCATCACTAAACCGGGCGGCTGGTCGGTGTTCATGATGATGCAGGGCGAAACGGTTCCCAAACGCGAAAACCACGTGCGGTTGAGCAAGGACAAAACGGATGCGTGGGGAATTCCGCAGCTCGTTACATCAGTGGATTATGATGAAAACGACACGAAACTGATGAACGATTTCATTGAGCAAGGCTCCGAAATGCTGCACAAGTCGGGCTGCCGTGATATCAACCCATCCGATTCCGGGCAGTCGCCGGGTCTGGACATCCACGAGATGGGCGGCTGCCGCATGGGCCGCGACCCCAAAACCTCACTGCTCAACGAATGGAACCAATTGCACGCCTGCAAGAATGTGTTCGTGACCGATGGCGCGGCCATGACCTCGACGGGCAACCAGAACCCGTCGCTCACGTTCATGGCTCTCACCGCCCGCGCCGTGGATCATGCGGTGAAGGAACGCCGGAAAGGCAATGTCTGACTCCCCAAACCAAGCGGGTTTGGGCTTTTTGAAAGATACTATTTCAGATTGGGATTTTCCGGAAACGCAGGTCAGACACTGTGTGTCAGACCGGTATCGGCATCGGCTCTTGAAAGAACCAGCGGGTTTGGGGTTTTTGAAAGATACTATTTTGGTTGGCAAGCGTAGTTGGACTTTCCAAGTCCAACGGTCAGGCTCGGGCTTTACCGGGCAAAAGCTCCGCCGCATGGTTGGCGGCGTTCGGCTTCCTCGGCTTGGCAAAACCCCGAACTTCGGGACAATATTTTTTCCAACCGCTTGCATTCTGATTTAAATTATGGTTTTTTGGAAATTGATTAATCGCTCATCCTCACCACCAACCCACCTTGAACCATGTTTCCGAAAAACTACCTGCGTAAAACCGCTTTCACACTGCTGGCTGCTGGCAGCATC
>JANPIL010000337.1:0-3487 GCA_031424975.1 Sphingobacteriales bacterium
ACGCCCAGTTTGCGGCCACCGTGCCCGTGAGCGGCAGTGCCTACACCTACGCGTATGTGTCTTTCGGCGAGGTGGTTGCGTGGATTATCGGCTGGGCGTTGATTCTTGAATACGCGGTTTCCAACATGGTGGTTGCCATTGGCTGGTCGGGCTATTTCACCGAAATGCTGTCGCGGTTCGGTGTCCACTTCCCCGAATATCTCGCCACCGATTACGTCACCGCCCACCGTGCGTATTTGGAACACCAGGCGGCGGCCCAAAGCAATGTCGTGGCACAGTTGGCCCCCGAAATCGTGAAACAAAGCGAGGCTTTTGAGACCGCCCCGATGCTGGGCGGGTTAAGAATCCTGATGAATATCCCGGCATTTTTAGTTACGGCCCTGATTACGGCGCTGGTGTACGTGGGTATCAAGGAATCGCGCAATGCGAGCAACGGACTGGTAATTTTCAAGGTGATTGTGATTCTGGTGGTAATCGTGACCGGTGCTTTTTTCATCAATACCGACAACTGGAACCCGTTTGCGCCCAACGGCGTGGGCGGCGTGCTGCTGGGCGTATCGTCGGTGTTTTTCGCATTTGTCGGCTTCGATTCCATCTCCACCACCGCCGAGGAATGCGAGAACCCGCAGCGCGATATGCCCCGCGCCATGATTTACGCCTTGGTGATATGCACGGTGCTCTACGTGCTCATTGCGCTGGTGCTCACGGGCATGGTGCATTACAAGGATTTGCGCGTGGATGACCCGCTGGCGTATGTATTCGGCAACCTGGCCCTGAAAGCCGACGGCCCGGTCAAGACGTTTTTGAACACGATGGGCAGCATCATTGCTGTCAGTGCCGTTGTCGCCATGACCAGTGCGCTGCTGGCCTACCAGGTGGGCCAGCCGCGCATCTGGATGACTATGAGCCGCGACGGGCTGATCTGGAAGCGATTCTCGAAAATCCATCCACGCCACAAAACGCCGGGTTTCGCCACGCTGGTCACCGGGCTGCTGGTGGGCATCCCATCGCTGTTCCTGAATATGCAGTTCGTCACCGACCTTACCAGCGTGGGCACGCTGTTCGCGTTCATTGTGGTATGCGGCGGCATTTTGTATCTGGATACGCACCAACTGAGCAGGGATGCCCGTTTCAAAGTGCCTTACGTCAATGGCAAGTACTTGGTGGGCATCGGCTTGGCGGTGGCCTTGGCTGTTACGTTCATCTACATCGGCTTCATCGAAACCCTTACCCAAAAGCCGCTCCTGTCGGTTTTCTGGCTGGTTTGGGGGGCTTTGGCGGTGGTCAGTTTCCGCAAGAATTATTCGCTGATCCCCATTCTGGGCATCCTGACCAACCTCTATTTGATGACCGAATTGGGCGTATCCAACTGGCTGGTGTTTGTGGGCTGGCTGGCCATCGGCCTGCTCATTTATTTCCTGTACGGCTACCGCAAAAGCAAACTCGCCCGCCAACCGGCCTGAAACCCGTTTTTCCGGATACAAAGAAAGGCGGGTTTGGATTTTCCGGGAGATACTATTCCCAACAACCCCACCCCCACCCCTCCCCGCAAGGGAGGGGCTTTTGCTCCCCTCTCAGTAGGAGAGGGGCCGGGGGTGAGGTTTATTTTATGATGAATCAAAGATTGGGTTGGATTGCGTATCTTTGGTTCCCTTCCACAAAATTCGGAGCCATGCGGCATTACAAGAAACTGTTCATAGTGATTGGCCTCGGCGCGGTTGTATGCGCCGCCATTTTTTTGCTTTTCCCGAAGCAGGAAGTGGATTTCAACGCCGAAGTCCGCCCGATTCTGAACACCAAATGCATTTCGTGCCACGGCGGCGTAAAGGAAAGTGCCGGGTTCAGCCTGTTCTCGCGCGAGGATGCGCTGCGCCCCACCGATTCGGGCAAGCCCGCCATCATCCCCGGCAACCCGGATGGCAGTGAGTTCATCAAACGCCTGACGCACACCGATTTGGACGAACGGATGCCCTACCACGCCGAACCGCTGCCGCCCGCAGAAATCGAGACGCTGCGCAAATGGATCAGCCAAGGCGCAAACTGGCAGGATCACTGGGCGTACCTGAAGCCGGTGATGCCCGCAATCCCGAAAAATGACACGGCTTGGGCCAAAAATCCGGTGGACGAATTTATCCTGGCAAAGCTCAAACAGGAAAACCTGCGGCCCTCGCCCGAAGCCGACCGCGCCACACTGCTGCGCCGCCTCACGCTTGACCTTACCGGCTTGCCACCCACCGAAGCCGAAATAGTATCTTTTAAAAGTGACAAAGCCGGCAATGCCTACGAAAACCAAGTGGACAGGTTGCTGGCCTCGCCGCACTATGGCGAACGCTGGGCGGCCATGTGGCTCGATTTGGCGCGCTATGCCGACAGCAAGGGCTACGAAAAAGACCAGCCGCGCAACGTGTGGCAATACCGCGATTATGTAATCAACTCCTTCAACGAAGACAAGCCTTTTGACCGGTTCACGATTGAGCAACTGGCGGGCGATTTACTACCGAAACCCACTGAAAACCAACTGGTTGCCACTGCCTACCACCGCAACACCACCAACAACGACGAAGGCGGCACCGACGACGAGGAGTTCCGCACCACGGCCGTCATTGACCGCAACAGCAATACCTGGGAGGTGTGGCAGGGCACAACCATGGGCTGCGTGCAATGCCACAGCCACCCCTACGACCCGGTGCGGCACGGGGAGTTTTACGAGTCGCTGGCATTTTTCAACAACACCCGCGACGAGGATATCCCCGACGAATCGCCGGTGCTCACGCAATACCAGCCACGAGACCAAGCCAACGTGCAGCAAATCAAGGCGTGGGTGAAATCGCAGGCGGCTGACAATCAAATGCTTGCCAAAACCCACCAAATGGAACAGTTGCTCAAAGTGACCGAGCCGAAAATCCACGCGCACTCATTTGATACGCTCACCAATGCCGCCCTGGCCGATGGCAAATTTGCGGGCATCGGTCACGGGGGCTTCGCGCGGCTGAAAAACGTGAACCTGACCGGCAAGCGGCACTTGCTGCTCAGTGCCGGTTTTGGCGGCAAGGACTGCCGTGTGGAAATCCGCCGTGACCGGCTGGATGGCGAAGTGATCGGTACGCTGCCTGCCGGAAATGCGGAGGCCAACGTCTGGAATTCCAAGCAGGTTCTCATGGACATTGTGCCCACGCCGGGTAGGCATACGCTGTATTTTGTGGCGCACAACCCGAAAGCCAAAAACCCGCAGGATTACGGCGTGATGATCCGGTGGATTCACTTCATGGACGAGTTGCCCGGCCACGGCAACCCGGGTTTTGCCTCCGTAAAAGATACTATTTTGGCGTTGCTCAACCGCGACGACAAAGCCGTGGAACGCACCCCGATCCTGCTGGAAAACAACCCGGATTTCCACCGTAAAAGTTTTGTGTTCACGCGCGGCAACTGGCTCACCAAAGGCCCCGAAGTGCAGCCCGGCACACCACGGTTCATGGCTGGTTTTGGC